>JAKSRU010000186.1 GCA_024403475.1 Lachnospiraceae bacterium | reverse complement strand
GCAAAATGCTACCCCCGATGGACAGTATTATCGGAATATGTAAGAGAAATCCGATTCAATTAGTTGAGTCAGATTTTTTTCTTGCAAATAATTGATTAATTATATATACTGCTAAAAATAATGAGTGAGGGAAGATTATGAAAAAGAAGAAAAAGACCAAGGAGATTGGGAACGGCAAGGCCCTTCTCAATACTCTCTATTCGCTAAAACTGATGTGGAAAATATCGCCTGCAAAGGTAATTCACAGCGGATTGATGCGCCTGATTGGATACTTCGAGTGGTTGTTTTACAGTGCCTTTTTTATGGTGTATGTAATTAACTCTCTTGAAAAGGGAGAGGCGTTCTCGAGGATGCTGATTTTTGTGGGAATCACCGCATCGGTATTCATATGTATCAACATCTATTATGCCTATATCAACGGCAAATTTACTCCTGAAACAGAGCCTAAAATCAATGCGGGTATATACAAAGAATTGCTTAAAAAGGCTGTAAATGTCGAGCTGGAATGCTACGAGGACAGTGATTTTTACGACAAGTACACCCTTGCGATGGAGAAGGCGGATGTCAGACTTACATCTACCGTGGAATCCTTCTTCGGAGTTGTGTTTGGATTCTTTGCCAGTGTTTTTGCATTCATATACATGTTTAATGTAGACCACTATTCAATATTGTTTATATTGTTTCCTGTAATAGGCAACTTTGTATTCAATAGAGTGGTAAGTAAGATTGCATATCAAAGAAACAAAGACATGGCACCGCACAATCGCACTGTGGCATACGTCAATCGTGTAATGTATATGACCGAGTACGCCAAGGAATTGAGACTGACCAATGTTTTTAAGCTCATGCGCAGACAGTACAGAACCGCTATCGACGGTATGTCCAAGGTTGCCGGCAAGTATACTGTTAAGAGCATAATTTTCCATTGGCTATATGTCAATTTTACATTCACATTTATCTTTGAAGGTATGCTGGCATACGGAGCGTACAGAGCGCTTGTTTCGCAGACACTCAGCCTGGCTCAGCTCGCGGTTATTACCAGCATGATGGTATCTACTACCTGGATACTGATAGGCTTTACTGACAGTATTACCGCAAGTTTTCAGAATGGATTGTTTATTGAATACTTGAAGAGTTTTCTGGAATACAAGGAAAAAATTCCCGAGGATATGCAGGGCGAGGATCCCGGAAGTGTAATCGAGAGTCTGGAGTTTAGAAATGTATCATTCGCCTATAAAGATAAAAAGGTTATAGACGGGCTGAATATGAAGTTTGAAGCCGGTAAAACCTATGCTTTGGTAGGTCATAACGGAGCCGGAAAAACTACACTAATTAAGCTACTACTTAGATTTTATGATCCTACTGAGGGTGAGATATATCTAAACGGCAAGGATATACGTACATTCGAGCTTAGGAAGTATCGTGAATTGTTTGCCACTGCTTTTCAGGACAACAGAATCTTTTCTATGTCCGTGTTGGATAATGTGCTGATGAAGGAAGGCAATAATGATGAGTCGGACAAAGAGGAAGCTCAGAAGGCATTGGAGCTTGCCGGTGTATATGACAAGATTATGTCTTTGCCTCAGGGAATGGATACAATCCTGACACGTGAATTTGATGACAAGGGTGAGCTTTTATCCGGAGGTGAAACTCAGAAGATAGTAGTAGCCAGAGCATTTGTCAAAAAGAGTCCGTTCAAGGTATTTGATGAGCCTTCAAGTGCGCTTGATCCGATTGCAGAATATAGGCTTTTCGAGAATATATCAAAATATTGCAGTGACAATATACTGGTGTTCATTTCACACAGACTGTCTTCTGTAAAAAATGCAGATATGATATACCTTCTCGGCGGTGGTAAGGTAAGCGAATCCGGAACCCACGAGGAACTTATTAAGCTAAATAAGAGCTATGCTGATATGTACATAAAGCAGGCAAGAAATTACCTCGCAGATGACGAGTACGAGGAGGTGATGTGATGAAGAACGTATTGAAAAATCACCTCTATCTGTGGAAACTGTGTTTTAAGACCTGCCCCGGTTATATGCTTTATACAATATTTGATGCCTTCAGATATGAGTTTATGATCTTCTTGGAGCATACACTAGGTATCAGATATGTACTTCACTGCGTTGAGTATCATGAGCCTGTATATAAGGCACTTATATTTGTCGGTATCATTGCAGTATTGATGTTCATACTAATGATATTCGATGGGTATTATGCGCATACCTGGCATTTTACCAGCAAGCCCAAGCTGTATAGAGCGCTCAAGGATCAGATGTTTGAAAAGGCTTCGAAGCTGGACTTAAACTGCTATGATGATCCCGATTATTACAATGAGTTTGTACTTGCTGTATCAGAATCGGAGAATTCAATCGAGAGATTCCTGACAACACTTAAGAATGCGGTTCAATGCATCACTGCTATTTCTTCAATGGGCATTTTTTACCTGTTGGTGGACTGGAAGGGAATCATATTTGTACTGGTATCGTTTGTATTGAGATTCCTCCTTTCAAAGAGACTTAACAAGGTTAATTATGATGTTCGTATGGAGGTGAATTCCAAGGAGAGAAAGAGAAATTATGTAAGCCGTATTTTCTATCTTAAGGACTATGCCAAAGAGCTCAGAATGCATCATGGTGTAGGTCGTTACCTTGAGGAGGAGTTTGTCGAGGCAAACAAGGAAATGGTTGCTATCAACAAAAAGGCATCGGGTAAAAGAACCTGGCTACGTTTTGCAAGAGTATATCTGGTGGGTGATTTCATTACAGATGTATTGTATATTATCTATCTGATTTATTCGGCAGCAGTTCTGCATACCGTTGACTACAGCAGTGCGGTGGTATTGTTCAACAATTTGGGAAGCCTACGCGGAAGCATGAATATGCTTGCAGACCTGTTTTCGCAGACTCATGAGAACAGCCTCTATATCGATAAGATACGTGCATTCTTGGCATATGAGCCTAAGCTTGAAATAGAAGAGGGTAAAATGGTTCCGAGTGGTATCGGCGGATTGTCTCTTAAGAATGTATCATTCAGATACAGAGAGGATATGCCCAATACGCTCAACAATATTACACTTGATGTCAAGCCAGGTGAGCACGTGGCGATTGTCGGCTATAACGGTGCAGGCAAAACTACGCTTATTAAGCTGCTGATGCGTCTCTATGATCCTACAGAGGGCAGTATTGAGTATCATGGTGAGAAAATCGCTGAGTATCTGCCTTCGGATTACCGCAGACGTTTTGGGGTAGTTTTCCAGGATTTCCAGTTATACGGTGCGAAGCTGTCCGAGAATGTTGTAATGGATGATTATTCTGACGATGAACTGAAGGCTGCGGAAAAGAATATCAGGAACTCACTTGAGCGCGCAGGATTTGCAGAGCGTCTGGAAAAACTGAATGACGGACTGATGACTTCCGTAACAACGGAATTTGATGAAAAAGGAACTGATTTTTCAGGAGGAGAAGGACAAAAGATTGCTATATCCAGAGCGTTCTATAAGGATGCGGATATACTGATTATGGATGAGCCTTCGAGTGCATTGGATCCGATTGCCGAATATGAGTTGAATAAGGCTATGGAGGAAGCAGCGGAAGGAAAGACAGTATTTTACATTTCGCACAGACTCTCTACTACAAGAAATGCTGACCGAATCATTATGCTTGAAAAGGGAAGAATAATTGAAGAGGGAAGTCATGAAGAACTGCTCGCGCTGAATGGAAAGTATGCTGAAATGTGGCAGGTTCAGGCAAGTAATTATCGTGAATAGGAATGAATATAGAGAATCCGGTGTTGATAAGCGCCGGATTTTTTATGTAGTTATATTTGTTCGTCATTTTTATATATGTTAAGATTAAAAAATAAGCGGTTAAGGCGAGATTGGAAGACACATTTATGATTGAGTCTTGTGGTAAATTAGGTCTTTGCTCTATTGAACATAAAGAAGATGTTGCTGCAAGGATGGATGAAATAAGGGAATTTTGTAATATTGTTTTGAAATGACAAAGCATTGGTATGACGAGCTGGTTAGTAGGTCAAATTTTGACAATACGGTCTAAGCAAATTCAAATTTTCGCATCAAATATAACTTGAGAGGGGAATGTTATGTACTATCATGCATCACCAATTAAAGGAATTAAGGTTTTGGAACCTAGAATATCAAATCACAATATTCCATTAGTATATTTCTCTACAAAACGTGAAAATACATTTGTATATCTGAGCAATGCGGTAGAAAAGCTTTGCAAAGAAAAGGGATTTATATACGAAGGTGTATGGTCGAAATGGGGACCATATGGTTTTGATTCGCAAGGAATATTACAGTATGAGGAATATTATCCTAATGCTCTCGAAGAAACATATGAAGGCGTAGGAGGCTATATTTATTCTTGTACAAATGTTGAAAAAGATATGGATTTTGAACTCAAAATTCCTGATGCAATTGTATCGAGAAAAAATGTATATGTTGATTCTTGTGAGATTATTGATGATGCTTTAGACAATATATTAAAAGCTGAAAAGGCTGGCCAAATTAGAATTGTAAGATATGATGACTTTATTTCTAAACGGGAGAAATGGTTACAATCAATCATTAAAAGTGAGTATAGTGAAGCAATTAACCATCCGGAATATCAATTCTTTTTAGAAGAAAAGTTTGCGAAGTATTTGGATTAGGAAATTGAAACTTAGAGATGGATTACTAGATTC
>JAKSRU010000185.1 GCA_024403475.1 Lachnospiraceae bacterium | reverse complement strand
GTGGGTGTAAACGTAAGAAATATACTTATTTTAGCCAAAGTCAGTATAGACTTTGGGTGATATAGCTTAGTTTGCTATAGTTTCAGCCAAAATAGAAAATCCATTGGCTAATTCGCGGGATATTTATGTTGTTACAGCCAATTTCAAATTGACATTGGCTGTAACATGCAAAAAATAGTTAAATTAACCCAAAATGAGTATCATATTAATTGCCCACTTTATTTGCGCAATAACTTGGTATTACCCATACGCTTTATATGCTACGATATGCATATATTATTTCTGTTAATGGAAAAAATAAAGTAATACTAGTAGTGTAAACTAAAAATTTGAGTAATTAATGAGTTTTTATAATACAAGTGTGGAGGATTAAATAATGAAGGTAACAGTAGTATGGTCAAGCCCTAACAGCGATGGATTAACCAATAGCGCAGCAACACAGGTTATGAATGGTCTTAAAAATGCAGGAGCTGAGGTTAATGAGATTTGGCTCAACAAGAAGAAAATTAATCACTGTATCGCCTGCGGAAACGGATGGGGTAATTGCAAGGCCGAAGGTGAGTGTGTACTCAAGGATGATTTCATTGATATATACCGTGACCTTAAGGAATCTGACGGAATAGTATTCGTATCAGCCGTATATTGGTCTGATATGACTGAGTGCATGAAGGCATTTATTGACAGACTGAGAAGATGCGACGCGGTCAAGAATCATTTTCTGTCAGAGAAGAGATGTCTCCTGGTAGCATGTGCGGGAGGAACAGGAAGAGGTACTCTTGAATGCCTGCATCAGATGGAAATGGCACTTACTCATATGAACATGAGAGCATATGACAGAATTCCTGTTATCAGATACAACTCAGACTATATACTTCCTGCTCTTGAGAAAGCCGGAGAGGTATACGTTGACAGACTTACCAATGGTTTTAATATGTACTATTAATCAATTCGGAGAGTGAAGAATTAAGATGGCAAAATTAGCTGTATTTTTCCCGGGAATAGGCTACCACTGTGACAAGCCTCTGTTGTATTACGGCAGAGACGTAGCTTGCGAAGCGGGGTATGACAAATACATAAATATCAAGTATGAGTATCCTAAGTTTGATATAAAAGATGTAAAAAGTATGCGTGAGGCAGCGCTTAATCTGCTGGATCAGGCGCATGAGCAGCTGAAAGATATCAAGTGGGATGAGTATGAGGAAGTGGTATTTATTGCCAAGAGTATAGGAACTACTTTGGCGGCAAACTATGCAGATGAACTTAAGTTGCCCAATATGAAGCTGGTGCTGCTTACTCCTCTTGTATATACATATCAGTGGGAAATTAAGAATGCAGTAGCATTTATAGGAAGCAGGGATCAGTTCAGCACCTTGGAAGATATACAGAAACTGTCGGACGAACATAAAGTGCCATTGTATGTATATGATGGCTGCAATCACTCATTGGAATGTGACGATACATGCAAGAACCTCGATATTATGAAAGAGGTTATGAAAATTATTTCCGATTTCATCAAATATTAAATGCTGCTTACTGTCTTTATCTATGAAAACTGAAATGGTTTTAGGAGGAGACAGATATGAAAAATGTTAAACATATAATTGGTTGCGGCTTGATGGGACTTGCTTTGGCAGTCAATTTTTCCGGCTGCGGAAACAGCTGTGCAAATGATGCAATAATCGATGAGCGGGTAGATGTTGTAGACGATTCTGATGACGCGGCGGATAAAAGCAACTCGGATGATGTGGATAAGGATGATTCTGATGATGCGAATGACGCGGTAGATGTTGATGCTCCGGATGATACTACAGATGATTCGGATGACTCTACAGACGATTCTGATGATGTTGATGATTTGGGTGAACTGTATTACAAGGGGGCCTCTGATGCAGACATTGTATTTAATGAGGAATACGGTGTCAGCTATGTGAAAAATCAGTTACTTATAAGTGCTATGCTTGGTACAAATAAAGAGGATGTTGAAGAGGCAGTTGCCGAAGTCGGAGCGGAGATTGTCGGATATATAGAGATAACTTCAGATTTTCAGATAGAGTTTTTTGAGGATAAGTCACTGGATGAACTTGTTGAGATTGCAGAATATTTGTATACATATCCATGGGCGAATAATGTCACTCTTAATCTGGTAAATGAGGTAGGTGTTGAAATAGATTAAGAGGAGCTTAGAAAAATCCAAGCTCCTCGAGTGCATTTGCTATTCCGTTGTCGCTTGCGTTGGTAGTAACGTGAGCGACTTTTTCTTTTAAGTTGGCAGGCTCGCTGTTACCCATAGCAACACTATGGCGAACATATTCGAGCATAGGAAGATCGTTGTTGCTGTCACCGAAGGCATAAGCAGCTTCAAGAGGCAGTCCGTAATAATCCAGTACATATTGGATACCTGTGGCCTTGCTGTAGCCCTTGGGAACAAATTCCTTGAAGGTTTCATTTCTGTCTATACAGTCGAACCATTCGTCAGATACAGTTCTTACTTTTGCGAGTTGTTCCTGATTTTGATACCAGAATACAAATTTGTCGCAGGTAAAATCAGGAGCGTCTATATCTGTATTCATAGGATAGCCTCTATCAATAAAGTGCTGATTTTGCCGAATTGCTACGGGGTGAGTAAGAGGATGTGAGTAATCAAACATCACCATGTATCTTGACTCAAGCAGTAAATCTACCTGCGCCTGTCTGGCAATATCTATGATCTTGTGAATTCTGTCTGCAGGCTGGGTGACATATAATGGATGACTATCGCCGATTACGACGTGAGTTCCACAGCCGCATACATAACCATCAAAGCCGACTTCCTTAAATCTGGGTTCGACATTTTGAAAGCATCTGCCGGTATTTAAAAACATGAGATTGCCGGCCTCGCGTGCACGTCTGATGGCTTCACGTGCGCTTGCGGGAACTGACCCGTCTATTTCAGATGTGAGAGTTCCGTCTATATCAAAAAAAGCTATCTTTTTCATACTATTTTTCACACTAACTCCGTGATGAAACGTGTTTTTCTTAATCAATATTATAATAACAGAAGAAATAGTAACTGAAAAAGTAGTAAATAGACAATTATGATAAAAAGTTTGCATATTTTTGTTGACTTTTTACTAAATAGGGAATAAACTTATTTTTGTAATTATGGTAACTAATGTAAGAGTGGCTCGAGGGCCACTCTTACGTTGTTATTATGGTGTTTTGTTGAAAAGCATCATAGCCGACATAGTGGAGGAAGCAGATGTCTCAGAGTAAAGATTATGAGATCAGGACAGAAGAAATCCTCAAGCCGATTGCAGAAGCTAACGGCGTGAGAATTTATGATGTCGAGTATGTTAAGGAAGGCAGCGATTACTACCTCAGATCTTATATCGATAAGGACGGCGGTGTTACTATCGATGATTGTGAAGTGGTAAGCAGATTACTTAACGAGGAGCTTGATAAAGCAGATTTTATTGCTGATTCGTATATCATGGAAGTATCAAGCCCGGGACTCGGAAGAACACTAAAGAAGGACCGCCATTTCGAATACAGCATTGGCGAGCAGGTAGAGGTTAAGCTGTTTAAGCCTGTAGACGGGTGCAAGGATTTCGAGGGTATACTTAAGTGTTTTGACAAGGACACAGTAACAATTGCAATTGAAGGAAGTGACGATAAAGTGTTTGGCCGTAAGGATATCGCTATTATCAGACTTGCTTTAGATTTTTGATGCACATGCTTTTGTGCGCAGACACACATAAATTGATTTCTATTAAAACTAAATATATAAATGGAGGAAAAAAGAAAAATCATGAACACAGAACTGATGGAAGTACTTGGAATTTTGGAGAAGGAGAAGGGAATCAGCCGCGAGGTAATGCTTGATGCAATCGAGAATTCACTTATGCAGGCTTGTGAGAAGAACTTTGGAACCAATGCTAATGTACATGTAGAAATGAACCGCGAGACTTGTGACTTTGTAGTTTATGCGGAGAAGACTGTTGTAGAGCTTGAGGATGATGTTATGGATCCCGCTGAGGATATCAGCCTTGCAGCAGCACAGAAGATTTCCAAGAATGCACAGATTGGTGATGTTGTTAATGTAGAAATTAACTCTAAGCAGTTTGGACGTATTGCTGCAATGAATGCTAAGCAGGTAATCGTTCAGAAGATTCGTGAGGAGGAGCGCAACGTTATCTTTAATCAGTATTTTGAGAAGGAGAAGAATGTTGTTACCGGTGTTGTACAGCGTTATGTTGGCAAGAATGTAAGCATTAACCTTGGCAGCGCTGATGCAATCCTTGCTGAGAGCGAGATGGTAAAGGGTGAGACCTTCCGTCCCAACCAGAGAGTTAAGGTATATGTGCTTGATGTAAAGAGCGCAGCAAAGGGACCCCGCATCAATGTAAGCCGCACTCATCCGGAGCTTGTTAAGCGCCTCTTCGAGAGCGAGGTTACCGAGATCGCAGACGGAACCGTAGAAATCAAGAGCATTGCCCGTGAGGCAGGAAGCCGTACCAAGATTGCAGTATGGAGCAACAACGAGAATGTTGATCCCGTAGGTGCTTGTGTTGGTATGAACGGTGCAAGAGTAAATGCAATTGTTGATGAGCTTAATGGTGAGAAGATTGACATCGTTAACTGGGATGAAGAGCCCGGTAACCTTGTTCAGAATGCACTTTCACCTGCAATGGTACTCGCTGTATTTGCAGATCCCGATGAGAAGACTGCAAAGGT
>JAKSRU010000184.1 GCA_024403475.1 Lachnospiraceae bacterium | reverse complement strand
CTTATCTTTTACTTATCTTTTACTTATCTTTTTCTCTTCAGTAACATCAAAACAACTATCGGTGCACCAAATACTGCCGTAATAGTACTGATGCTAAGCTCCATCGGTGCAAACATACTTCTGGCAATAAAATCGCACAAAAGGCAAAATACCGCACCGCCTAAGAATGATGCCGTAACCATCACCTTGACATTATTGCTTTTAGTAACAGTCCTGATTACATGCGGCACTGCTATTCCGACAAAAGAAATTGGTCCTGCAAAGGCAGTCACCGTTGCTGACAAAATACATGAAGCCACGATAAGCAGCACTCTGAATACCCTGACGTTCATACCTACACTTTGCGCATACCCTTCACCAAACATGTATACCGACATTCCTTTTGACAGTAATATTGCCATCATTATTCCGACAACAATAATCGGTACTGTTATTCTCACATCACTCCATGAAGCTGATGCAAAGGAACCCATTGACCAGTTATGCAGATTCACTATATTGGAATCATCCGCAAAGGCCACCAAAAGCTCCGTCACCGATGAACACACATAGCCTATCATGACTCCGCATACTATCAGCACAGCCATATTTTTTACCTTCTTTGCGACAAAAATGACTATTGCGGTTGCCAGGCATGAGCCTATAAATGATACCGCCACCATCATCAATGACGACAATGAAAAGCACAGCCTAACCGATATAATCATCAACATCGCTACACACATTTTGGCCCCTGAGGATATGCCCAGTACAAACGGGCCGGCTATCGGATTTGCAAAAAATGTCTGAAGCAAATAGCCGGAAAGTGCAAGTGCCCCGCCGAGCACCATAGCCTCAAGCAATCTCGGGATACGAATATTCCATACAATCACTCCAAATACACTCTGCGTGTCATGATTAAAGATTATGTTCGCCATGTCCCTAATGCCAACATTGCTGCTGCCGGAAAAAAGGTTCAGCAAAAACAGCGCCGGTATCGCAAGTATTAACACTATGAAGATTATTGTAATCCTCTTTTTCAAAGTATGCTCCTCTTAATCCAAATGCTTCAGATAATGCTGTTCTCCGCTTCCGGATATAACATCAGCCATTTCACATATCACATCGACGGTCTTGCTGCTTTCTTGAAACATATTCAGCCCGGTACTCCATACCTTGCTATTTTTAACCGCCTTAAAATCCATAAACAATTCACTCTTTGACAGAAGGTCATTAAGGCTGTTAATTCCTCCGTCAATTGAACCGTTATATATCAAAATATCCGCATCAACAGCCTCGCGATAAAAATCTTCCATTCCGATGTTGATGGTAGATAATGCATTGTCCTCTTCAACCAACAGGTCATCTAACGCATATTCGCCGCCTGCCATTTCAATCATTTTGCAGATATAATCTCCCGGCTTTCTGACCGTAATATATCCTGATGAGGTCACGGAGAAAAAAGCCACCTTAACTTTTGAGTCGCCTTCCGGCTCTGCAGCCTTCTCATCCTGCAGTCGTTCAAGTCTTTCAATCTGCTCATCATAAAAAGTATTCGCCTCGGATGCTTTTCCTGCCAGCAGGCCATACAGTTTTATCCATTCAAGCCTTCCGAGCGGATCTGTCTCATAGCTGGAACGCTCAACAAATACCGGTATACCAAGCGCCTCGAGCTGCTCCTTAGTTTTAGGTGTATGACCAATCATTGTTGATTCTATGGCAATACCGCAATTATTTCTAAGCAACGCTTCATAATCCGGTGCATTGTATTTTCCGACGTATTCTATTTTCCCTGTATCTATTGCGTCCCTTACAGCTTCCATCGCATAGTCCGAAGACTTCGTGCTGCAAGCTGCTATATTATCAAGACTATCCAGCTGCAGAAATAAATCCATCGCAGAAGAAGCTGCCAAATATATTCTTTCACATGGCATTTTTATATAGATTGGCGATTCAAATCCTAATGTATTCTCTTCCTTATCCTGCGGAACCAACACATAGTTGCTTCCATCTCCCACGAATATATGCACATATCCGCCCTCGTAAAAATCTGCCGAAAACTGCTCGGCATATAGTAATTCCAGACTTCCGGTTTTCTGCGGGATTCTCGCCTCCGCATTTTCAGACGTATTAAAATTATCCGCCTGATTATTCTGTGCATTCCCAATGTCTGATTGTGCGACGCATCCCGTTAACAGGAACAATACACATATCAGCGACAAAAACTTCTTCATTTTTTCCTCATCTTTATAACCACAATTATCCCATAACCTAAAAGGCTATGGGATAATCTGTTAACTAGTATAATGTAGCTTCAACAAATGTAATCACATACTCAATTTCATGAGGCTCACTCATAGCTGTTGTATCCGCAATCACTGAAAGCGGAGTACCCAAATCAGCCACCGGAATCTCAAAAACCGAATGCTCATCTACAAAAATCGGAAGATATTTTTCTTCCTCTACAATCATATAGTCATAATTTTTGCTACTCCAAACCAAAGTAGCAATATAACCGTCTTCGGTGCAGGTAAGCTTTACAGGGGATTCAATATATGCTCGTCCGCTTCCGCCCTCAAGCTCTATCTGTATAGTACTGCTTCCGTCTTCTATCAGTTCCGGATTAGAAATCGAAACCTTGTGGTCGTACCAGATTTCCTTCTTACCGATAAGCGCAAGGTCAAATTCTTCATCCATCACGTAAACGGGTACATAAAAAGCAAATACTTCTTCAGTGATACCGTCATCATAGGTAACAAGCTCTGTTACCGGCGATATCACATTTGCCTCGTCTGCTCCTGCATTCTCAGCCAGACCCTCATACAGATTAAGTACATTCTTTGAAGGCATTACCAGATAAAGCCTTGCCGTTCTATCCTTAACTGTAAGTCGCGCCTTGCCGTTCATTGCTTCATTTACATGAAACATTGAACTATCAGTATCAAAGTCAACCATATATGTTCCATTTTCAAGTTCTATCTTAAATTCGGGAACAACATCGGTTTCATCAACACTTCCTGTATCCTCAGACGTTTCTACAGAACTTCCTCCCTCATAGGAACCATCTGCAACCTCTTCAAGCATGTCAGTATTCAATTCTGCTGTATCGGAATTTTCCACCTGTATATTACTATCAACAGCATCCCCCGCCGTTGTACATCCGCATATAGTGCCGGCTAATACTCCGATAATGCAAATAGTCGCAAATCTATTTTTCATTTATTACTTAATAACCTCATTCAAGTGATCGATATAGATTCCCTGAATCTTCTCGATACGTCCGAGACCTGAAATCTGAGTATCAACAGTATCAAAAAGACCTGATGCTACAAACATACTCTTCCATGAATCGTCATCATCTCCGGCCATATCATTGTTGGCATGGTCACCCGCAACGATCATAAGAGGACGAAGCACTACTGTCTTGTATCCGGCTTCTGACACTGCAGCAATAACATTCTCACAAGCGGTAGCTTCGGGCTCACCCTCTACCGTTCCAATCCATACATTATCATAACCAAGCTCTGCCATCTGACTCTGCATCTGGGTATATGAAATCTTAGCGGTATGTGAGGTGCCATGTCCCATAAATACAAATGCATATCCGGCTTCCTTGGCAGCCTCAATTGAATCAAAGCCTGCCTCAGCTACTGCTTCAGCTACTACTGCCTCAGCTACAGTCTTCTTATCAGTATTTACCTCATTGTCAGTAGCTCCTACAGTTCCGAGAAGAGGCTCTGAAATCTTAACTGACTCGAACTGATCCTCGTACTGAGCGATTACCTCGCACATCTCATCATACTCTGCACCATGCATAAGATGAGTAGGCTGAACTACAAGATTCTTTACGCCATTGTCAATTGCACGCTGAAGAGCCTGTTCTACATTATCAATAGCCTCTCCGTCTCTTGCCTGAACATGGTTGATAATAATCTGAGCTGTAAATGCTCTTCTTACAGACCACTCGGGGAATGCATCCGCGATAGCCTTCTCAATTCCACGAATATCCTTAGCGCGGCTGTCATTGAATGAAGTACCAAAGCTTACAACAAGGATTTCATTCTCACCGATTTCATCCTGATTAAGAGCATCGTCTAAGGATGCATCACCGGTATCACGTCCGAAGTAATCGGGATCAGCTTCTTCACCCTCAACAAGCTCCTTCTGAGCATCTGTCAAAGCATCCCATGCTGCCTTAGCTGCTGCACACTGCGCATCAGTCTCCTCGGTTCTCTCCTGAACATAGATTGCATCGATAAGTGCTGCCACAGCATCTGCTGCTTCCTTATCTGCCGCAGCCTGTGCCTCTGCATCATCGACAGGGTTCTCATCTGCAGGTGCTTCTGCCTCAGTATCTGCTGTATCGGTAACAGTAGTATCTGCGTCCGTGTTTGTCTCTCCCTCATTTGCTGTGCATCCTGCAAGGCAAGCTGCTGCAAGTGTTGCACTGAGAATCATTGCTAATAACTTCTTTTTCATTTTTTTCTCCTCTTAAAATGATATTTATATACAGACTTTTTTCCACGCAAAACAGACCCTTGCGGGTAGCGTTTTGTGCAATAAAAAAAGCCTATATCTCACGATAATAGGCACACAAAAACAAAAAGGTTATCAGCCTTTCTTTTAACGGCACGATTAAGTCCTCGTAATCATGTGTACCTAGACATAAAGGCAGGTTTCCTGGCTTCGCTTCATCGTCTGCTATTGTCTTCCCAAGCGGTTATATAAACTACTCAGTGACATAATTCATAGCAGGCTCCACTACACAGTGACGAGATCGTACAGGATTCACACCTGTTTCCCTTTTACC
>JAKSRU010000183.1 GCA_024403475.1 Lachnospiraceae bacterium | reverse complement strand
TTTTTAAGACTTGATAGATAAAGAATATTAATCGGAGATTGATTAATGAGTGCGGAACAGTTAGTTGCAAACTATACTCCTGTCGGAGATGGAATCTCGATATTAACTTGTCTTGTTTTGTTGATCATTGTTGCAAGAGTTCTATATTTTTCAAAGGATGTAAAGTTCTTGTTTTTACAAAGAGCTTTGCATTTTATTGTGCTGGGTTCGGCCGCGAATATTGTTTTTTTCATTGTTGCAAAGCAATTTAGCGAACATGTGACCTTGCTAATAGTACTTCGTGATTTATACCATATCAGCTTTATGATATGTCAGTATTGCTTTATTTATTACCTGAAAGATATGCTGGCGGTTAAGGACCGGTTTATCACGTTTGTTACTTATCTGACGAGAACGCTGTTCATTGCTGCTATTGTAATGGATGCGCTTTCACCTATTACCAAATTCGGCTTTTATTACGAAAATGGTGCTTGGTCAGATACGATGGCAAGCCCGTACAATTTAGTATATCTGTATACCGTATTATTGCTTATGATTATGCTTGTAGCATATTCTAAGCGCCTGATCAGATCTTTGCGCTCATGTCTTATGGCAACCGAGATTTTAATCGGAATAGTAATGATATATCAGGGAATCAGAAATATAAATTCTTTGACCAGTTTTACATATGTATTGCCGATTCTGGTTGTGATGATATTGCTTCACAGTAAGCCCTTTGATGACAAGACCGGTGCTCTGAGTGCTAAAAGCTTTGAAAGCTATGTTAAGCAAAAGTATAAGTCAGGTAAGAAGCTTGACTATATGGTGCTTAAATTATACTTCAGTGATTTGGAGCCTTTGCCGGACGAGATTGGTAAGGCGTTGAATTCATTCTGGCACAAATTATTAATTGATGCTGTTCTGTTTAATATCGATTTTAATACTTATGTACTTGCTATCCCTCAAAATCCATTGAATGGGGATACACGCAAAAAAGTATTAAGTCTCATCAATGATACATTTGGAAAGTATTATTCAATTTATCAGATACCTTACAAGATAATAGGTCTTTTTGGTTTGGATTTTATAGAAAATGTAGGTGACTTTATCGGAATCACAAAATATATGATGGTTACGATGGAGGAGAATAAGATTGTAATAGCGGATGACAAGAAAAAAGAGGAATTAAGGCTTCATAAAACCATTAGAGAAAATCTTGAGGACATAAACAAGATAGGTGATTTGGATGACCCGAGAGTGCTTGTGTATTGTCAGCCGATTCGCAACTTGAAAACCGGTAAATTTGATACTGCCGAGGCATTAATGAGACTGACTATACGGGACAAGGGTATCATAATGCCGTATATGTTCATTACGCTTGCAGAACAGTACAACTGTATCAATTCTCTTACAAAAATAATGCTTAATAAGGTATGTAAGCAGATAAAGAGTCTTGAGAAGGACGGCTATGTATTTGAGAGAATTTCTGTTAATTTCACTGCCTCTGATATTATGCCGGAAAAAGCTGTAGAGAACATACTTGAAATTATCAGACGCAATGATGTAGACCCTTCACTAATCGGAATTGAGCTTACTGAGACTGAAACTGAAAGTGACTTTATGATTGTTAAGAGCAGAATCGAGGCACTTCGCAAGGCAGGAATGACTGTATACCTGGATGATGTAGGAACCGGTTATTCTAATCTTGACCGTATTGTGCGCTATGATGTCGACGTTGTTAAGTTTGACAGATTTTTCCTGCTTGAAGCAGAGAAGGATGACAAGATTGTTAAGATGATGAGTCATCTTTCGGAGGCTTTCAGAGACTTGAATTACAAGCTGTTATATGAAGGCGTAGAGACTGAAGATAATGAAAAGCTTTGTGTGGAATGCGGAGCAGATTATATTCAGGGATTTAAGTATTCAAAGCCTGTTCCAATGGAAGAGATGAGAAACTTTTTTGAGAAAAAGTAACTATTGCTTAACAGGTATTGTATTTGGCAAATAAGGAATAATAATTTGGCAAAGAAAAAAACACTGATTAAGAGAATATTGTTTATAGTAATTCCGATTGTACTCGTTTTGGGTGCAATCGGAGGTTTTTTAATGTGGTATTTTGCACCTGCCAACAGGATTAACAGGGCTCTTGAAGCTGAGGATTACCAGACTGTTACGGCGTTGTATGATGAACTGTATGACAGATTGAAGGACGAACAGACAGAGGCTATACAGGAGAGCTTGTATTCTGTTGCAAAGGATTATCATGACGATTATCTGAAGGAAAAAGTCGAGTATGATGACGTAGCCGATTATTATAAGCTGGTAATGGAATCGGTATTAAGCTATCACAGAAAGACCAAGAAACTCTTCGAAGAAGTCGAGACTATACATCAATCGAGAATTGATTATGATAAAGGTATCGAACTCATGGAAGCAGGGGATTATCTTGGCGCTATAGAGTTTTTCCGTAAGGTGTCTGAGATAGACGAGCTTTATATAGATAAGGCACTGCAATATGAGGATAGCTGCAAGCAAAGCTATATTGCTGAACTTATAGCAGAAGCGGATGTGCTGATTGCGGAAGAAAAATATGAATCGGCAAGGGAGTTAATTATTTCGGCTTTTGATTATTTCCCGGAGGAGGATGAATTAACTGCTAAGCTTGAGGAAATAACCGCGCTAATGTATTCGGATATTGAAGGAAAGTGGTCGACTACTTATGATTTTGGAGATTTGATTGCTTCGGAAATGGGATTGTCCGGATACTCATTATATTTTCCGGCCGAGCTTATGTTTGAATTTGACGGTACTACTATGAAGATGTATGTAAACGAGGACAGTATCGAGGAGGCCTTAGATGCAATGTGTGCTGACCCGGATTCGATGGATGCATTGTATGTTGTAGCCGAGCAGTATGGTGTTAATAAGCTCGAAGCAGATGTTCTGGTTAAGCTGTTCTACGGTGGCTCGTATTCTGCATTTTTGCTTGATCAGTACGGTACGGAAATAAATGAGGCATTAAATGCGTTTAAGTGTGAGATTGTATATAGCGCTGACAGCAGGAAGATTCATTTAGGGGCATCTCAAAGCAATACTGCTGATTATTTTACTTATGAGTCGGAAGAATCAAATTCGCTTGAGTTATTGTCATATACGGGCAATACTGATCCGATATATGCATTAAAATTTCCAATAAACCTTATCAGAAAATTATTTTAAAATATAACGTTATTTCACTATTAACCCGATTCGATGAGAGTCGGGTTTTTTTAGCATTTTTAGGCATAAAAAATAGCAAATTGTGAGAAGAAAAACAAAAGCGATTTATCTATTCTTATCTTATCGAAATCAAGATTTCGGGGGGACATCTTGGTGTATTTGCGTGGGAAACAAATACAGTGAAAGTTTCGATAAATTATGAAAAAAGTTTTTATAAGGAGAAGGTATGAAAAAGAAGTTATTATCTATTGGCCTTGCTATAGCTTTATGCTGTGGCGTGTTGTCGGGCTGTACCTCAACAGACAACGAAAATGTAGAAGGTATTATTGAAGGAGAGGTGACTGATGTCACTGAACTGACAGATGCCACAGAACAAACAGATGCCACAGAACAAACAGATGCTTCCGAACAGACCGAGGAAGCACCTGAAGTATTTTTGAGAGATGTATTTGCTGAGCACGGAATGAAGGTAGGCACCTGTCTTACACCTACCATGATTAATACCGATGCGGCCAGCAATCGTATTACCAGTCAGTTTTCCAGTGTTACCATGGAAAACGCTATGAAGCCTGATTATATTTTTAACAAGAATGAAAGCAAGGCTGCCGGTCAGCTTGTTGTTGAATTCAACAGCGATATGATTAAAATGCTGGATTGGGCTAAAGCCAATAATATGGCAGTGCGCGGACATACTCTTGTTTGGTACAGTCAGACACCTTCATGGATTTTTTATGAGGATTTTGATACTGCCAAGGACCTTGTGAGTGAGGAAGTAATGATCGGACGTATGGAGAGCTATATCAGCCAGGTGTTCTCACTTCTGGAAGAGTATGGTTATATCGATCTTTTCTATGCTTATGATGTTGTTAACGAGGCTTGGATGGAGGACGGAACCATCAGAGAAGAGAACAACTATTGGTACAAGACAATGGGCGAGGATTTCTTGTACTATGCGTTCTATTTTGCGGATATGTATGCTCCTGAATCTATTGATCTCTATTACAATGATTATAATGAGCAGTATAAGTATTCTACATTGACTAAATTTGTAGATACTCTTAAGGATGAGAACGGCAGATACCTTATAGATGGTGTGGGCCTTCAGGCACATCTTTATACTTCCGATGAGCTTACCAAATATTTTATTGCCTTGGATGCTATTGCAGCTACAGGCTTAAAGGTTCAGATTACTGAGCTTGATGTATGCCTCGGTTCATGGCAGAATGTACAGACTCCTACAGAGGATAATCTCAAGAAGCAGGGAAGATTTTATTATAACCTTATCAATGGAATCTTTGAGAGAGTAGATAACGGAACGCTTAACTCAGATGCGCTTACCTTCTGGGGCTACTGCGATTCTATGTCTTGGAGAAAATCAGCATGTCCTTTGCTTTTTGATGCAGTATACAAGCCTAAGTATGCATTTTACGGCGCTGCTCAGCTTGAAGAATACGCCGGATTCTAATATTTTGCTTGACACTTATAGATTAGTAATGATACATTTTTAACGCAAGCGAACGAAAAGTTCTTATGCAAATATTTACCGAATGTGGCATGGGACATAGGAGCCACAATTATTGATTGAGTTAAAAGCTCAAATTTTATAAGTTGATTACTTTAT
>JAKSRU010000182.1 GCA_024403475.1 Lachnospiraceae bacterium | reverse complement strand
GCAAGATCCTTAACTACTGCCCAAGTCTCCTCGGTCATAGGATGGTTGTCATTCTTGTAAGCGTCGGTAGTCCACCATACGGTGTCCTTTGAATTAGCATCCATAACGATGTACTTATCTTTAGGAGAACGTCCGGTGAACTCACCTGTCATAACGTTAACAGTGTCAAGCTCGGTGTTCTGTCCTACTTCGAATCCCTCAAGACCAGCCTTGGTCTCTTCCTCGAAAAGTACTTCGTAAGAAGGATTGTAAACGATCTCGGTAGTGCCGGTGATGCCATACTGGCTTAAATCGATGTTACTCATGTTGCAATTTTCCTTTCTTAGGTCAATTTATTATCTAGCATTTAAGATTAGTGTTATAAACTAACCAAAACGCAAATTTACCTAGATATCATTTTACTAAAAAGGCAAAATTTGTCAATAAATATGTATCGTTTTCGCAAATTTTACATAGTATAAATTATCATTAATAAAATGCGTTTATTTGTGATATTTTCCTAATACAGAATTTACAGCTTCTTGGCAATCGGTGCTGTTTCTGCCTTTAACCATGCTCTCTCATCCTCAGTAAGATATTCTGCTATGGTTTCATATACCTTTCTATGGTATTTGTTTAATAGCTCAATGTCATATTCGGACATATCCTCCGCGCTGATACTTCTGGCATCAAACGGAACCATTGTAAGAGTATCAAAGCCAAAATACTCCCCGTATTCACTCTCTCCGCTCTTGATGCACACCATCATATTTTCAAGTCGAATGCCATATTTTCCGGGAATATATACCCCCGGTTCATCCGAAGTAATCATACCATGTTCAAAGGCAGTTCCCAGCCTGCCGAGGCGTCCTTTTTGATTAATATTCTGAGGCCCTTCGTGTACATTAAGAAGGTATCCTACTCCGTGTCCGGTCCCGTGTCTGTAATCAAGCTTTAGCTTCCACAGAGCTTTTCTTGCCAAAACATCAAGATTGGGGCCGGTGGTTCCCTCAGGAAAATATGCGTCAGCCAGCTCAAGATTGCCGCACAATACCGCGGTATAATGCTTCTTCATTTCGTCGCTCGCATTCCCCATCATAAAGGTCCTGGTAATATCCGTTGTTCCCTGAAGATACTGCGCGCCGGTATCCATAAGCAAAAAAGCATCCTTTTCGATAGCAGCATTGCTCTTAACATCTGCCTCATAGTGAATAATCGCCCCATGTGCACCCGTAGCTACAATCGGAGCAAAGCTCTCCTCTATAAAATCCTCCTGAGCCTTTCTATATTCAAGCAAGACCTCAGCAGCTTCCATCTCGGTCACTACTCTTTTACCCGAAACAAACAACGGGTCCTCACGCAGGCAATGCAGCCAATACAAAAATTTAGTCACAGCCACACCGTCTTTTATGTGAGCCGTTCTCTCATTCTCTATCTCAGTCGCAGTCTTTACAGCCTTCATCAATACAGTGGGTGAGGTCTTGAGTACCAGTCTGTTTTTCATATCCCCACATCCGGTAATACTCATATACAGCGCATACGATAATCTGTCCGGATCTGCCAGTATTGCTCCATCCGCTTCTATATATTCATCAATTGTCTTTAGGTCATTTACAATTTCAGAATAAGCCTTCACTTCAATTCCATCTGTCTTTAATGCTTCAACATCGCTTGCTGAAACAGCATCGGTATTGATATAAAGCAGGGCCTTGTCCTCAAATACTATCGAATAAGAAAGTGCGACCGGGTTGTATTCTATATCGTTTCCCCTCATCAGATAAAGCCAGGCAATATCATCCAAGGAAGACAGCACAAGGCATTTTGCACCTTCGGCCTTAAGCTTATCACGCACTCTCTCGAGCCGTTTTGCTCTGCTTTCTCCTACGTTTGAGCTATCAATAAACCATATCTTCTCCGAAGGAAGATCAGGCCTGTCATTCCAGGCAGCCGAAGCCAAATCCACATCCCATATAAGGCTGCATTCATACGGATTTTCCGCATCTGCACATGCTTTTTTATTAACCTTCGATAATGTATCCGTAAGCCTGTTGCCGCGACTGATAGGAATGCATCTTCCATCAGTTCCGAGACGCTCTCCGGGCAGCATATTCTTTTCAAGGAATTCCTCTATGCTCGGCACCCCTTTTTCACCCATTTTCATAAGAGCTATTCCTGTACCCTCAAGTTCCTCCTCAGCCTGCAAAAAGTAACGGCCGTCAGTCCAAAGAGCTGCTCCCTTTTCCCAAACAAGCAAATCACCGTTAGAGCCGGTAAATCCTGAGAAATATTCTCTTGCCTTAAAAAAATCAGCCACATATTCAGAGCTGTGATAATCAGCAGTGGTAATAAGATAATAATCCAACTCATTACTTTTCATTGCCGCTCTCAAATGCGTTAATCTCTCATTTATCAAATCGTTATACATAAAATCTCCGCTTTTCATCTGTTTAGTTTTCGCTCTCAAAAAAGCAAAAAATGAGTGCAGGGACGCATCCTTGCACTCACTGATAATCAGACATTAAATTCCAAACATATTCTGAATAGACTCAATAATCTCGCCTGCTCCGTCAAGTGCTGATTCATCACCGACAATTCCGCCGAGTGCTGTAAGAATAGCACCGCCTGCAAACAAAATCAATACCAATACCAGAATAACCACTATTGCGGTAATAATCCATTCGCAAAAATATGATCTGGCATAATTCTTGATGTTTTTATTCTTAGGAGCGAATGCAAATATAAAGGTGCAGATAAAGCCGATAACAGGCAGCTTAAGCAAAATACTCAAGCCATAATAACCCCACATATTAACAGGCTTATACTCAGCAGGAATATCTGCTTTTTTATCTGCAGGTTTAGCCTTGGGAGCTTCCTTTTTGGGCTCTACTGCTGTTACCTTCTGCCCCATAGCTGCTTCATACTGCTGAGCCGCTGACATACCGGCCATATTAACACTTGGTGCCTCAGGTGCTACCGGCGAGGGTGCTGCTGCCATAGCAGGTGCCACAGGAGCAACGGCTTCAACTGCTACAGGAGCCACCGGAGTTGCAGGCTCTACTGCAGGAGCTACAGGCTCGACTACAGGAATTACAGGTTCTACAACGGGTGCTACCGGCTCAACCACAGGAACTGCAGGTTCTACAACGGGAACTGCAGGCTCAACCACGGGAACGACAGGCTCAACCACGGGAACGACAGGCACAACAGGCTCTACTACAGGTGCCTCAACATTAGCAGCTACGGTATCAACTACAGGTACCTCTGCGGGCTTCTCAAGAACCACCGATGTCTCCTGCTGAACCATTGCCGGATTAAATGAAACTGTGGCGTCATCATCAGTATTATTAACTTCCTGAACCTCAGGAATAGTAACGCTGTTTACAGGAATAGGGCTTCCACACTCTGTACAAAACTTTTTGCCGGCAACTATCTGCTTGCCGCACTGACTACAAATAACAAATCCTTCCATCATATGCCTCCAATATATTTTTAATATGTATTTGATGCAGATACTTTACCTGCCACAAGTCCAACCGCTCTTGATGTTCCTACTCGTTCACATCCGAGTTCAATAAATTTCTCCAAATCTTCAAGTGTTGATACTCCACCGGCTGCCTTAATCTTTACACCGGGGCCGATATGCTCCTTGAACAGCTCGATATCCTTCACTGTAGCACCATCGGTACCGAAGCCTGTTGAGGTCTTTATGAAATCAGCGCCTGCGTTGGTCACTGCACGGCACATTTCAATTTTTTCTTCATCCGTAAGGTAGCAGGTCTCGATTATCACCTTGAGAATATGCCCGCCGCAAACAGCCTTTAGTGTACGAATTTCTTCCTCCACCATCAGATAGTCGCCATTTTTCACATCTGAAATGTTGACCACCATATCTATCTCGTTACATCCGTCTGCAAGCGCTCTTTCAGTCTCTGCGACCTTAGCCTCCGTAACCGCATATCCCAAAGGAAATCCTACAACTGTGCATATATTGAGCATCGGATAAGCAGAATGAACTCTCGCGATATAAGTTGGCGGAATACATACACTTGCGCAGTTATATTGAACTGCTTCATCACAAATCTTTACTATATCTTCCCAAGTAGCAAACGCCTTAAGCTGAGTATGATCTACATGAGAAAGCATCTCTTCGTTTGTCATATTTATCCTCACCTGTAAGTATTATTAAGCCTAATCTTTCATAAAGCAAAAAAGAAAACAGCTCCGTATCAATTTTAACACGAAGCTGCTTTTTTGTCTTTAATATAAATATCAAATTGTGTTGATAAATTACTTTAAGAAGCCTCTTACTACAGAAGGCATTTCATCGATATCACACTGATGGTCGTGAACTACCGCTGCGCTTCTGATATCCTCGATAGCCTGAGGCACCTTAACATTACCAATCTTTGAAAGCTCGTCAACAAGTGCGAAATCATCCCATGAATCATACTTCTCATCGATAGCATTCATTACGCTTCTGGTGAACTTGAAGGGTGAAGCAGTTGACGCGATTACAGTCTTAGCCTGGTCGCCGGTCTTGGCAACATACTGCTGATATACAGCTGAAGCTACTGCGGTGTGAGTATCAATAATGTATCCGCATGCCTTGTAAATTCTTGCGATTTCATCTGCGGTCTCCTTCTCGTCAGCATATCCGCCATAGAAGTCTGCAAGTCCCTTCTTCTCTTCGTCAGTGATTGTATAGATACCCTTTGAAGAAAGGTCAGCCATAAGCTCACGGTTTCTGTCAGCATTGTTACCTGCAATACGATAAATAAGTCTCTCAAGATTTGAAGAGATAAGAATATCCATTGAAGGGCTGGTGGTAAGATGGAAATCACGATTTC
>JAKSRU010000181.1 GCA_024403475.1 Lachnospiraceae bacterium | reverse complement strand
GTTACATATATAATAACAGAAAAAAAGGATACTTATTTACTTAGGAAACGAAATTCTGCTCGAGGGCATTTGAGCAACTGATATTCCTGGAGATTTTTGTTAAACTGAATAATAGTAATAACGATATTTTGTGAAATAAACAGACATAATATGCGAACAATTCTGATTTATATTTCTATTGCTGTGAAATATAATAATATTTAGGTCTTTCTGCGTAATGACGCATTATTTTGAAAACTATAGTATGCAGATTAGTCTGTTTTCAGAACATAGTGAAAAGAAAGGGTATAGCAATGGATAAGATTATTAATGTGGCAATACTTGGTGCCGGTAATATTGCAAATGCAATGGCAGAGGCTGTTAAGGGAATTCCTAATGAGGCAAAGCTTTATGCGGTAGCTTCTCGTTCTCTTGAGAAGGCACAGGCGTTTGCTGAAAAGTGGGGCGTTGAGAAGGCTTACGGTTCATATGAGGATATGGTTAAGGATGATAACATTGACCTTATTTATGTGGCGTCTCCTCATTCCGAGCATTATAAAAATACAAAGCTTTGCCTTGAGAACGGTCGTAATTGTCTCGTAGAAAAGGCATTTTGCGGAAACCTTGTTCAGACCAAGGAACTCTTAAAGCTTGCAAAGGATAAGAATCTGTTGCTGGCTGAAGCAATGTGGACAAGATATCAGCCTTCATACGGATTTATCAAGGGAATACTTGAAAGCGGAATAATCGGTAAAATAAATTACTGTGAGGATGATTTTGCTATCAATGTACGCGGACTCGACAGAATGGAAAAGCCCGAGCTTGCAGGCGGTGCGCTTCTTGACCTCGGAATATATTCACTTACCGTTCCCGCTATGTATTGGGGATATGATATTGCATCTGTTAAGACTGACTGCGAATTGTCAGAGCAGGGTGTAGACCTTCACGATGATATCGTTATCACCTACAAGAATGGCAATAAAGCTCGCGTAAAGTGTGCATTTGATACACAGAATCCTGCCAATTACGCTAAGTTTGTTGGAGATAAGGGCTCCGTAGTATTCGGACCTATAAATGTACCTACTGAGCTTACCGTATATGACAATGACGGTAATGTAGTAGAAAAGCATGATATTCCTTTGCTTGTAAACGGATACGAGTATGAGGTTATTTCATGCAGAAAAGCGCTCCTTGAAGGTGCTAATGAAGTTCCTGAGCTTCCGCATTCAGAGATTTGCAGAATGATGAGCTGGATGGATTCTATCAGAAATCATATCGGTATGGTATATCCTTTTGAGACTAAAGAAGATATCAATCACGCGGATATTGATGTATGGGGCGTAGAGAACGTATACGCAGACTGAATTTAGAATTAATAAGTAATAAATTAAAGAATAAGTAATAAATTAAAGAATAAGTAATAAATTGGGCAGTCTGTGAATGTAGAATGCCTATAGGATGATTATGAAATCGATTTGGAAATTAACTAAAGAAGCTACAAGATATAAAGGATATTACGTAGGTGCGATACTTGCGATGCTCGCATTGACCGGGGTTAATCTTGTTGCACCTAAGGTGCTTTCAAGGGCTACGGGAATTATTGGCGAAGGTGTGGATGAGGAAAACCTGAAAGGACTTTTTATCACCGCAGCAATATTGCTTGGTTTATATCTTGCGAGAGTGCTTTTCAGATTCCTCAACAACTACATGGCGCATAAGGCTGCCTGGGAATTGGTTGGAGATTTAAGGCAACGCATTTATGAAAAAATGCAGATTCTTGACCTTGGATTCTTTCATGACAAGCAGACCGGTGATTTAATGAGCCGAGTTGTAAATGATACAAGAGAATTTGAGCTTTTGTATGCGCATATCATTCCGGATTTGATTTCACATTTGATTACATTTGTCGGAGTGCTCGTGATTTTGCTTTTAATCAATTGGAAGCTGGCACTTATTACCTGCGCACCGATTCCGCTTATTCTTGTATCCGGAATCATTTTTGCTAAGATAATCAGACCATATTTCAGAGCACAGCAGAAGGTTATGGGTGAACTTAACGCGAAGCTTCAGGATAACCTTTCGGGTATGCACGAAATCCAGGCCTTCGGACAGCAGAAAGCCGAAGCAGCATCGATGAGTGATGTAAATAGCAGACAGGTAAGTGCAATGCTTAAGGCACTCAGAGCCAGCGCTATTTTTCATCCGACCGTTGAGTTTTTGTCATCATTCGGAACTGTGCTGGTAATAGTGTTTGGTGGTGTGCTTGCGGTAACAATGAAGCTCAGTATTGAGGATGTTGTATCGTTTGTGCTGTATTTGTCATTATTCTACGGTCCTGTGACCGGACTTGCTCAGTTGATGGAAAATCTCCAGTCAGCTTTGGCGGGAGCAGAGAGAGTATCACTCATTCTTGATACTCCTTCCAAGATTGTGGATGCAGATGATGCCGAGGAACTCACAGAAGTAAAGGGAGCAATCTCTTTTGAAAATGTAGAGTTTAGTTATGAAAATGATGTGCCGGTTTTGGCCGGTATTGATTTTGAATGTAAGCCCGGAATGATGGTGGCACTGGTTGGTCCCACCGGTGTAGGTAAGACCACTATCACACAGCTGCTTTCGAGATTTTATGATCCTCAGAAGGGCTGTGTAAAAATAGACGGACATGATATCAGCAAGGTGACGCTTGATTCCTTAAGACACCAGATATCACCTGTATTGCAGGATACATTTTTGTTTAATGCGACCATAGCTGACAATATCGGTTATGCAGCACCGTCAGCCTCACGTGAAGAGATTGTGGCAGCAGCCAAGGCAGCACATATCGATGAAGATATCGAAAAAATGCCCGATGGATATGATACAATGGTAGGCGAGCGCGGACTCAGGCTGTCAGGCGGACAGAAGCAGCGTGTTGCTATTGCAAGGGCAATTCTCAGAAAGTCACCGATTATTGTTTTGGATGAAGCAACAGCGTCGGTTGACGTAGAGACTGAGGCACAGATTCAGGGTGCTATCAACGCAATTGCAGGTACCAGAACAATAGTTGCAATTGCGCATAGATTGTCAACAATACAAAAGGCTGATTTGATTCTTGTGGTCGAAAACGGTGTGATATCAGAGCGTGGCAATCACGAGGAACTGATGCAGAAGAAGGGCTATTATTATCAGATGCAGCAGAAGGCTATGAAGCAGACTATGGCTGAGTAGCCTGCATTTAGTAGTTCATACGAAGATAGAATAGCTGCGAATAACAGCAAAAAAGTAAATGAAAGTTTACAGATAAAAGGAGAAAAACATGTCAAACAATTTTCAGTATTATTCACCCACAAAGGTAATTTTCGGTAAGGATACAGAGGCGCAGGTAGGTGCTCTCGTAAAAGAGCAGAACTGCAAGAAGGTACTGGTTCATTTTGGCGGACAGAGTGCTGTAAAGTCAGGATTAATCGACAAGGTAAAGGCTTCACTTGATGAGGCCGGAGTAGCACACGTAGAGCTCGGTGGAGTAGTTCCCAATCCTCATATTGCCAAGGTTTATGAGGGCATCGAGCTTTGCAAGAAGGAAGGTGTAGACTTCATTCTTGCAGTAGGTGGTGGTAGCGTAATCGACTCGGCTAAGGCAATCGCTTACGGACTTGCTTATGACGGAGACGTATGGGATCTTTTCGCAGGTAAGGGAATCAAGGCTCCCGGATGCTTCCCTCTCGGATCTGTACTTACCATTTCTGCAGCAGGTAGCGAGACCAGTAACAGCTGTGTAATCACTGATGAGAAGACCGGACTTAAGCGTTCTTACAATGATAATATTGCTCGTCCCAAGTTTGCTATCATGGATCCCGAGCTTACCAAGACTCTTCCCGATTATCAGACTGAGAGCGGATGCACCGATATCATGATGCATACCATGGAGCGTTACTTCACCAACGGTGGTAATCTCGAGCTTACAGACAGCCTTGCTGAGGGACTTCTCAGAACTGTAATTAAGTATGCCAAGATTCTTCACACCGAGCCTGATAATTATGAGGCGCGTGCTGAAATCATGTGGGCAGGAAGCCTTGCACACAATGACCTCACAGGTTGTGGTAATGATGGTGGCGATTTTGCAAGCCATCTTCTTGAGCATGAGATGGGTGGTATGTTTGATGTAACTCACGGCGCAGGCCTTGCAGCAGTATGGCCTAGCTGGGCTAGATACGTATACAAGGATTGCCTGCCTCGCTTCGTAAAGTATGCTGTAAATGTAATGGGTGTTACCCCTGCAGCTACAGATGAAGAGACTGCTCTTAAGGGTATCGAAGCAATGGAAGAGTTCTACCATGCAATCGGTATGCCTATCAATTTCAAGGAGCTTGGAATTGCTCCTACTGCTGAGCAGAAGGCTCAGATGGCAGATAGCTGTGCTCAGGCTTGCGGCGGAAGCAAGGGTTCTGCTAAGAAGCTTTACAGAGACGACTTCCTTGCAATCTACAACATGGCAGACGTATAAGTTACTAAAGTAACTATGCAGGCAGAAGCCAGCATGAAATATCAGAAGATATTAAAGGGGATTAAAATGGAGTACAGAAAATTTGACAAGTTGCATGAAGCATCATCTCTCTTCGGACTCGGTTGCATGAGATTCAACGGAGCACCTTCAGGAGACAGCAAGTGTGATGAGGAGAAGGCTATCAAGCTCATCAGACAGGCAATTGACGGCGGTGTTACCTATATGGATACCGCATATGTTTACCTCGATAGAACATCAGAAATTGTTCTCGGAAAAGCACTTCAGGACGGATACAGAGATAAGGTTACCATCGCTACCAAAATGCCTGTATGGGCTGTAAAAAATTGGGACGATATGGAGAAGCTGTTGAACGAAGA
>JAKSRU010000180.1 GCA_024403475.1 Lachnospiraceae bacterium | reverse complement strand
CATCCTGTTTGATGCACGCGACTACTCTTCTGCGTACTCCCAGATAACAATTCTATCCTCAGGCTTTACATAGTTAGCATTATCCTCGCTAACCTCATATATCTCATAGAACTTATTGCACTGAGCAAGCACACTGTTGACACGCTCATGGTTGGTTACATGTCCGTCCTGTGTCCAAAGGAGCTTAGAATATTCAGGTCTGATTACCTGACCCCATCTCATTGCATAGCTTCTGAAGAATAAATCGTAGTCGAAATCCTCATGCTTTTCAATCAATCGCATCACAGCCTGCATTGCGATTATATCTGCAAAGCCTTCATTATATACTGCAGACCCGTTAATGACCTCTCCAAAACCGGTAGGCATACCGTCATAATAGTAGTAAACCTTCCATGCAGAATAATTATAATAATCCCAGTAGCTGTCCCATTTATCGTCATACTCAGAGCTCTTTTTGAAACCTACTGCATTTGAATCATAAGTATGACCCATCTCATGTGCAATAACAGTTCCGAAATATGCCAATTTCTCCTCATATGAGGCGTCATTCCAAAGATAATCATCTGATATATAACCAAGACAAACAATAATTGAATTGCTCTCAATATCAAAGAATGCATTATTCTGATACAGTGACAGCGCTGAGGTATCTGTATAAATATTCTCCTGCTGATTCATATGCTCTACAAGCATTCTCTGACCATAAGTACGGTTACTCTTGAGCTGAGATAAAGCTGTATCAATAACAGTTTCACCGATTTCCATATCCTCAAGCTTGTTGTAATCGTTATAGCATCCGATCTGGTATGTAATCAATCCGGCCTTGTTCTTGAGGCGTTCTTTCTGAACTGTGTCAAGCCAGTCGATTTCTGCAATCATTTCCTTGTAGCTTACTACAATCTCAGCAGTAATGTCTGCGATTTCATTTCGCATCTCATCAGTTACATATCTGGATACATACTCTGCTGCAACCGCACCTTCATCGTTATAAAGAATCTGCATAATTGCATTTTCATAGCCTTCTGTACCGTCCAATACAATAGCCTCTGCACCACACAGCTTCTGCATAATAGAAACTTCTGCTGCAATCAATTCATTAGAACCATATACATCAAGCTTACGAGCCACAGAACATGCATAGAAATCACGAACCATTTCAATATTGTCATTTGTTACATATGCATTTAACCAACTGATATAATCATCATAAACAAAGAAAACATATTCGGTTTGATTAATCATATCGGTAGAAAAATAATCAAGAGCCTTAACGATTCCCATCAAATCTATTGTACAATCAACTTCTTTGTAGCTCTCTTCATCGGTAGCATATATTGCTCCGAATGTAGCATTACGATAATACTCATGAATCAATTCATTGAAAGCACAGGTATTGTCGGCAATACGCTTAGCTTCCTCCTCTGAGTATCCGAGGATAACAAATTTATTAACTATACCCTCATTTATAATTGCATACTGCTCATCAGTGAGGTCCGCATATAAATCATACATAGGGGCAGGGTCAAATTCCGGAAGGAAGTTTAATGCTGAAGTCTGCTGATATCTTATTTTACATATATCGTTGAATAATGAATAATCCTCTGACTGCATCAAATCCTGAAGCTGTGACACATTTTTTACACTAAGTACTGTGTCAGTCATTTCCTTAAGCTGACGCATTGCAATATCCGCGCGCTGTTCTTCATCATTTGCCTGAATATAAAACTCAACCAATTTGCGCATCGGGTCATCCTCTGCATAATCCTCAGGCTTTGAGTTTTCAAACATCTCCTCAATACGGTCATACAGAACATCCAATGCTTCACTATTTCTATCGAGGTAATACTCATCAGACTCTAACTCAACAGAATTGATCCAATCCTCATTGGCATACATATAAAAATCATTTACCTGAAGCTTTTCCTGACCATCCGCAGTAACAACCGTCACCACCGGTGGTTGATTCGCTTCTCCGTCTGCAGAATCGGCATTGCCATCATTATTAGCTCCGCAAGCCGCAAGTGATGCAACCATTATTGCACTCAATACTGAGCATCCAATTCGTTTGACTATTTTTGACCTCATAAAAAATCCCCCTTTTCACGCTTTGGTATATTATTATGCCACCTACTGTACATATACATAAAATTTATGACTAATACCATTTTATCACACGATATTTCGCTAATATATCATTTATAATGCGAAATAAATTGATATAATTTGCAAATTAATCCCTTAAAAAACAAAATAAAGGCAGTTAACCATACAAGCATGGAAACTGCCTTTATATTTGTTTGTTTCGTTTATAAGAAAAAACTTTTATGAGAAAATTTTATGTCTGTTCTTGAACAAATTAGTTCTCTGAGATGTTCTTCCACTTCCAGTTAGCAATCTCAGGAAGGTCCATACCAACCTCGTGGATGTACTGCTTGTGCTCAACGAGCTTATCGCTCATCTTCTGGTAGAGGTAAGCGCCTCTGTTACCAAGATCAGGCAGATACTTGAGAGCGGTCTGAACAAGGTGGAAACGGTCTACATCGTTCTGTACACGTACGTCGAAAGGAGTAGTAATGGTACCCTCTTCCTTGTATCCGCGAACGTGCATAAGTCTGTTATTGTGACGTCTGTAAGTAAGCTCATGAACAAGTGAAGCATATCCATGGAAGTTGAAAATTACAGGCTTATCAGTTGTGAAGAGCATATCGTACTCAGCATCAGTAAGTCCATGAGGATGCTCATTGCTGGGCTGAAGCTTGAAGAGGTCAACTACGTTGATGAAACGAATCTTGAGCTCAGGAAGTTCCTCGTGAAGAATTGAAACTGCTGCAAGTGCCTCAAGGGTAGGGGTCTCACCTGCACAAGCGAATACGATGTCAGGCTCCTGACCTGCGTCATTTGATGCCCACTCCCAAATTGAGATACCCTGTGTGCAGTGCTTTACAGCCTGCTCCATGGTAAGCCACTGAGGTCTGGGATGCTTAGAAGCAACGATTACGTTAACGTAATTTCTGCTGCTAATGCAGTGGTCGAAGCAAGAAAGGAGGCAGTTAGCATCGGGGGGAAGATACAGGCGTACAACGTCTGCCTTCTTGTTAGCGATGTGATCCATAAATCCGGGATCCTGGTGAGTGAATCCGTTGTGGTCCTGCTGCCATACAGTTGAAGCCATGATAAGGTTAAGAGATGCGATAGGCTGTCTCCAAGGAAGCTGACTGCAAACCTTAAGCCACTTAGCATGCTGAGCTGCCATTGAGTCGATAATACGAAGGAATGCTTCGTAGCTTGCGAAGAAGCCGTGACGACCGGTAAGGAGGTAACCCTCTAACCAACCTTCGCACATATGCTCTGAAAGCATACCGTCCATAACACGTCCATCCTGAGCAAGGAACTCGTCCTGCTCGATGATGCCTGCGTTCCAAGCTCTGTTGGTCTCTTCGAATGCAGCACCAAGACGGTTAGACATAGTCTCATCGGGTCCAAAAATACGGAAGTTCTTTGATTCAGCGTTAAGCTTGAATACGTCGCGAACGAACTTACCGAGTTCGATCATATCCTGGCCTTCCTTAGCACCGGGATACTGTACATCGAATGCATAATCTCTGAAATCAGGACGACGAAGCTCTCTAAGGAGAAGTCCTCCGTTTGCATGAGGGTTAGCACCGATACGGCTGTTGCCGGTAGGAGCAAGAGCCTTAAGTTCAGGAATAAGCTTACCATCCTCAGTGAAGAGCTCCTCAGGCTTGTAGCTCTCGAGCCATGCCTTAAGGATATCAAGGTGCTCAGGCTTCTCCATGGTAATAGGAACCTGGTGAGCGTGGAAGCTGCCCTCGATCGGAACACCGTCAACTGACTTAGGACCGGTCCATCCCTTAGGAGTGCGAAGAACGATCATAGGCCATACAGGTCTGGTAGCATCGTTATTCTCACGTGCGTTCTTCTGGATTGCCTTAATCTCTTCGATTACGGTATCCATGGTCTCTGCCATAAGCTTGTGCATGGTCATCGGATCATCACCTTCTACATAGTAAGGCTTCCATCCGTTACCCTTGAAGAATGCATCAAGCTCTTCTCTTGACATACGAGAGAAAATGGTAGGGTTAGAAATCTTATATCCATTGAGGTGCATAATAGGAAGAACTGCACCGTCTACGATAGGATTAAGGAACTTATTTGACTGCCATGAAGTAGCAAGAGGTCCTGTCTCTGCCTCACCGTCACCTACGGTAACAGCTGCGATAAGATCAGGATTATCAAATACAGCACCGAAAGCATGTGCAATACCATAACCAAGCTCACCACCCTCGTTGATAGAACCGGGAGTCTCAGGTGCGCAGTGGCTGGGTACACCGCCGGGGAATGAGAACTGCTTGCAAAGCTTTGCAAGACCATCCATATCCTCACTTACATTGGGATATACCTCAGAATAGGTTCCCTCAAGGTAGGTGTTAGAGATATAGAAGTTTCCGCCGTGTCCGGGGCCTGAAAGAAGGATGAGATCAAGATCATATCTCTTGATTGCTCTGTTCAGGTGAAGATATACAAAGTTCTGTCCGGGAACTGTTCCCCAGTGACCAACGATCTTCTTCTTAACCTGATCCATAGTAAGGGGCTGACGAAGAAGAGGGTTCTCAAGCAGATACAACTGTGCAGCTGAAAGATAGTTTGCAGCGCGGAAGTATGCATCCATTTTTGAAAGATACTCATCAGTGATGGGTCCTTTCTCGACAATGATGTTTTCGCTCATTTGCTTTCTCCTCATGAAAAATTAAATAATTAGAAACTATTACTGAAATCGGCCTGTCTCAAGGAAGACATCTCTCAAAAATCAAACCGATTAAAAACAAATCATAATATATATACATAAGCAAAAAATGTAAATCGCAA
>JAKSRU010000018.1 GCA_024403475.1 Lachnospiraceae bacterium | reverse complement strand
TTTGCAACTTTTCTGCAATCACATAAAGAAGTCTTCCCGGCTCTCTATCGTCTCTACTATTATCATCTCGACTACTATCAACTCAATTGCTACTTTTTCCCTATCACTGCCGTGTCACTATTCATACTTTCTTTTTAATCTAAAGCTATAGTTGTAGCCAAAGGTGCTTTGTACCTGCACCTGTACTTGAATTGTATCTATACACGCATCCATTCGAAAATTTGCATTTCCCGGTGTCAATCTGATATCAGCCTCTACCATATCCATAGCTCGTGTAACCAATAAGTCCTTATTCGTTAGTGTCATAAATATTCTCAGATAATCTGTATATGACAAACCCTCTCCATCTCCCGAATAGTCTTCATCATAATCTTCCGTCAGTAGCATTGACGTATGCCATGTGTCCTCGGATTTGTATAAATTCATTCGATTGCCCGCAAGGATACACTTAACATCATAGATTGCCTCTGTGCTTGCCCAGGCTAATAAATATAATTCCTTATACACATCCTCTAAGGATTCCGTGTTGGTCAATGCAGCTATCAGTTCTGCAAATACTTCCGCAATTCCCTTCTTCTGATCATCCGATTGAATATAGATATAGTCAGCCGAGAATCTAATCGCAAATATTCTCGAAAGAACATCATCAAGATTTTCCTTATCACTACTATGGCCACCTATTATATATTCAATCTGGTAGGCTAACGCATCTTCGTCGCTCTCCTCCTTATATTGGCCCATATATCTCAACAGATATTCCTGAAAAACCAATCTTTCTGCTAAATTATCTATAGTGCTTTGTTCCTCTAGCGTGATATTTCCGGAATTGACATACCCGGACCTGATACGATTAGAAATCAAGAGAGAGGTATCAACCTGCTTCGATGAAATAGTAGATACATCATCAATAAACATATTACTCGTGCCATAACCAAATCTCGTTACGATTGACGCAGCCGGATTACTGACTGCATCTGACTCAACCTCGACAATCTCGCCTGATGATTCTGATTCGGAATCACTTTCCGAATCCTCATCCGCTTCCTGTGCAGCTTCCTGCGCATCTTCAACCTGCCCCTCTAATAGCACCATTTGATTTTGTAAATCATTGTCCTCTAATCCGTCATTCTCTATATTGGTCACCGCTTCTTGAATCTCTTCAAGCATAGTAAGACCGATATCATCCTTGATTGCTTCATAAGCTCTCCTCATGAATGCCTCTCCCCTATTATCTGTCAGGTAGAGCACTCCTTCGACTTCCGCATTATCCACTTCTATCCCTAAATAATCTCGATAGCTCATAAACAATCCGAGAAAATGTGTGGCTGAAAAATTATTATTCAGATAATCCTTCAAATGAGTTTCCGTATTGTTAAGAGAAGCGTTATTACCCCCATAAGAATCCTCTATCGCAAATATGTTGTATTGCTTCATTAATTCACGGTTGTATTCCGCCATGATACTATTCAATGCTATATCGCAAGCAATTTCGGATTCCAAAATAATAGCATTACTCCGTGCGCCTTCAATCATTGTCAAACATAAAGACAGGAGAACAGCCAAAGTCAAAGACAAATATACTGTCATATATCCTGCACAATTATTTCTTCTATTCAACATATCCTCCCGCCTTACTAATTAGTGATTTTGATCAAGAATAACCAGCTACTAGAATGTATCTGTCTGATCGGTGATCTTTCTGAAAAGACTATTCACAATGGATGTAATCTGAGTTCTGAATATAACAACTAATCCAACCAACACAACGATGATAAGAATTATTTCTACAGTTCCCATTCCGTCTTCTTCAGTCATCAAGTCACGAAGCTTTTTAATCTTCATGTCGCTTTGATTCATCATTTTGAATTTCATACATTTCCCCCTTTTCTTATAAATTCATTGAAGAAAAAGCCGGCAGCATAATAATGACCATCACAATCAACAACATTAATACCATAGGAACAAGTAGCTTAGTTGCAGCCTCTTCTCCCCTTTTTCTACATGCCTGTAATCGCTCAATAGCCGCATTGTCTGCCTCCTCACGCAGTCGCCCCAACAGATTTGCGCTGCCCCTTTTTATATTCTGCTGTAACAAGGTACTCAGTTGAATGTATTTCTGAACACCTGTCCTTCGCCCAAAGCGTTCGTACGCTTCTTCTTCCAAAATTCCACTTTTCAATTCTCTACAGGTAAATATCATTTCCCTGTAAATAGGATTATCTTTTGAACTTGCAACAGCATCTGTCGCAATCTTTTGAAACGACATTCTCACAGTCATCCCGGCACCAACATACAATGCTATTTTGCGCACGATGTCTGCATACTCTTTAGTCATCATCTTCTTTTTGTCTTCGACCTTCTTTTCCAAGTCTTTGTCTGACATAAAGAAGACAACCACCGCCACAATCACCAACGCTATCCAAATATACAGACTGCTGTCATTTACAGAACTAATCCATTCTATAGGTTTTCCATCATATTCCGTCGGGAGAATCATCATTTCAGATTCTCTCAGCTCTTCTTCAGTTTTGATTAACTCTTTCTCAAGGCCGATATTAATCAATTCTTCGTCCGTATATATGTTGGGAACTAGTGTGAGAACATATTCCTCATCCCAGGTAACTCCCTCATATTTAATGTGCGCTGTCATAAACACCTGGCATTCTGCTTCTACTTCACTCACCTGCCCACCGGTTGGAGATACCAAGCCATAATCAGAAGAACTCCACCTTATGGAAAACGGATACCCCTTCACTCGCGGTATAGGATTAAGTTTAGAGTTAACTGCATTTAATGAGCTGTTACCTGCCTGCAATACTTTGCCAAGTACATCCCTAAATTCCGGAATGATATCCTGTAGTTCCTCTGCAGTAAGCCTTCTCGGATGAAGCTGAAAATTTATTTCTCTCTCATAACCGTCAATATTGGCCTGAAGGTATATGTCTCTCTTACTTCCTGAAAAATCCTCTCTTCTAATACCTTCAGAGGTATTTATTTTTATAGCTTCCTGCATGGACGAATACTTGACTGCCACCCCGAGTAAGGTACCGATGATTATAATCAACATACACATAGATACCTTTTTAATCACATAATCTTCTTTGATCCTTTTAATCTCTGCCCCCGGGTTAAGCTGCTCAAGAAAAACACATACATCCATACCGGTATTCCCGGCACTTTTCTTGTGCCGACCTATTCCATATATTCTTTCCGTGATCTGCCTGTAAACGCCGATTATCAACACAGACATCTTATCCAAAGTTTTCCATATTCCTTTGCGCTCTATGGGAACCTTCTTTTTTGAGGATACTGCTATCAATATGACCATAAGCAGTCCAACGATAATTGCTACATAATACATATCTGTTACCCTTAGCTCTCACTTTCTATTTTGTTCAAAATGTGATTTCCAAAATAATAGGCAAATACATATACGACTAAGCAAACCGTCATAACTAAAATTCCAAACAGATTTCCGTATAGCGTGTCAAAATAGCCGCGACTTGTTAACCCTACATATAAGATGATTGCAAAAGGCATCAGCTTCATAATGTTCTGTTCCATTCTTCTGCCACTCAATACCGTTCTAATCTCCTGTCCTGATTCAATATCCCGACTGATGAGTTCAGCAGTTGACCTCATTATTTCTGACATGTTTCCTCCGGTTTTCTTGGCAATTGCAAATACTTGTGAAAACTGTCCTATATGTGAGCTTGCGGATCTTTTTGCAAAATCCTCCAACATAGTCTCCAACGGTATATTCATGATTATCCCCCTTCTGATGATTCCCAGTTCAGTGACAATCATTGCCTGCGGACCATAAAGCAGTTCCATATCCTTCTCACTTTCACGAAAAGCATTCTCTACTGCATACCCTGCTTTCAGATATCCTGAAACACATAAAATGCATTCCTTAAATTGAATTTCTAATGTAATTACCTGCTTTTTGATACTCTGCTTTTTCAAATCCTTGTAGTAAAGCACTCCTAAAAACATAAGTGGTAGTACGGCAATAATACTTTTGTAAAAAAAGTACGCCAGCATACAAACCACCGCAAAAGAAATACCTACTGCTGCCATTTTTTCTACAAAACTGCGATTATCACACTGATAATCCGGCAGCGTACATTTTTTCTTTTCTAAATAAGGAGTCTTTTTGCGCCAATTTGCCTTGAATAACTCCATCCTTTGACTCCCCCTCTTCCTCAAACTTGTACAACGGGTGCATTATTATCTCGCCATCTTCATAGCCGACAACCTCAGATATCTCCAGCACCTTTCTCGATTTATCACGCAATCTTCCGAGATGAACAATAATATCCAATCCGGATGCGATTTGTTGCTTAATTGCCGCCAACGGCAGTTCAACTCCCATAAGCACCATATTTTCCAAACGAGCCAGCATATCTTTTGCACTGTTAGCATGGCCTGTAGACATACTTCCATCATGCCCGGTATTTAAGCACTGCAGCATATCAATAGCCTCAGCACCTCTGACTTCACCCACAACAATCCTGTCAGGGCGCATACGAAGTGACGATTTTATGAGATCTCGTATAGATATCTCTGAGCAACCTTCCATATTACTGTTACGGGTTTCAAGCCGAACCAGATTCTTTATCCCCTGTAGCTGCAATTCAGCACTGTCTTCTATGGTTATTACTCTTTCATCATCTGAGATATATCCGGATAATGCATTCAAGAATGTAGTCTTGCCGGAGCCGGTACCACCGCTGATAAATATGTTGTATTTTGCCTTCACCATATTTATCAGCAATTCAGCTGCCTCAGCGCTTATTGAACCTTTATCTATCAAGCTATCCATGTTGATTGGTTTATCCGGAAATCTACGAATAGTAATAATCGGTCCATTCAGTGCAACCGGCGGTAACACAATATTTACACGCGAACCGTTAGATAATCTCGCATCCACAATCGGGGTCATCTCGTTCACCACTCGATTACAGCCGGAAACAATCTGTTGGATAACATCTCGAAGCTTTTCCATACTCGAAAATCTATCTTCAATCTCAGAGATTTTTCCATTACGCTCTATGAATATGTTGTCCATCCCATTAATCATAATTTCTGTAACCGCAGGATCATCAACAAATCTCTGCAAGACATCCAACCGCCTGATAGCATCGAATATTTCCTTGTGAATCTGTCTTCTTTGCGGAAGTGACATAAGTGTCATTTCGTTTGAATTCAATATTACCTCATCGATAATCTCACTCACTTCCGCATCTGAAAAATCACGCCTAAAATCCAGCTTTTCCTGAACCCGCTCTCGTATCAAATTTTTTATTTCAGCCAAATCCAAGCCGGCACCTCCGTCACTGCTCCATTTTTGAAATCATTCCACCCACATAATCTGCAAATTCACCTATTGTATACTGTTCAAGTACATCGGGAATATATTGGAATCTGGGCATAGTAAATCTTATAGTCTTATCCATTACATCCTTGTACTCATACTCCTGCAGCAAGTGCTCGTATTGCATCATTTTCGCCTGAGCATAACGATCATTTTTCATAATGGTATATACGTATTCGCACTCTCTCAGTATTTCAAAAAGACCCTGCATACTGTCGGTGAGATCCATCACAACCACATCAAAAAGACCTGTCTCACTAATTCTGTTAATCAGGTTTACCCATTCTGCAGATGTAACTGTTAACAGATTTTGGCCGGATTTCATCGGTGGAACATAATTTAACTTCTCTCTTTGTTTCACAATAGATTGAAAATGTAACTTGAATTTATCTGCATCTGCGTTGAGGAAATATACCAAATCTGCCAAATCCATCTCACGATCGCCGGGCATAATATCCGCAACTCCTGTATAATGCTCAAAGCTCATATAAAGTGTTCTTGCATTGTCGGATAGCAGCTCTGACATTGCCAATGAAAAAGTCGTCTGCAGGCTACGCTTAATAGGGGAATATATTCCTATAAATCTGGTCGCTCTGTTGCCGGGCATTTCCTTTCGCCCTGCTGACGCAAATTCCAGATATATCTCCAATAAAGAGTGAAATACATTTTCAGCAGCCTGATACTTACTGATGTTTATCATCTCGTCATTTACAAAGCCCGACTCATTCAGTATTACGACCTTTTCAACATCCAATTCTCTTATTCGGTCGATATACGAATCCTCTGACACTACCAGCAACGATATGTGATTATTCTTTTCTATGTTCATCAAATCATCGCTGCTTGTATATGAGCGCATTTTCCACGGTAATCCTCTCTGTGAGCGCAGAAAATCTGTCATTCGTAAGGTATACTCCTCTTCATTATCAAACAGTACCAATGTAGGTTCACTCTCATTCTTTATCATCAATACACCCCTCCCATAGCCAATAAAACACTAAACATCACCGGACCACTCATCACTATGCTCGACTTAATCTGCCTTTTATAGCTTGAGTGATATGGCTTTACGATTCCTGTGGATATCGTCTCTTGTATATATTTAAGGCAAAAGCTCCATCTCTCCCGGATATTCCTATCGATAAGCATTTTTACAAGTGCAATTAGTGATGCGCTTATCATCAAATAGAACACGAACCAAAGTATCTGGGAAAAAGGAAAATAGCCTGCAGACAACGCAATTATCTTCACATCGCCCCCACCTATCATAGAAAGAACAAATAGCGGAAAAAATATAATCCCCATAATTACAATCTTGGCAAGAAACGTAACTATTCCCATCTCCCCGCCGGAACAAAATGAATAGATAAGTCCAATGCTGAAAATATTAAACTGCAAAAAGTTAGGAATCTTACCCGATGAGTAATCCCACAGGCAGGCAATCCCTATAAGCAGACACAACAAATACATCAGGAAACCTTTCTAATATTAAGAATTGAAAACATGAGCGATATGCTCTGATATTAAGAACCGAAAATATGAGCGATATGCTCTGATATTAAGAACCGAAAACATAAGCGATATGCTCCGGATTCTGACCTGTCTCGCAAGACTTGCGGATGAATGATCAAGATGTAATGCGATTATATAAATGAATTATTAAAGGAACAAGTCCCCTACGAATAAGCGGTCGCGGATTGATATAAGTGGATTTTAATTTTTTAGATTTTAAAGACAATAAAAAGGCTTCAACTCTTTAATTTGTAAGAGTTGAAGCTCAAATATACTAATAATTACATGTATAACATACCTTATATGCAATAATCGTGTATATAACCATTTTTTATATAGTAATTTTGTAAACCGCAATATTATATGCAACAATCCTGTATTGTTTTTTACAGCCTTATTGCCACATTCAAGCCGATATATAACTTGCCCAGCGAGTTGTTTGCGCCGGAAAGTCCTTCAGGCTCATATCCGCTGTCTTCTAATACATCTCCGGGCTCAAGAAAATCATACAGCTCCAATCCGTAAAAATCGCACACTGCCTGTACACCGGCCAGTTCCATCTCTACGGCAATGCAGCCTTCTTCCCTTCTCTTGACACAAAGTCCCTTGGTTTCACGTATCATACTGTCCGTAGTCCAGACTCTTCCTTGAACATAAGGAACATTCATTTCTTCAAAAATACTGACAAGTCTGTCACTATTTTTAATTTTAATATAGTCTGCTGCCGGTGCATAATAGTATGAAGCGCCCTCTCCTCGATAGCTTTCTGTAGGAACCACATATTTGCCATGAGTAGCCTCTCGATCCAGGCTTCCGCAGGAGCCAAACATTATAAACTTAGTCGCTCCCGAAATCCAGCTGCATTCATAACACATCGAAGATGCTACCGCCGAACCGATACCCGTCAGATAGAATGCAATGTCCTTTCCCTTATAGTTGAGTTTATATATAGAAACATCGCCGTTGGCGCATCCGATTTTTCCTATTAAATCACATTCAAAAGTATCAAGCAGGTGCTGATATACCTCATCTGAAAAAAGAATGAGGCAGATGTCCACCAAATGCTTGGGTTCACCGTAAAAGTCCCTAAGTGTCAGTACCGGTTCTGTATCAATATCATAGCTTTCTATAATCATTTAACTCCATCCTTTCCATATGTCAGGCTGATAACCCAAAGATGACTGTTTTCCGTTTCTTACTATAGGAGTTTTTAGGACAGACTGATTCTCCAGTACTTTTTCAAGCTTATCCTCTTCAGCAATATATTTAATGAGGGCCAGGAGATCCTTATCCTTGCCGTCCCAGTTGATCATATTGTCGAGTCCGCCGTTATTCTGAGCCACGGAAGTAAATTCTCCCTTGCTCATACCCTTTTCCTTCATATCTATAAACTGATACTTTATGCCGCGCTCCTTGAAATATCGCTCGGCCTTCTTGGTATCGTTGCACTTTTTTGTTCCAAATATCTGTATATTCATAGGTCTCTTCCCCCGGAAAAATTTATTTATCTGCCGGTAACATTATTATTTCAGCGCAAAATTCAGTTTAACGCATTAATTCATTTCTACTTATTAATTAATTTCAGCTCATTAATTCATTTCAATATATGAAAATAACTCAATGCATCAAAATATGTACTCCAAAAATAATACCATAATTTTACAAATATTATTTATATTCTTATCACACCGGCGTTTTGCAGACTATTATCCTCTTGGTATAAAAAAAGAGAAGGCTTTGCACCTTCTCTAAATTAATCGATATTTAAGCGTTATGCTCTGAAGCCTCTGTTGCTCTGCTCCACGAAATTTTCGGTCACATCATTTCTTCCATAGGTAAGTCCGGCATAGACCTCCTGCGAATTGCCCATCACGGGACCGGAGGTATTCTCACCCTTTATCTTGTCATAGGCATCCCTGAGAGGAACAATCACTTTAACCACCTCATCGAGGATGGCTTCATCCCTTTTTACCTCACTCGCACCTACTCTTCTAATACAGTAACGGTACAATTCTTTCATAGCCGGTGCAGGCTCATACTCACAATTAAGGCTGTTAATCAACTCACCGAGGCATCCCTGGATATGTCCGATGGCAACATGGAAATCCTCTGATGCACTTCCTGCCGCCTTGGCATCCTCTATATATTCAAGGGTCATATCGTAGAGTATTACAACCATCTCTGTACTGTTGGCCTGAGCTACTCTTCTGGTAAATTCCTGCTTCTTTTCGTTATTCATATTTATCCCTATTACCTATTTACTGAAGAAGCTGAAGTACAGTAGAAGGTCTGTCATTTGCCTGAGCAAGTACAGAGGTTCCTGCCTGTACAAGTACATTGTAAGTACTATAGTTTGTCATTTCCTCAGCCATATCTACATCCATAATTCTTGAATATGCACTTGTCATATTTTCATCAACTACTCCAAGGTTATCGGTGGTTGACTCAAGTCTGTTCTGATATGCACCAAGCTTACCTCTTACAGAATTGATATAAGCAGTTGCCTGATCAAGTCTGTCTATCGCATAGCCGGCCTTCTCCTGGGTAGATACATCTATCTTGTAAATTCCCATGTTGCCAAGTGATACAGCGGGAATATCTACAGCGATAATCTGTCCTTCATTAGAACCAACCTGAAGTCTCATAGGACCGACATTTGTTACATCCACGGTAGCAGCACCGGTAAGTGCTCCGGCCTGAGGTTCTCCGTTGGCATCAAATACCAATGATTCATTAATCATATAAGTCATGCTGAAACCGCTGGGGCCGTCAATTGTTACATAGTTGTCTGACATCTTTACATTATAATCGCCGGGATTGGCTGAAGGGAATCCGGCGCCGGGAGTAAAGGTTGCCTCCATTTCTCCGGTTTCAGAATCCTTAACATCCCAACTCAGAGCATCAATTACATATTCTCCGGGAATAACTTCTTTACTTACTGCGCTTACCTTGAGGTTATTATCAGTGGTAAATGCCTTGATACCATAGGTTCCATCCAAAAGCTTCTGTCCGTTAAACTGTGTATCCTTGGCAACTCTGTTAATTTCTCCCTTAAGCTGATCAACCTCTGCCTGAATGAGTTCACGGTCATCATCGGTAAGAGTTCCGGTTGCAGCCTTGGTAGAAAGATCTGTCATACGGCGAATCATTGCCTGGATTTCGGACATTGCACCATCTGCAGTCTCGATTACAGAAATACCATCGTTAGCATTCTGCTTTGCTACAGAGGTACCCTTAATCTGAGCATTCATTCTCTTAGCCATTGCAAGTCCTGCCGGATTATCCTTGGCATTATTAATTTTCAATCCTGAAGAAAGTCTCTGAATAGAATTTGACAGACGATTGTCATTATTTCCGAGAGTATTATTTGCAAGCATTGCAGATACATTATAGTTAATTCTCATATGGGCTCCTTAATGTCAGGCTCTTCTGACAGACTGCAGGAAAATCTTAGCCACCTGCAGTAAAACTTTTTTCTCAGTTCCCTCTGAGTGTAAACCATCCGCATCCTTGCTTTGGTACTTAGTTTCTGAAAGTAAGTTGCCGGTACCTTCACCTTCCCTGGTGAATACAGGTATCTGTTCAACCATCAAATCACTCAGGCCTTCATTAGCTTTAAGTGATTCAATAAGTATATCGGAAATACTTTCCATTTTCTGAAGTTCATCTTTTGTATTTCCTACAAAATAACCCTCCAGTCTGTTATCATTGAGGCTTATGTGAAGCTCTGCTACTCCTTCTGCCATTTGCGCCTTTATGTCTAACTTAGCAGGAGCACCCTTCTCTCCATTCTTGAAAGCTATATGCGCCTTTGCAATTCCGACACCAGTGTCATAAGGAATAATGAACTCCCCTTCTCCGGTCTCAGCTGTATGCTCTGTAATATGAGTAACCATACCGAGCTGAAGATGAATTAATGATAAAGACTTAACATCAATATAGCTGTCTGCTTCAAAGGTAAGTTCCTTGGTAAATGAATCCATCTCTCTACCAAACTGCTCTACCTTCTCCTCAAAGCTATCTGTACCGAGAGCTTCTTCAATATCTGCCACCATGGTTTCTACATCATCATAGCTTCCGATATTGGTTCTGCCATCAGTGCCGGTTTTGCTTCCGATGTTGGTTCTGCTTCCGGTCTTGTTTCCACTTCCGTCTCCGACATTCGCATTATCCTTTTTATCTGCTTTGGCAGCAAATTTGAGAACATCCTCAAACAGATTGTCATCCACAGATATGAGTCTTTCCATCGCACTCATATTCTCAGCACTTGCCGGCATATTAAACTGCTCAAGCATTCCGGTAACATCAGCATCTGTATTTACTGATTCACGGAGCTGTTCAATTTCTACCTTCTGTGTTGCTCCTATAAATGCAGTGGCAATCTGATCAGTAATGGAATTGGCAGCTGTATACAGTTCTTCGGTCATTCCGTATTCTGCATTAACCTTAATATCAATTCCCTTTAGACGATTGCTTCTTGCCGCAGAAATCAAATTATTAAAATCAAGTTCAGCCCTCTCGTTTATAACTGCTCCGATAGCTGCACCATCTGCTTTTTCTATCTGATGGAGCATTCTGTATATACCGATAAAGGACTCTCTCTCTTCGGCGGTAATAGCATCCTGCATATCTAAGCCGTAAAGGAACTCACTATATTCCTTGGCTTCTGTTCTGTATTCATCCTTATTTATATCTGAGAGATATTTACTCAGGCCGGCAAAATCATTTTCCAAAGGATTAACGCCTTCGCGAATCATTTGTAAAACTGATGCAGGTGTCATTTTTTCAACTACTGACTGAACCATTCTGTCTGCATAAATAATTCTGTCAATATTTTCAGCAGTAACCTCCATACTATTGTATCCGAGAATTCTTGCTGCTCTGAGGCTGCTGTCACTCACTTCTATGCCAAGACTATCAAGCAGACTACCTACTCCCTCAAAGGCCTTGGCAATTTTGTCACCAAGATCTGCTCTGGGTGCGGTCATCAATGCTTCGTAGCTCTCACCTGCTCTAATATATGTGTCTCTTGCAATTACACTTTCACTGTGGAACTCACTCAATGAAATGCTTTCAACATTTCTTGTGGTGAAAATGCCAAGAGTAGCTGCGGGCGAAGCTGCAATCTCCTGAACTGCTTTATTGGTAGCATTCATAAGACGATAGCTACCGATTGCTTCGTACCCGGAACCGGTATATTTATCAAAATATCTGTCCGCAACTCGAAGCTCTGCTTCCTTTAACGCATCGATCAGCTGTTCCATAGGCTGAGTGTCTATAGAAAATCCGCTCTGAATCAGCTTTACATTTACTTCTGCAGTCATTGAAAGTCTGATTTCCTCAAGCTGTCTGCGTGCTGTGATATCTCCTGCAGTTGCTTCCCATATATCGTCGGAAAAATATTTCTCCTCCAAACGAGCTGCCATTGCATATACACTTTCGGTCTTGGTCAGGTCAGCATGTATAGGCTCTTTTCCATCAGCTACTGCGGCAACTGCAGAAGCTATAAACCTATCTGCACGAACAGGAAATTCAACTGACTTTATATCTTCAAGGTTCGTAAGACTTTCTACTGTAATGGGTAAATTATTATTCAACAACCACTGTGCATCAGCCATAGCCTGCATATGTGTTGTTTCATCTGTGTTAAGTCGTGCCTCTGCGATAATACCTTCTATTTGTCTGACAATAGTGTCATTTTTATCCATCGCATTACTTACTTCAAAAGTATCAAATCCAAGACCGGCAGTCGTTGTATTTGCTGCACCGCTATTCTCAGCAAGATAGAAATTCCACACCGTCGGGCGCATATCATTTTCTATCATGTAAGCAACATTACCTTCAGAGGGCTGCTTCAACTCACTAACAAGACTCCAGGCTTTTTCAAGATTTTCAACATTTTCTTCAGTAACAGGAAGATTTGATGAAGTATACGCACTCATCATAACTGCTGCCAACTCTTCACTTCCCTTAATGTCCCTGGCAAGAGTATCACTGCCTACTGCTTCAGCAAGTACATTGCTGTCCATATTATCGTTGTATCCGGCAATAATTACTCCGCTTTTGGCAAGTTCAGCCTTAAGCTTATCCTGAATAGTAACAACATCCTCAGGATCCATTGAACCGTAATCATATCCTTCCTTCTGAGCTTTGGCATAATCTGCCCCTGACATAGTATTGGACATTACCGCACGATAGTTTCTATCCACTTTGTTATCGATAGCGCCTGCCTGCTGTTGAAGCTCTGTAATACCTATACCATTCTTCCCACCGGCAGATTCTGTAAACATTCCCCTCTTGGAATTGCCTACATCAAGACGGATACCGTTTTTTACATTAGCGGAAACTGCTTTTTTACCCATCTCTGCACTATTTTGCGCGGACATTTTGCCGGGTACACCCATCATCTGAGCATCATTATTCAATTCTATATTTTGGAATGTTATCTTCATACTAATCTCCATTTCATTCGTTGAAATGCGAGCACACTTCTCAGTGCATCCCTCGTGAATGACACCAATAGTGCGATGTGAAAATCTATTTTTCACACTATTTATTTCGGAGGTAAACTATCCTTTCTTAATCCCCTCAGCTAATTATTATTTTTTTAACGAATTCATTTTGATAGCCATTGCCACCATAAATACATAATAAGGAATAAAAAATAATGCACAAAATTTAACGCATAAAAATCAACACATAAAAATTTAAGCATAAAAATACCCTCCTTACCGATTGTCCGGTAAAGAGGGTAAATATCGAATCAATAACCCTTGATTTGTAATTAATTAGAATTCATACACAAGAGCAGTATAAGGATTGATATCCAAGGTTACGGAATACTGCTGCTGGCAGCAAGGCTTTTTATTTGCCTGAAGTTCTGCAGATACAGGCTTACCCCATCCTGCATATTTTTCCTCATCAGAATTAAGTACAAGCTTATACTTCTTGTTCTTAGGTACAGGAACCATGTAGTTTTCCCACCTGATAGGAGTCATGTTCAGTATAAAGAGCAGGTTCTTCTTGCCGGTTTCATCGCGACGAACCCAAGAATAAATGCTGCGATCTGCATCGTCTGCATTCATCCATTCAAAGCCCTTCCAACTATTATCAATTCTGTAGAGACAAGGATAATTTCTATACATTTCGAGAAGATCACGAACATAATTCTTCATTCCCGAATTATTCTTTTCACCGAGAAGGAACCAATCAAGCTCACGAGCCTCGCTCCACTCTCTTTCCTGAGCAAAATCCTGTCCCATGAAAAGAAGCTTTTTACCTGCATGTCCAAACATATAGGTATAACCTACACGGAGATTAGCATATTTATCGATAGTATATCCGGGCATCTTATTAACCATAGAGCATTTAAGATGTACTACCTCATCATGTGAAAGAGGAAGGATATAGTTTTCGCTCTCATTGTAGGTCATCGCAAAGGTCATTGAATAATGGCTACCCTTACGATACAACGGATCAAGCTTCATATACTCGCAGAAATCATGCATCCAGCCCATGTTCCACTTGTAGGTAAATCCGAGTCCTTCGTCATCGCCGATAGGTCCGGTTACATGCGGCCATGCAGTTGATTCCTCTGCAATAGTAAGGAATCCGGGATAAGTTCCGCGAACTACTGAATTGAGATGATGGAAAAAAACGATTGCATCAAGGTTCTTATTTCCACCAAACTTATTAGGAAGCCACTGACCATCCTTCTTGCCATAATCAAGATAGAGCATTGATGCCACAGCATCAACACGAATACCGTCAATATGGAATTCTCTAATCCAATAGAGAACATTGGCAATTAGGAAATTGGTTACCTCAGGCTTTGTATAATTGAAAATCTTGGTACCCCAATCAGGATGCTCTCCAAGTCTGGGATCCGGATGCTCGAATATGCACTTGCCATCGAATTCTGCGAGTCCATGCGCATCTGTAGCAAAATGAGCGGGTACCCAGTCCAAAATGACACCTATGCCATTTTTATGAAGTTCATTTACAAGATACATGAAGTCCTTCGGTTCTCCGTATCTAGAAGTAGGCGCATAGTATCCGGTTACCTGATATCCCCAAGAACCATCAAAGGGATGTTCTGCGATACCCATAAGCTCTACATGGGTATACTTCATTTCCTTTAAGTACTCAACAATTCTGGTAGCGAATTCTCTGTAATTATAGAATCCGTCTTCAGTTCCGTTGGGATGCTTCATGAAAGAACCTATATGGCACTCATAAATAGCCATAGGACTCTTGTTGATATCATCTATATTTCTGCTGTTTCTTTCACTAACCCACTTATCGTCTTCCCATTCAAAGCCTTCTAAGTCAGCAACTATAGAAGCAGTTCCGGGACGGAACTCTGCATGATTTGCAAAGGGGTCAGCCTTATAAAGGTCACGACCATCCTCAGCATGAATTAGGAATTTATACATTGCGCCTTCGCCAACTCCGGGAACAAATACTCCCCAAATTCCACCATCGCCGAGCTTGGTCATTACATTGGCACGCTCTTCCCATCCGTTGAAAGAACCAACTACACTTACACCCAATGCATTAGGAGCCCATACTGCAAAATATGTACCCTTTACACCATTTTCTACTGAAAGATGTGCTCCCAATTTTTTATAAATATCGTAATGAGTTCCGTTACCAAACAAATACTGATCGTCTGCACTGATAATCAACTGTTGATCTCTATTGTAAATCTGCTTAGCCGCTACGGTTTTTTTTGTCGCCGCAGTTTTTTTAGTTGCTGGCTTTTTTTCTACAACTTTTTTAGCTACGGTTTTCTTTTCTGCAGACTTTGTTTCTGCAGATGCCTTCTTAACAGATGCTTTCTTAGCAGGTGCTTTCTTTTCTATTGGCGCTTCTATCTCTGACTTTGACTGTGCTTTTGCCATTATGTACCCTCCGAATCTATATATTAAATCCAAATACTGTACTGACCATCGTGAACAGTAAAACCATTTTACGATTCTATTTTATCTGAAGTCCTTCTCGCCGAGAATAATCATATCCTCACTGTCGTATCTCTTTCCACCGAGAATATCGAAGAAATGACCGATACTCTTTTTGCTGACATGAGAAATTGCCTGGTCAACAATCTCCTTGATTTCTACAAGGTTAACCGAATGTGTAGCAGTCTGTCTTGCTTCAATCATTCTGTGAAGGCCGAGCATACCCATCTGATCGATTGAGTATTCCTGCTCATATGCATATTTTACAGCAAATTCTGCAAGCTGTTCCTTAGTGAGGGGCTTCACATTCATACGCGCTGTAAAAAGAGGAGACAATCTGGGAGCTCTGCTGAGAAGCTTCTCCATATTTCTCTCAGAATCAAGCAATGTAATAATAATTCCGAGATTTTCTGTATCAAGACACTTATAAAGTCCTGCTGCAGTGTTGTCAGACATTGCTGACGCATTCTCAATAATAAGTGCACCATTTGCGAGCTGCTTAATAACAGCATCCATCTTCTTGTTATTGAGACTCTTGGCAGGAACTCTGGCAACCTTTCCTGAGAAATTGCTGTCAGTCTGCTTGATGTCCTTCATAATCACAGTTGCAAGATCTGATACATCAGTACCATCTCCACCGGTAAGAATAATGTTTCCGGTATATGAAGCCATGCTTACATTATCAATTAAGTTGATAAGCTGCTTGCGAGACTCTTTTCCATTGATATAGGGACCAAAAAGCTCCTGCTCTTCAGGAGTAAGCTCTCTTACATCATCATCGGAATCTTCATCGCTGCTATCGGTATTTTCCGAATCCTGCTCAGCAGCCTTAGCCTCAAGCTTTTTCTTTTTCTTGTTAATGTAATGATTGGTAGTCTCATTCATTCCAATAACATGATAAGTTTTATCTCTGGGATCAACTTCTTCCTCGTTCGCATATTCCTCAGAAGCTTCTTCAGAGGTTTCATCAGAATTTTCTTCATCATCATCGACATTTTCGTCCTCGATGTTTTCATCGGTACTTTCTTCATCGATGATTTCTTCTCCTGATTCCTCTGCAAATATTTCTTCAGGTACTTCGGAGTCTTCTTCAGAAGCTTCTTCTACAAAATATTCATCTTCGCTATCTTCAGATTTTTCATCCCAAATATCGGAATCAATTTCCTTTTCTTCCGGTTCATTATCTATATTATCGAAAATACTTCCAAGACTTTCCTCAAAGGTCATTTCCTTCTTGGCAGGCTCTTTTGCAATTTCTTCTACAATTTCTTCAATTGGTTCTTCAGCATTTTCTTCAACTGATTCTTCAGCAGATTCCTCCACTATTTCTTCAGCTACTGCTTCTGTAATCGCTTCTGTAGCTTCTTCAACTACTTCAGTAGCTACCTCAGAAGTTGCTTCGTCAGCAACTTCTCTGGTGTCATCCAAAATATCCAAAGACTCAACCACTGATGCACCTGCTTCGACAGCAATATCAGCAACTGTAGCTTCAGCCGCAACTGCTGCAACACTTGCTACTGCCACGGCTGCTCCTGCAACTTCTCCTGAAGTCATAATCGCTTCACCGTCGATAGCTTCGTTGGCCTTTTTCATATCAACACGCTCAAAAGATAATTTCTGTACAGGGGCATCTGTAGCTGCGGCAATTCTTTCTTCCTCAGCTTTTCTCTCTGCCTCTTCCTTAGCTCTTGCAGCATCTGCGCTCTCTTTTTCAAGAGTTTCCAACACACCATTGAGTGCTGCTCTCTCAAATTCATTGAAAATCTCACCGGTCTGCTGCTTTACAAGCTCATGATATCTCTTACGATTAAGTTCCTCACGCTCATACTTTAAGCGGTTCCACTCAGTCATTACATCATTGATACTGAGCTGTCCTGTAATCTGACTCACCAGCTTAACCTTATCCTCAGGCATAACCAAGCTCAGCTGTCCGTCAGGCTCCTGAGTCATTACTTCAGCATACTTTTCCGGAGGCTGTGCCGACATTGCTTCTGTCTCAGCAATAGACATTGCTTCCTGAGTAGGATAGATAACCTTGGTAGTTCCGACATTACTGCCGGGCATTCTGATACTGTTAATAAGATCATTGTTATATAAAGGAACTGTATTTCCTGTATAAACTGCAGTGTCAGGTGTAGCAACCGGTGCTGCTTCTGATACTTCTGCAGATTTATTTTCAGCCTTTACCTCTTCAGCTCCGGGTACAGGAATAGGAGCTGCCTCTGATGAAGCCTCACTCTTATTTGCTTCCATATCTTTGATAGATTTTTGAATATCGTGCAAAGGAATAGTCTTGGTAGCATCAAAGGTTCCTGATACCTTAGCAATTACGACAGTCTTGTCAGTTACTGCCTGAGGAGTATAATCTACTCCCTCCGGAATAGAAGGAATCTCCTTGGTATCTGAATCTGCGGCAGGATAAATTTCTTTGGTATCTGCCTTGAAAATGCTTTCTACAGAAGAAGCCTCTCCGGGATTCTTCTCTAATACTTCAGCAACTCCCTCTGCAAGAGCCTGCTGAAGATTGATGGTATTGTACTCTCCAACATCAACGGGCTTAACCTGAATTTCAGGTTCGGGCTCCATTCCATGGTAAACCTGGGTATAACCCATAGAAAGCGCAATTGCTTCCGCACTGGTTACGGCTCCTCTTGAATTACCCATTACAACAGTATTTCCATCGGGTACCATAACGCTTTCGCCTGTTACATCCTGAACAGGATTATAAACTATAGTCTGTCCCGCAAGAGCTGCTGCTTCCATATCTGATACAGGTGCTGCAGGTACAGGTGCAGTATAGTTTTGTTCTGCATTGGCAAGTTCTCCGGTATCATCCGTAACCGGGCTTGCAACATCATCAGTGGGAAGCTGGCTCTGCCAACCCACACCATTTATTGCATCAAAACGATGATCATATTTTTCCTGCTGTGCAGGAGTAAGAGGCTGGTGGCGCATCTTAAGCTCCATAGCCATATATACATACTTACCCTCATCAAACCAGAGAATAAGTTCGTCACATTCCTCTACACATTTTGTAGCAAGACCTGCTCTGTGATACAGATAAGCAAGAGTGTAAGCCCACTTTTCGCGATAATCTCTGCTCTTTAACTCCTCAAGAACCTCTATGCGCTCCTCAAGAGTAACATCCTCCATCTCATAAATCTTGTACTGAAGAATATATCTGCGGGAATCGTTACTTGCAATCTTAAGGAAATCCTTGTAAGTAGCTACAGTATTAATAATATTGTTAGTCTTGATATACAATTCGCAGAGCGAGTAGAGAATATCCTTTCCACCGGGATTCTTCTCATATGCAAGCTGCAATAATTCGATTGCATCATCGTATCTTCTGTTCTTCTTATAAAGATCACTGATGGTACACAAAATAGCAGTCTTTTTAACTCTGCTCCAATCGATAGTATCTGCAAGCTCTGCAGCCTGGCTATATTGTCCCTGAGAAATTAAATCTCTAATTTCATCAGCTCTTACTTTGTACTCATACTTATCCATTGTAAAACCTCATGTCCTCGTGACAATATTTTTCGTCACATAAAAATACCACAAGATATGTCCACATAATTAATCAAATTGTACCATACCTTGTGGCTTGATGTCTATAAAATAGGGCATTTCGGTCGAAAGATGTTACTAAAATAATACGAAAAACCTATTTATTTTAACCAAATAATTCTATTTTAGGATATTGCTTAACTCCGCAAATTGTTCAAGTGTCAACGCCTCTCCACGAATCGTTTCCGAGAGTCCCATTTTTTCCAAGGCTTCAACAATCTGATCCTTTGTAAAGTGAAGTCCCGGAGCATTATTTAAGCCGTTAACCAAAGTCTTGCGACGCTGATTAAAGGAAGCTCTGATAAGTGAAAACATCTTCTTGGCATCATCAACCTTAACCGGGGGTTCGGGATACCTGGTAAGTTTGATAACAGCACTGCCTACATTAGGTCTGGGCATAAAACAGTTCGGAGGTACATTTGTAACGATTTCAGGTTTAGCATAATACTGAACAGCCAATGAAAGTGCACCATAATCTTTACTTCCCGGTCCCTCCTGCATTCTGTCTGCAACCTCTTTCTGTACCATGATGGTAATATTATCCAGAGGCACATTACTCTCGAAAAGACCCATAATGATTGGAGTTGTAATATAGTAGGGCAAATTTGCTACAACCTTTATCGGCTTTCCGCCATTATGTTCTTTAGAAAGTGCTTCCAAGTCTACCTTGAGAATATCATTATTAATTATGACAACATTGTCATAATCAGATAGGGTATCCTGCAAAATAGGAATCAGGTTGTTATCTATCTCAACTGCTACTACTTCTCTTGCCGCTTCAGCAAGATACTGAGTCATTGTTCCGATTCCGGGTCCGATTTCAAGGACCATATCATCCTTGGTAACACCTGCTGCTTCTACTATTTTCTCGAGAACATGAGTATCTATAAGGAAATTCTGTCCAAACTTCTTCTGAAAACGGAATTCATATTTTTGGATAATTTCAATTGTATTCTGTGGATTGCCGAGATTTGCCATTATTATCCCCTTATTAAATGAGTTATCAGTTAAACTATAGCTTTATTATACAATGCCAGTGCAATATATGCTGCAACCAGTACAAGCAGAACTATGCCAAAGATGAGCATCTTCTTTTTCAACTTTGCAACCTTTAATTCCTGCTCTTCTAAAAGCTGCTGCTCCTTTTGTATTTCTGCCTCAAGATCAAGACCGTTAATATTATATTCTTTAATATCTCTATTCTTCGATGACATAACAGACCTTCACTTTTTCTGATACATAAAACTAATTCTTCTTGCGCTTCATACAGGTATATATTCCACAGGCAATCACTCCCAAAGGAATCAACAGCATAGTAATGATAACTATGACATTTCTGTCAGTTCTTCCAACCTCTAAAAATTGTAAAGACAATGCCTTGGCTGAAACATTTGTTACGGATGATTCTTCAACAAATGTTCCAACTATATTAGCAAACAATAAAATATTGGTATTATTCACCATAGCATCCATTGCAGTTGAAAATGCATTTGAAGATGCAATAGCAATCATTTCCGGATTAGTGACTATTCCTTTTTCATCGGTAATCTGACGACTGGCATCAACACCTACAACAAAACGACCTTCATAGTCCCCTTCATGCTCATTGAATATAGTTGATTCTTTATAATTGACCTTGAGAAAAGCATCCTCCGTCGTATATAAAAATGAATCATACGAAACATACTCACTGTAATCGTTAACCATCATACCCACAGCCTCTGTCAAAAGCGGATATTCGGGAAGATCTTCGGTGTACTTATTGGTAATCATATCAGGAATCAAATATACACATTCCTGGTAATAGTAATTCGGATCATTTTCGATGACCATACCGGTTACTACATTTATTTCCATATAGTCCAAAAGCTCGTCCAGGTTAGGAGTATCCTCTTCTGTATGAGCAAGAGTAATCAGTATTTTTCCACCATTATCAAGATAATCTGTTAGCTTTGCTAAATCTGATTCGGAAATATCTTTGGTGGCTCCGTTAATAATAATTCCTGATATTTTTCCGGAAATACCATCAACATCATCAAGCTTAACATTTTCATATTCCGCACCACTAACAGTAATTGCATCATAATAAGCTGTTTCAAATTCTGTCTCGCCATGTCCGGTTACAACATAAACCTTAGCAAGATTACCGTTAGTTACATAGTCAATTGCATTATTAATCTGATTTTCACCGACAAATCCGGATATTTCTACACTTCCGGTCTGATAGTAATTTGAATAATCATACTCATAGAGATAGCTGTAACCAACAATCTTAGTATTTTTACTTCCAATAATAATCAAGCTACCTGCTTCAGGTGCAGTATCTGTATACTGAAGATAAAATCTGGGATACAGATATTGATCAATATACTCAACCTTTATATGCTCTGACTCTTCCTCATATTTATCGAGCAATTTTCTAACATATTCATCGTAGCCTTCTCTGCTGTTGAGGACATAGATTGTCACATCCTCTTCGAGACCTTCAATATAGTCCTTGGTTTCTGCAGATATAGAGAAAAGACCACTGTATGAGCAATCAACTGTAGAATACCTATCGGGAATCTTTTTAACAAAAATATTAGCTGTGACAAAAATGGCAATAGCCACAATTATTCCGATAATATTAAACTCACATTTGAAAAAATTCTTGGCAGTAACTGTGCATCTTCTCTTCTGAATTGACTGAGCGGTAAGAAAAATGAAAAGAGCGGTCATTGATACATAATAAAAAATAGCAACAAAATCAATTACACCATTTGTCATATAATTGAGGGGTGTAGACAAATCGTATACTCCCAAAATATTTGAGATTAATCCCTCTGTGGCGGTAAAAAGTGAAATTATTGATGCCATTATGTATCCGAGGAACAGTACTATGAAACTCAGAATAGCTGCAAGTACCTGATACTTTACAATCGATGAAAAAAACATACCGATTGCAATACATGCAGCCCCATAAAATACGAAACCTAAAATAGCAACATATGCCTCAGCAATAGGAACTGTTCCAAATCTATTAAGGATTAACGGATAAACACAGCTGATTACACAAGGAATTAAAAACACACTAAACGCAGCGAGAAATTTTCCAACTGCAATTGAAGCCACAGAAGCAGATGAAGATAAAAGCATCTGTTCAGTCTTTGCTTTTTTCTCTCTAACCAATAAATTCATGGTAAGAAATGGTATTGTAACCAACAATACTAAAGTGCAGCCTTGGATTGTATATGAAAAATAAGGTCTTTCCTGATATAAATTATATGCAAAAAATCCCAGACCTATTAAAAACAATGATACAGCTACAAAAACATAACCAATCATTGTAGTAAAATATGCTTTTATCTCACGCTTATATATAGCAAGCATAATGAATTACTCCTCAATATCTTCAAAAGAAGCTTCTTTTTTGATAATTTCAGCAACAACAATCTTTTTTTCAGCCAAGATTGATGTAATTATCTCATTAATATCTCTTTCCGGAACATAAACAATTCTAATCCTATTATGTCCATCAGAATCTTTACCGATTCCTTCAGCTTTTTTTACTTCGGGAATTTTTCTAAGAAGTGAAGTAGCTTTGTCCACTTTACCTACGATTGATATGACGATTTCTTCTGTGTCACCATAGATATTCTTCAAATTATCCGGAGTATCATGGGCAATCAGTTTACCATTAGCAATTATCAAAATTTCATCACAAACGCTGCTTATCTCACCCAATGAACTTGAACTTATGATTATAGATTTACCGGTCTTTACAGAATTGATTGTCTTTTTAATCTGATCTAAATGCTCAATATCAAGTCCCTTCATTGGTTCATCCAAAATGATTACTTCCGGATTACCAATTAAGGCCTGCTTAAACAAAACCAGCTTTTTTTCTTTATCAGACAGTTTTTTAATAAGCCTGTTTCCTGCAATTTCATTATCGAAATCATTATCGAAATCATTATCGATATTTTTATCAGCTTCTTTTGCAGTATTCTTCTTTTTGGCGGCTCCCTTGATTTCTGCAGAAAAATTCAGGTATTCCTCTACTGTAAGTCCATTGTCGATAGCCAAATCCTCAGGCATATAACCCAAACAGTTTTTTCTGAGATATTTTTTTAATTCAAGCTTGTTAATTATGACACTTCCGTCATTTTGTGCTATACAACCTGCCAAAATCTTTAATAATGATGATTTACCGGCATTTTTTGCACCTACAATCCCATAAACCCTGCTTTTATCGAAAGAATATGAAAAATCATCTATAGATACGGTTTTTCCATAGCTTTTTGAAATATTTTTTATTTCTATCATCTACTTCCACTCCAGTCTGTGAAGCTGTCCGTTTTCTTCAAGACCTGCAAACTGTTGCTGTCTCAAGGCTTCATAAAGAACGATTGCTACAGAATTGGACAAATTGAGAGATCTGATATTTTCGCCCATAGGAATTCTGATGCAATGTTCTTCATCTTCAACTAAAAGCTCCTCAGGAATACCTGCACTCTCACGACCGAACATAATATAATCATCAGGCCCAAACTTTACATCTGTATAGCACTGATGTGCCTTTGTAGTAGCCATCCAAATAACTGCGCCGGGATGTTTTTCCTTAAAATCATTCATATTGATATATCTGGTCACATCCAATTTATCCCAGTAATCCATGCCGGCTCTTTTTAACTGCTTTTCATTAATTTGAAATCCCAGTGGCTCTATCAGATGAAGGCTTGTGTTTGTAGCAACACAGGTTCTTCCTATATTTCCTGTATTCTGCGGAATCTCCGGCTGATGAAGAATAATATGCATATCTAAACTCCAAATATAAATACTACGACTCAATTCGCGGATAATCTAAAAGCTTTACTCATAAATAATACTAAAGCTTAATTCACCCTTAAAAAAAACGCCCGGATGAACCGGGCAAAACGCTCCTTGCGGGAATCGAACCCACAACTGACCCTTAGGAGGGGCCTGTTATATCCATTTAACTAAAGGAGCAAATACCAGACAACTGATTTTGACTATGTATTTTACAATACATCCTCAGGGAAATTGATTTTTCCCTGTAACCAGACAACACCCTTGAATCTTCTTCCGACCTCAGGCTCGCCAACCAAATCCATTATATTTATTGCAATATCAAAAGTCAAATCATTGCAATAAAGGGTTAGTATATATACCTGCTCTTCAGTTATATGATTAATGACCTTTCTCACACCCTTGATGTCAGCAATTACAGAATACTGGTCACACTCAACTCCATAGGGCATAAAGCTGGTATCTACTATAGTATAAATATCTTCCTTGAGTATTCTCTTTGATATAGTACTGTACACATCCATATCTTCAAGAGTCAAGGTTTCAATAGCTTCCTCATCGCCATTTTTGGCTGCAGCAATAAGCTTAGCTCTCTCTGCAGATTCTCTGGTAATTCTCTCTTCTTCACCGGGAAGCTTAAACATAGGAATAAGTACACTTCCCTTTACAGACAATCCGGAAAAAGTTACCGAGGTTCCCTTAATCGGGAGCTTACCTGCTGTCTGAGCGTTTACATATGGAATTCTGTTTTGGAGGTAAAAAATAACTGAAATACCAACTCGGATATCATCGCAGATACCGGCATATGAATCCTCAGCAGCATGCTTTTCGACAGAAATATCTTCATACGAAGAAATACCCGTACCGGTGAGATAAGGAAAATAATATTCTGTGTGGAACTTATCCTCATCATCAAAGGTACCGGCAACCGTAATACCCATACTGTCAGCATAATCTCTGCTGAACTCCGCAAGCATTACATCGTCAGTAGAAAGTGTATAACCACGACGATCAGACTTACGGATACTATCAGTAACCAGTTCATGTATTTCTTTTCTTGTCTTACTGCTAAAACCTATAGCACGAAGATATCTGTGCAATTAGTTTTCCTCCGAACTACTCTATTTCAACTTGCTGGAAATATATCTCTTCAAGGCTGCTTTATACAAAATAAATGCAAGAGCGATTCCGACAGCAAAAAGGATTCCTCCCGCAATTGCAAGCACTATTGAGATATTTGCTACGCCATCATCCAGTGAAGTATCCCACTTGACACTGAATCCGGCAATCAAACCGGAGATAAACATACCTCCGCCGATTACGGTAAAAATAAACTGGAAAAACAGTCCAATGGGCAATAGAAAACTATTGCCCTTGGATTTACTGGTTTCTTTATCAGATTTTTTACCGGCTTCTGACTTTATTTTATTTAGTATTTCATCCTTGTTGGGAAGAACAGATGCATCCATGGCTTCGATTGTTTTAATCAAATCCTCTTTTTCCTGCAATGCCTTTGCTTTTACAGCTTCCTCTGTAAACTCTTCCTCTGACTTAGATTCTTCCATAATATCAGTTTTTTCAGCCATAATTAATAATACTTAAAGTATAAATTACTTCTTAATGGGAACAATCTTTTCCTTACCACCCATATAAGGCTGAAGTGCCTTAGGAACATTGATTGAACCGTCTGCATTTACGTTATTCTCAAGAACTGCGATAAGTCCTCTGGGAGTAGCAAGTACAGTATTGTTAAGAGTGTGAACAAGATAGGTTCCGTTTTCGCCCTTAGTACGAATACCAAGTCTTCTTGCCTGAGCATCTCC
>JAKSRU010000179.1 GCA_024403475.1 Lachnospiraceae bacterium | reverse complement strand
TCTATATTATTTGAAGTCTACTTAACTGTAAACTCCTTAATCTCTTCAAAAAGTCTGGAACTGCATTCACCGCTTATGAGTATACCGTCGCCGGTGTATTCCTCTGAGTCAGTGCGGCCGAGGCGATGAAGCTTGTCGGTCAGGTCTCCGCGTGAGTATGGAAGCAATACCTTGAATGAGCATCTGCTACTGTATACCGCACGCTTGATAGCTGCGAGTAGTTCATTAATTCCGGAACCTGTCTTGGTAGAGATGTAAATAGTGTTGTCATTAGCTATTACAGGTCTCAACTCGTCTTCGGCAAGAAGATCTGACTTGTTCATAACATATATTCTGGGAATGTCGCCTGCTTCGAGATCCTTCAAGGTATTCTCGGTAACTTTTTTGTGCTGCTTGTGATATGGATCAGATGAATCCAATACGATGAGCAGGAGGTTAGCATATTTTACCTCATCAAGGGTAGAGCGGAAGGCCTTAACAAGCCCGTGAGGCAAATTTTCAATAAATCCTACCGTATCAGAAAGAAGGAAATCCTGATGATCGTCGGTATATATTCTACGGATGGAAGTGTCGAGCGTAGCGAAGAGCATATTTTTTTCAAATACCTTCTTCTGCTCAAGCTTTTCCTTTTCAGGACTGTCACCAAGGATGTATTCCTTAATGGGAGCACTGTTGCCTGAAGGTGAATCGAGTTCTGCGGAAATAGTCAGCAGCTTGTTCATCAGTGAAGACTTGCCGGCATTGGTATAGCCTACCAGTGCCACCGATGGCAAATCGCCACGGCTTCTTCCTGCGCGCTGAACATCACGGGTACGGCTGATTACCTCCAATTCCTTGGATAGTTCTGCAATGCGATGGTTAATATGTCTGCGGTCGAGCTCAATCTGAGTTTCACCGATACCTTTATTGGAACGGCTTCCGCTACCACCGCCCTGACGACCGAGATGCTGCCACATACCGGTCAATCTGGGGAGCATGTACTGCAGATAAGCTGATTCGACCTGCAATCTTGACTCGCGAGTTTTAGCTCTTCGAGAGAAAATCTCGAGAATGAGATTGGTTCTGTCCCATACGGGGACACCGACTATCTCCTGAAGATTTTTCATCTGAGAAGGGGACAGATTACTCTCAAATATACAGTATTCCGCCTTGTATTCTTCTACAAGCTCGGCAATTTCATGGGCCTTTCCCTTACCGATATAGGTTGCATTGTCAGGATGGTCGAGTGTCTGGCTGATGCAGGCACATACCTCCATATCGCAAGCCTCTACCAGTGCCTTCATCTCGGTCATTGAGTGATCGAAATCGGATGCAAAATCATCCTCGGAATTGTGTCTGTAGTCGGTTCTTAATCCTGCGATTACTGCTCTGGGGAGCTGTTCGTTTTTTTCTTCAAGTTCGTATAAATTCATTCTGTAATTCTTTAGTTAAAAATAATATTGAGTGATGTCGGGTTAATAACAAGCTGTAATAAATTAACTGAATAAAAATCAAAAATAATCAGAAATCAAAATAGATAAATTTCTGAGAATCAAAATTGATTCCATACTCACCGAATACTATTACAGCGACAATGAGGAGAATCAATACAGCCCAACGGAACCAGAGATTTTGTTTGAGAAGTACCGCACCGATATCCTCTTTCTTTTTGTATCGCACGAGATCTACAATCAAAAGAATCAGTACTGCTACGATGAGGATGTTGGATTCTTTGATATCAAGTCCATTCAGATACAAGCTGTCGTCAAACAGTACCCAGGGATTGAAGTTTCCAAACATTCTGGACAAAAACTCTTTCACCTGATTTATTGATCCTGCCTTAAAGAAAATCCATGCAAAACTGGTGAGACAGAAGGTAATAAGCATTTGGCCGAAGCGGAAGCTGAAGACTTCTGTGTTTACCTTAAAGAGCTTGCACAGCTTTTCACGAGCGGGCTTGGTAATGTGACCTATTATCTGATAGAAGCCGTGTATTCCGCCCCAAATGACAAAGTGCCATGAAGCACCGTGCCACAGACCGCTGACGAGGAAGGTAATCATCAGATTGAGATATTGTCTGAAGCGTCCCTTGCGATTGCCGCCGAGAGGAATATAAAGGTAATCACGGAACCAGGTGCTCAGTGAAATGTGCCAACGCTTCCAAAAATCACTGATGCTTGTTGCAAAATAAGGAGTATTAAAGTTCTCCATCAGATTGAAGTTCATTACTCTGGCAGCGCCGATAGCGATGGATGAGTAACCGGCAAAGTCGCAGTAAATCTGGATTGAGAAACCTATTGCAGCCAATACGGTTTCGACGGTACCCATTTTATATAATGACGAATATACGGAATCAACATATATTGCAATTCGGTCTGCTATGACCATTTTCATAAACAGACCCCATATCATCATAGTAAAGCCGGATGAAATGTTATTAATGTTACAAGTAAAATAGCCTTCGCCTTCTTTTTTCACAGCAATTGATTGGAGCTGGTTGAGCAGGTTGCCGCTTCGTTCAATAGGTCCGGCTACCAACTGAGGGAAAAAGCTTACGAATAATGCGTACATTAATGGATTTTTCTCAGCCTTGATATTACCGCGATACACATCGATGGTATAGCCTAATGCCTGGAAGGTATAGAAGGAAATACCTACAGGAAGCAACAAATCAAGAGATACACTCAATGGATTAATGTGAACACGAGTAAGTACTTTATTGAGAGTGTCCACCATAAAATTGAAGTACTTAAACAAAAACAGGATTGAGAGATTTGAGACAAAGCTTAATGCCACAATCCACTTTTTCAGTGATGTTTTTTTCGCTTTTTCTATAAAAATACCCGCCAGATAGGTGATGATGGTCGAGGTCGCAATCAGCAGGGCATATTTTGCATTCCAGCACATATAGAAATAGTAGCTGGCGAAGAGAAGCCATATGTATTTAACCTTTCTGGGTATGAGGAAATAGACTATGGCTACTATTGGAAAAAATATGAGGAAATCAATTGAATTGAATAGCATAGTCTTACTGTCCTCCGTGATAGATTACCTGTTGAGTATATGTATCATATACAATGACAGTGGCATATGTTCCAAAGGTGTTATAGTTGGTATGGCCTATAGAAATATTTGTTGCTGCATATGGAGAGGAATCATAATGTAGCCTAAGTATTTCAGAACTTGGTAGTTTTTCATAATATGCAAGATCATTGGGGTCATTGCTGATAACCTTTGTAAAGACACCATTTTTGCATATCCACATTCCGCCTCTGAAAGCTTCTTCAGCATCGATGCAGGCATAGTTGAGGATGTCAATATATTGCTCATCGATATGGTCCGTACTGTAGAAATTGAGACTCAGTACAGTGATAAAATCTGAGTTGGATGCTGCAATGGGGAGGGATTCTATAAGTCCATTGCACAAATCCATATTTGCCTTGTCCAAATTGTTTTTGTACAAGTGAGCATCCATATTCCATTGATAATAAGAATCATCTCCCCGGTGGTCGATTATAGTAGTGTTTTCACACAACCAGGTGCCAAACCATGAGGTAAGCTTACGGGCTCCGTTGTAATTAAGGTGCGCATAATCCTTAAAATCCGTATTTAAGTCTATATTCAGAAGTTCAGGATATCTGTTGAAATCGTAACAGGCAATGCCCTGCTCGGTAGCATAGGCGGTAGCCGCATTCAATTGTACCTGGTGGCTATCAGTCATTCTGGTAGGTGCGACAAAGAATATAAGTTTGAAATTGTTCTCCTTCGATAATAGGATAAGATCATCAATCCAAGCCTTATTTGTGTCATTCAGCTCTCCTATTTCAGTAATTTCAGATGTATTAAAATTATCCGGAGATTGTTCCGCGATACACATATAGAATACCTCTCCTCGAGAGTAAATATTGACAGGATTGGTTTGAAAGTCAAAGCGTTTGAGCTCAGTATAACGAGTGTGTATAACGGGAAATTTTGTGGAATAGGACATAGCTTCATCCTTTCCGACAAGGTCAGTTATCAAATTGTATGAATTAATTGAAGGGCGCAAACTGAGAGCATTGCGATAAAGATTACCGGTATTATTGTATCCATCGTAAAGAACACCATATATATCAACAAAGACTACCTTTGGTGACTGAGTTTTTAATAATTCGACGATAGAATGGTATGAAGAATTGATATCCTGACCTGAAATAGATAAATCAAAGGCGGAAACACCGTGTTCACTCCAAAGAATAGAGGGGTAAATACCACAGTATACGTGGCTGCTTCCGACAAAAACAACGTCAATCAAATTGTCATCAGTAGAATAGAGCTGCTCTATAGATGACAAGTAATCACCGCTGGTATCTTTCCAGGATAAAACACTATATACTTTTGCTAACACAAGGGAGAGTACGGCGATAAAACATATCACTCTGATGATAGAGATAAACGGGTGTGCTTTTGATGATGCAGTTGGTTTATTCATAATAACTCCGAATAATAGTATTAAATAATTATATAGATAGTAGACATTATACTATCTGAGGGTTTTTTGGTAAATGATTGATTGGTAAAATACGTTCTGCGGCAGTTTTATCGTATTTAAGGTTTGTACATACAGCATATAACCCAGACCCCGCAAAAGGTTGAAATCGTTGAATAATATATGCTTATAGTGTAATATTAGTAATGGTTTATTACTATCTGAGAAACTTGTGTTTGGGATAAAATAATGTTTTTTAACTCATTATCTTTCTTAATATTCTTCCCGCTGGTTGTGCTGATATATTTTATTATTCCGCGCAAGGTGAGATACATATGGTTGCTGATAGCCAGCTATTATTTTTATATGAGCTGGAATGCAAAATATGCTGTTCTGCTTTTGGGGTCGACAGTTGTTACATATCTGTGCGGCATTATGCTGTCACGGTGTAAAAAGGATGATC
>JAKSRU010000178.1 GCA_024403475.1 Lachnospiraceae bacterium | reverse complement strand
TATTTTTCACATCCCTGAACAATAACACCAGACATATTATCCCCATCATCACCATCGGTGCAAATATTATTGCCTGATCCAGCATTACAGGGCGCTTAAGTTCCTCATATTTAGGGGTATTTAAGAAATACATCATCACCGAGGGGTGCGCATTATTTACTGCATGCATGAAAGCTGCAGGCCAGATTGAACCTGTCTTCATAGTGATATAGGTAAGCATAATACCAATGAATGTGCAAATCACGCACATAAACAAAATACCTGCTAACGGATATCCCGGATAATCTGTTCCGAAATTATGTCCGATTACGGTAAGTGGAGCATGCCACAAGCCCCAGATTATTCCTCCGATGAAAACTGACTTTTTTACTCCGAAGATATTAATCAGCTTGGGCATCATATATCCGCGCCATCCGCCTTCCTCTCCGAGAGCCAGCGCTGATCCGATTACTCCGTTTATAATTGCCGAAAAAGGCATCGCAGCGACCAGCACCTTATCAAGGCCCAGTTCCTTATAATAACCTGCATCAAAGATTTCCGGTACCGCTGCTGCCATCAGGCTATATCCCAACTCGAAGTAGATCCACGGCAAGATAATTGCCAAAATAAAAAATATCCATTTCTTATTCTTAAAATCCATTCCCAGCATCAGGGAATCCTTACCGGTTAAAGCAAATCCTTCTTTGGTAATGTATCGTGTCAGCAAATGTGCGATAAACGGCACCAGCATTCCCATTCCAACCAGGGATTCCATGTACGGATTAGTTCCGTCCCATTTATGTCCGGTAGCTCCGTATGCAATAAATATCACCCAGCTTATACCGAAGGACAGCAACAAATAAATAATCAGTCTTTTTTTATCCATCAATTGCCACCTCCCTATTACCAACCTTGCAGGAGATTCGATATGACAGATAGAAAAGCAAACCTGCAAATACAGGTCCCAGCAGCTGAGCTGCCGCAATAACACTGCTGTACTCATTAATCTTGGCTATTATTATCGTCATATCCGCACTCTCAATGAACACACTGAATTTACTGTAATCTGCAAAAAACAGTAATCCGGCTACTACCAAAAAAACCAACATAAAAAATGCGGTTATTATCATATCTGCCTTTTCTTTACCCATACCGATATACAATGGCAATTCCACCGCAGCCATCACCATTGCCACCATCAACAATATAGGGGCAAATGAATCCAAAAGATCCATTGCATCATTCAGTATTCCCGATTCGCAAAATGCATGAAATATTACACTCCAAATTAGATATGCCGTCAAAATGACATATTCCAAAATAACAATAAAGATGTATTTAGATGCAATATAGGTATTTCTCTTAAGCGGAAGTGATCTTACATAGTTCATCACCTTATTTTTCTTGTCACCTTCCACAAGCAATCCAATAGAACCAAATGCCAGAAAGACTCCAAACATTATGATATACATCGGAGCCATCATAAAGAAAAGGTCCCATAAAGAAACAATTTGCCCCCCATCAAGCTCCGTAACCATGTTTTCACCACCGAAATCACCGCGTAGCATTACTCTGAGCAAAACAAAAACTACTGTAGCAAGCAGATAAATTTTTACTATTTTTTTACCACCGAAAGATACATACTCTTTATATAACAAGCCACCCATTAAACAGCACCTCTCTTTCTCTTAGCGATAAAAATTGATGCTACATACGACAAAACCGAAATCGCCAGCGTCACAATCAGCAAAACAGCCGCCTTGTCTTTTATCCAGCCGATAATATCAAACACAGTGCTAATCTCGACCTCAGGACCTTCCGCTTGATTAAATCCCTTCGAAAGAGTGATAATCAAATTTTTAGCAAACCAAATTACTTTTTTGATGTTAATCAAAATCAAGCCGATAGTTATAACAGTAATTGTAGTCTCTGTCGCCTTCTGTTCTTTTCCCGGTCCAAGAATAATACAAAAGAGCATATTAAGTGCGTTAAGCATTGCCATCACGCATGCAATCACCACAATTGACAGAATAAAATCTCCAAAGCTTATCAATGCCATATCTGCGAGCACTACCGAGAGAACAAAAGCAATAAAAACATCCGCGGCAATACCGACACCCAGTAAAATAAGTGTAGTGGCAAAAAAAGAAGAAACTCTCTTGCCTATTGAAAGCGGCATTCCTGCAGCAACCTTAGCAAATCCTGCTTTGGAATCCGACGCAAACAGTTTTGTTCCGTCCACAAGTTCCGCTATCGGAAGTATCATGACTACTAACAGCACTATTTCTGACAATGCCTGAATATTAAATTCATCTTCCCCGCCTTCAGCCAGGGCATTTTGATATGCCAGTGCAATATTTCCATATTTTGCACTCACGACATACATGATAGCCATAATCAACACACCGACAAAAAGAAAGGCGAAGACATAAATTCTTTTTTTCATGCACATAAGGTTTTTAATCAATAACCCCTTCATACACTTACCTCGCTTCTTTGCTGTCTTCCGCTGCCTTATTGACATAGAAAAGCATTATTTCTTCGAGGTTGGCAGGTTCAACAACCATGCCCGGATATAGCTTCTCACACGCAGCCCTGTCATTTACCAGCACCTCACATCCATACACTCCGGGCTGAACATTTACTATCAGGGATTTACTGATACTATCCAGCTCTTCTTTTTTACATTTAACCAGGCCATGCGTCTCGAGCATATCGTCCTTGTTACCTGCAAGCACAATCTTACCGCCATTGATGAACACAACTGTATCCGCAAGCTTCTCCAAATCTGCGGTAATATGCGATGAAAGTAGAATAGAATGATCCTCCTCCACTACATACTCTCTGAAAATCTGAATCATCTCGTTTCTTACAATCGGGTCAAGTCCACTGGTGGGCTCATCCATAATAAGAAGCTTCGCATTATGAGAAAGTGCCACAGCTATCTGAAGCTTCATTCTCATACCACGTGAAAAATCTCCGCACTTTTTCTTAGCCGGAAGTGCGAATTTATTGAGATAATCAAAAAATGCTTTTTCATCCCAATTTTTATAAATATTCTTCATCATTATATTGATGTCTCTTCCGGTCATAAACTCGTGGAAGCCCATCTCGTCATATACAATACCGATATCTTCACGAAGCTTTGCAGAATCATTTTTTATATTCTCACCGAATAGAAAAACCTCACCGGCATCAGCTCTGATAACATCCAAAATCAATCTGATGGTAGTAGTCTTACCTGCACCGTTCTGACCGATAAAGCCACATACAGAGCCTTCCGGAACCGCAAAACTGATATTATCCAACTTAAAATCACCGTAATCTTTTGTAACGTTTTTCACTTCGATTACATTACGAATTTCATCCATATTTTGCCTCCCAATGGTTTCAATCAGGAATTTTCTCTTCATACAACAACTTAAGCATCTCCTCCATCTCATCGTAGGAAACCTTGCCTATAATTGCCTTATCCACAGCTGTTTCAAGCAGCTCCTGGATGGCAAACATCATATTTTCCTTGATAAGATCACTGTTGATGCCCTTTACAAAGCTTCCCTTACCGGTAACAGACTCGATAAAGCCGTCGCGTTCCAAGTCCTCGTAAGCTCGCTTTGTTGTGATAATACTGATTTTCAGATCCTTGGCGAGAATTCTCATGGAAGGAAGTGCCTCTCCTGTCACAAGGTCTCCCGTCATAATCTGACTCTTAATTTGTTCTTCGATTTGCTCATAGATAGGCACTCCAGAGCTGTTATTAATAATAATGTTCATTTTTTACCTCTGCGCAGAGTCGGTCGGTTTTTGCGCATAAACCGACACGTAATAATTAATTATTGTATATATTCAATATATACACCTATATACATTCTGTCAACTTTAAATTTTTGCCAAAAAAAGCCAAAAAAAGAGCAACCCCGAAAGGTTACTCTTTAATCTCAATGCTATTCGCTTTTATCAGAATCATATCATATTAAAATGATACTTTTATCGGCAATTACGCCTGCTCGATAGCAGCCATAAGCTCGTTGATATCGATTCCGTGAACTGCAGCAGCTTCCTCAAGTGATTCCATCTGAGAAGCAGGGCATCCGAGGCAATGCATACCAGCGTTCATAAGAACAGGGATGCAGTCAGGAGCCTTTACAAGGATCTCGCCGATAGTCATTTCCTTTGTAATTCCGGTCATAATATATTTCCTCCATATATAATAGTAAAAGTATTAGTAATATGTATAGCAATGTCTATAAATATTTATAATATTAACTTTTCAGCTTGTAGTATACCTATATTAACCATCAATTACAAGCGAAAGCTTTCACAATACCTGCACAAATATTCATATATTTATCAAAATATTTCCATAGCCTATCAGGTCCAAAAAGGTTTCTGGTCCTTGTGAGTGTAGCCCTTGAGCTTGGCCTGATAATCACCGAGATAGCTTTCATATTTTGCAAGCTTCTTCGGATTAAGCTTTCCCTTCTCCTTGATTTCCTCAAATGCTTCCTCGAAGTCCTTAAGGTCCATCTGTGCATTGTCCTTATAATTGTTTGACATATTCATATCTATCTTCATCATGATAGCATCAAGTCGCTTTTCATCTGCACTCTTAAACAGTCCCATATATACCCCTTTCAAACATGTTGTCTACTCTATTTTGTATATTGTTTGCCACATATAAAAAATATATTATTATTTTCTCTTATTTTAATGATTTGTGCAATGAAATAAATGCCTCTAAGTATTAATTTTTAAGGAAATTTTAAAATCTTGTATACAAAAAAGTACACCCGAAATATTGACTATTGCACATACTTTTTTCTATAATATAAGGCGCTAGAAATTATAGAAGCGATACCTCGCTTCATAAATCTAATATATTTTTATTATAGGAGGCTTTTACACAATGAGACCTGAATGGCAAGATTTTGTAACAGGCAAGTGGGACAGAGAA
>JAKSRU010000177.1 GCA_024403475.1 Lachnospiraceae bacterium | reverse complement strand
AACCATGATGAAAAGTGGCCCAAGACCATGACATTTATCCCAAAAGGACCACGTACACGATAAAACTATGATGAAAAGTGGTCCAAGATCATGACATTTATCCCAAAAGGACCACGTACACGATAAAACTATGATGAAAAGTGGTCCAAGACCATGACATTTATCCCAAAAGGACCACGTATACGATAAAACTATGATGAAAAGTGGTCCAAGACCATGACATTTGTCCCAAAAGGACCACGTACACGAGATAACAGCGACTAAAAATGGTCCGGGAACATCATCGACTAAATGGTCCGGGAACATAAAATTAATCTTATATAGACCGCAGTGACAAAACAAGCTGTTAGAAAACTCCAATAATCTATCAGTTTATTTACAAAGGAGGTGTTAATTATATCTATAAACATAACCAGACTGGAAGAGTTATTAAAAACTCGTTTGTTAGAATTGAAGGCAAACGTTGATTCAATAAATAAGAGATTAAGCAAATATCCGAAGGGTATGTTAAAGGTAAGAAAGACTAATATGAGGTTTTCATATTGTATAAAAGATATAGATACGAAGAAGATAGCATATGTAAGAAAGGAAAATATAAAACAGGCTCAGACAATAACACAGAGAGACTACGAGCAGAGCTATTTAAAAATAGCTGAAAGAGAGATTTCGGATATAGAAAGAATATTAGCCAAGAATTATTCGGATAGAGCAAAGAATTGTTATTCCGGCATTATTGAAGGAAGAAAAAGGCTGGTTCAGCCGTTTGAAATGTCAGATGAAGATTTTGTTAATCAGTGGTCAGCTGTTCCATATAAGTCTAAAGACTTTATGGAAAACGATGCAACAGAATATTACACAGATAATGGCGAAAGAGTTAGGTCAAAGTCAGAGCTAATAATAGCGAATATGTTAAAAACATTAAATATACCATATAAGTATGAGTGCCCGTTGAAATTGGGAAATATAATTGTATATCCTGACTTTACAATTCTCGATGTCAAGGGGAGAACGGAGAAGTACCTTGAACATTTTGGAATGATGGGAGATATTGACTATGTTAATAATATGGTATTAAAAATATCATCATATGAACAAAATAATATCTTTTTAGGGGACAGACTTATTTGTACATTTGAGTCTGCAAAGCGTCCATTAAATATATCAATATTGAAAAACAAACTTAATTCACTATTATATAATAATATATAGACGAAGAAGATATGAAAAAAGAAGTGATATCTCAACTGATGAAGGCAGAGCATATGCATAGGAGAATAATTATTTTGTGGAAATATCTTCACGGATGGAAAAATCTGTTGTTAATATTGATTTGCGGGAGGAGCAGTTTATGAAAAACGAGTATTTTGATATATTCAGCAAATGTTTTCCGGATATGCAATTATCCTACAGTTTTTTCTGTAAGCTGTTCGATAAGGAAACTTGTGTTTTCTTTGAAAAACAAGAAGATAATGAAATCTGTGCTTTTGCCATTGTTGAAGATTTTGCAATCAGGCTGATATGCGTAAGTCCTTCAATGCAGAGAAGGAATATTGGTGCAAGCCTGATTAGTGATATAGAAAAATATGCTAAAAGAAAAGGCTTTGATAAGATTATTACCGGCGGAGTGTCCTCGGGTTTGTTTATAGGTGCAATTTCCGAAAGCTGGGGATTTTTCGAAAAGCAGGGATTTGTATCTGCCGGCGGATGTGATGAAATGCTCTTAAAGCTAAAAGATTTTCAGTTTGACAGGCTTGCATTGCATGGTAGCGATGTTGCTGAATACGGATGGTTTAATGGAGATATTAAAGAGATTAGGGAAGCAGTTTCAGCGGTAGATGAGGATTGGACACAGTATTTTACTGAATCCGGAAATATATATGTGGCAAAAGTGAAGGGTGAAATCGCTGCTTTCTGCCTGGTTGATATCAATTGCAAAAATTATTTGACGGATAAGTACGGCAAAGTCGGAATGCCGGGCTGTGTAGGAACAGTACCTCGATTTAGAAACAAAGGAATAGCGCTTGAAATGGTTGCAAGGGTGACGGAATATCTGAAAAATCAAGGCATGGATATTTCATTTATCTTTTTCACAGGAGTGGCCAAATGGTACGAGAAGATCGGATACAAAACCTTCCTGTCGGAATGTTTCGGAATTAAAAATCTTCAGTAGCTAAATACAAATGATGGTGTCAAGTAAAACTTGCGAAATTTCGCTGTTTTGGTCTAAAATATTGATAGGAATGTATTTTATTTAAGTAGTCAATATTTGTGAAATTGTGTTGCATGGAGAGCTATCTGAAAAAGGATAATTTATGAAAAAGAATACAATTGAGTATATTGATCAAAAACAATTTGAGAATAGCTTAGAGCTGTATAAGCATAAACTGTTAGAACAGTATAAATATGAAGATTTATCTATGTATTTTCATATTTTCTCCACTGAACTTGAGGAAAAAACTGTTCAGCCCATATGGGAATGTATAGAGAAGGTATTTCCGGGAAAGCCTTGGTTTGGTCACTCTACAGCCGGTAATGTAGCTGATTGTGAGATTACCTCTGATTTGTCGGTATCTGTTACTGTGTTTGAAAAGCCTACAACTAAGTTTAAGCTCCTTCAATACAGTATGGGTAAGCAGGCTACGGCTGAAATCGCAGCTGATATCCTTCGAGAATGTGAGGAGAATCCATGGGTAAAGGCTATAGAATTCTACCGTACAATCAATGCTGAATCACCTACGGTTTTTTGTGAAAAGTTTGATCACCTCCGCGAAGATATTCAGATGTATGGCAGTATTGTTTGCTCCAGAAATATCACTAGTACGGATTCGTGCGTATTTTCATCTGCAGGCGGATTTGATACAACCGGACTGATTGTGCTGCTTTTCGGTGGAGAAGACTTTCATGTTAATTCATTCAAGGTAAGCGGTTGGCAGCCACTCGGACGCAAATTTGCAGTTACCAAAGCAGAAGGTTGCACAATTTATGAGCTGGATGGAGTACCTGCATATAATGTGTACAAGAAATATCTGGGAATAGAAAATGATGAGAACCTTTTTGTAAATGCATTAGAGTTCCCTATTATGTATGAAAATAACGGCGTAAGAATTGTTCGCGCGCCTGCAGCCGGCAACGACGATGGCTCGCTTGTTATGAGCGCTAATGTTGAAGAAGGCTCCATTGTGAGATTGTCATATGGAGAGCCTAATACAATTATGAATGCTGTCTGTGATGCGGCGAAGGAAATAAGTAACTTCAATCCTGACCTGTTGCATATTTTTTATTGTACGGCGCGTAAGGTTTTCTGGGGTATGAATGAGCCTACCACAGAGATTCATCCGTTTAGATATGTTGAGGGAAGCTCAGGATTTTTCTCACATGGTGAATTTCTTAGAGAACATGGAAATTTGAATCAGCATAGTGTGACATTGGTTCTCGCTGCTATGCGTGAGGGAGATGGCAAGATTTCTGGTGATATAGGGAAATATACGGATAATTCTATATCTACCAAGCTTCCGTTGGCGTCCAGAATGGCTACATTCATTCGTGAGACTGCGTTCGAGCTGGAAACAATTAACAGCCAACTGCAGTATTATAATGAACAGCTTCAGGGTATTGCTAAAACCGACGGTTTGACAGGACTCGGCAATCGTTTGGCCTTCGACAACTTCTTGAAGGAGATTGAAAGTGAGAAGGAATACAGTAAAGATTGGGCGATGCTGATGATTGACTTAAATGGCTTGAAAAATGCTAACGATGCTCATGGTCATATAGCCGGTGATGAATTGATTGTTGGTGCAGCTAAAGTAATCAGTGATATATATGGCGAAAAGGGTCAATGCTTCAGAATTGGCGGAGATGAATTTGTTGTTGTGATTGATGCTTCAAAGGAGCTTATGGATGAATATAGAAGTAAGCTGAAGGAGAGAATCAATACCTATAATATTGATGCAATGCACAAACTGTCTATGGCAATTGGAGAATCAAGGCTTAATGACAGTGACGGACATAGAGGTTCAATCAGCGACTGGAAAATGAATGCTGATATGGATATGTACCTCGAAAAAGATGGCTTTTATAAGGAAAAACGCAGAGCTTCGTATGGAGATAAATGATTATGCTAAAATGCGCGATGTATTTTCTGACTTTTTTAATGCTTATTGCGTCAATAACTATATTTATATTTAGCTGCATTAAAAGACAAAAAAGAAAAACTAATATAATTGCAGGAGCATATTTTGCAATAATTGTGACAAACTGGATACTTCTTGACAATGGGATTGTTGATATAGGATGGGATATGTTATTAATTGCGCCTATGTCTGTGATAGCAATTGCTTTTCTTATTGCAGGTGTGATTATAGCCAATGGCAAAAAAATGGGTAAAGAGAAGGAAGTAAAGGCTTCGGTAGCGATTATATCAATTATTGTACCTATGCTGATTTTTCTGGTTCCGTTTATCTATGAAGCAAGTGTACTGAATCGATGCAGTTATCTGGTTACCTATAATTATCAGAACGGTATTATTACTTCGGATTATTATTACATAGCTATTGCAGATGACAAGGCAGTAAGCATCACATTGGACAATGAATTTTGGGGTAGAAAGAGTACCTATTCTCAAGCTCCGTATACGCAGGAAAACGCATATCACATAAAGGTGGCGGACAATGGAACTGAAACTGTTGAAAAACTCAGCGGTGAGGCTGATTACAGCAGTGAGATTTTTGCTGTATATGAGAATGTGAAGAAGAAATTTCCAACGATAACGGATATGCATATCACATATCTTGCGGAAGAGCAGAGTGCGATATTTACAGTCCGTTACATAGATAATAGGGCTGCTTACAAAGAGTATTTCTGCCACGGAGATAAACTTAAGGAGATTAAGATTCCGGGAAACATATACTCAATAGATTATTTTGAATAAATAATGATTTCAAATA
>JAKSRU010000176.1 GCA_024403475.1 Lachnospiraceae bacterium | reverse complement strand
AGTTCGTCCTTTCGGGTGAGGTTGATTCCGTGGAATGGGTTAAGTTCGAGAATGCACTTGAATTACTTCGAGAGGGCAGCATCGCTTGGCAGCTTGTAAAAGCAGTAATCGAAACCGCAGGCTGACTAAGAAGATTCATCAGGCAGTGGTCACTGCAAGGATGAGTACGGGAGTAATGAATTAATGATACATGTAGCAATATGTGATGATGATCCCGAGATGGTGGCGGGACATAAGCAGAAGGTGGAGGAATGCTTCAAACAGCTTGGTAGCATGGGACAGATAACCACCTACACCAATAGTGACAATATACTTTATGACATTACTGAGGATGAGAAATTTTACGATCTGGTATTGCTGGACATAGAGATGCCGGGATTTAGCGGCATGGAAGTGACTGAGAAAATCAAGCCGTTTCTTCCCAATGCCAAGGTCATTTTTATCACCTCGCACATAGAGTTTGCAATCGATGCTTTCGAACTGTTTGTATTCAGATATGTTCCCAAGCAGGATATGGAAAAAAGATTACCGCTTGCAATCAGCGATGCTATCAAGCTCCTGGAGCTTGAGGACGGCAAGACTTATACTATTCAGACCAACAGCAGACTGGAGAAGATTCCGTATAAAGATATTCTATATATAATGAAGGATGGCAAGAATGCTGAGATTACCGGAGTAGGTGGCTCATCTAAGGTAAGAAAGACCTTACAGCAGGTATATGATGAGCTGGGAGCTGAGGAGTTTATATTTATCGACCGCGGATGCATAGTAAATATTATTCATGTGATGCAGATAAAGGACGGTACTGCGGTATTAAAAACCGGTGAAAATCTCGCTATCAGCAGATCTCATCTTCAGGATGTAAAGGAACAGATTAACGCGTACTGGGGGGCTCATATATGATGCTTATTAATATATTGAGTGTCTTGGCAGGATGCGTGAGAATTGCTGCAGGTTTTATGTTGGTGCCTATATTGATGGTGCCGGATAAAGATGCAGGCAGGGGCTCGGATAAGAATTCGTATAATAGCGCGAATAAGCACACTAATAAGAGCACGAATAAGAACTCGGCTGGGATTACAGCAAAAACAATAATCACCGGTATTGTGAGCAGTATTATTGCCGGGGCTGCGATAGGGACAGGTATTATCGCATTTAACGGTAATGAAGTGGCAAGAATTGCCGCAGAGATTATCGTGATTATGGTGTTGAGCACTGTTTTATTGCGTATAGAGTACAGAAAGTGCTTGTTCGTGGCATTCTTTTATGAGATTGCAGCAGGACTATGTCAGTTCGTCATTGGTGCGGGGCTGGCGATAGCTTTGCTGGATGAAAAATACATGGATGCAAAGGTGTATGCAGGCCAGATAGCGGTATGGACGGTATGTATCGCTTCTATAGCTTTGGTAGCATGGATTTATCAAAAAAATAGTGAACAAAAGCGTAACAACAGAGCTTTTGTAATTGTAGCTATAGTATTGTTTTTTGCCATTGTAACCATCGGCAGTCAGGACAGACTGGCGATTCCTCAGGATACGGTATATATGTGGACGATATTTACCGCGTGTCTGTTTGGTGCCTTTTTGGTATTTAGTGTGAGCAAACAGTATGAGGTTGAAAAGAAGCTGGCACAAGTGAATGCTGAGCAGGCAGAACTGCTGGAAAAGGAATATACAGAGCTAAACAATGCGTATGCTACCAATGCAAAGCTTTTCCACGATTTTCACAATCATATCGGAATGATTCGAAAGCTTGTAACGGGTGGAAAATATGACGAGACTGTAGCCTATCTGGATGAGCTGCAGGCACCGGTAAGAGAATTGACTGATTCAAGATGGACCGGTGATGATACAATCGATTACCTGATCAATGGGAAAATAGCCAATGCGAATGAGCATAACATTGATATGCAGGTGCAGGTGGAGTATCCCAGACATGCTAACATCAAGAGCGTGGATATGTGTGCTATCATCGGCAATCTGACAGATAACGCGCTCGAAGCAGCCAAGCAGGTCGGTAACAAGGATGAGCGTTTTATCCGATTGACTATCCGCAGAATTAACCAAATGCTGGTTATCAAGGTGGAGAACAGCTTCGAGGCAGAGCTTCGCAGCGAGAACGGACAGCTCAAGACCACCAAAAAGGAAGGCGGTATTCACGGCTGGGGTATCAAGAGTGTACGCGCAGCTGTTGAGAAATATGATGGAACTGTGCAGATGACTCAGGAGAATATGGTATTCAAGGCTGTAGCGACATTGTCATTTCAGGGAACCGAATAAGGTTGTACTATCGAATAGCAAGATATAGAAAAACACCTCCAAACTAAATAAAAAGATCAATTCGAGGACAAAAAATGACAGTTCGAGGACATTCACGCAGAATGTCCTCTTTTTTTGTATGATGAATTCACAACGAAGCAAGAACAAAAAACAGTAAGCTTCAGTAAATAATTTTTAATAAATCAATGCAAATTGTTTTCTTATGAGGAGGAAAATATTATGAGACACATTATTATTCGTTCAGTTATGGCAATCGTTTGGGTAGTAGCTGCAATCGCAAGCATTGCAAATGCAAATTATCTTATGACTCTTGTATTTGGAGTAGTTGGTGTAGCATACGGATTTAATGCAAGAAAGATGTATCTTCAGATGAAGGATAACGGAGAGATCTAAAGATGAACAAGAATTATGAAGTAACAGATAAGAATCTGTTGGAGATTGAAAAACTTGAGGTATGGTATACCGCAGATAAAAAGGTTCTTAAGGATTATTCATTAAGCCTTAAGGAGCATGAGGTAGTAGGCCTGATTGGATTAAATGGTGCAGGTAAGACTACATTTATTAAGGCAATGACAGGATTGCTTACCACCTACAAAGCAGAAAAAATCAATTACAAGGGTGCAAATATTGCATTTAGAGATAAGGGCTTTAAGAATGACAGGTATGCAGTATTCTCAGAGGATAATTCATTTCAGTATTTTACATTTCGTGAGTATATCTCTTATGTATTTAAGGCATACAAGAAGAAAATGCCCAATATTGATGAATTAATCAGCGGATTTCATTTTGAAGAATATACCGATGTGCTGCTCAAGGATTTATCAATGGGTAACAGAAAGAAGGCTTATCTGATTACTGCATTTGCGCTTAAGGCTGAATTGTTACTCTTGGACGAGCCGGTAAACGGATTGGATTTTCAGAGTACCGAATACCTGTACAAGATGATCGCAGGCTACAAGGAGTACGGAACTGTATTATTCTCTTCACATATTTTGGAGAGTATCACATTAACCTCAGACAAAGTGCTTGTACTTGAGGATGGAAGAATTAGTAAGACATTTGTTGGTGAGGATATCAACGCCACATTAATCAGGGAGACATTACGTTATGATGACTAAGGTTTTTTCAAAAAAACTTTTTGGAGTAAAGAATGAAAAGATTATGAGGATGCTCGTAATCAGCATTGTGCTTTTCGGAGGTCTTTACTTATCGGGATTGCATATTACTGTTGCTCCTTTTGTTATCAACCTGATGACTACCGCGATTACTGTAGGTGAGATGTGGCATGCGCTCTCATCTGATGACAATGCCACCAATTTGAAGCAGGTATTTATGCTGCCTCTTGAAGATAAGAAGTTTGTATTCTCATACACTGCGTGCCTGGGAGGATATGTGCTGATTAACAGAACTCTTCCATTGCTGGCTGCTATTTTTGCATTAACAGGCGTTGATGTACGAATGATTGCCGTTGCTGCTCTGTGTGTTGTAAATGCTACATTGTTGGCTACCGGAATATTTGTATGGAAGAAGCTTCGTGTTTTGGCTGTTTTGTGGCTTGCAGGAATTGTCGTAGGTTTTTGGTCTTTGAATGCTACAGTATGGATCTGGGCTGTGCTTGGTGTAAGTATCGTTTTGGGAATTGTATTTTTGATGAAGACAGATGCGTATGCTTTTTATCGTGAGGAAAGTGATAAAAAGACTGTCATCAAGGGAAGAAAGCATCATTCAGTATGGCTTTATTTTTTCAGATATTTTGTTTCGCACAAAAACTACGTTATGAACAGCTTTATCATGTGGATTGTAGCTGTGATACTTCCTTTTTCATTCAAGCAGCTTGCGGAGGAAGGTTCTAATATGATCAGTTTTGCTCTTCCGATCGGCTTTGCTATTTTGAGTCTGAATACTCCTATCTGCATCCTTCTTTCATGCGATCCTGAGCTTGAAAAGGCTGTAAGATTTTTGCCCGGACAGAAGAGTGCATTCTTTGTTCCTTATGGCTTTTTTATCTTTGCATGCAACATGATTGCCTATGTTATCTATCTTGCAAGCATTCAGCTTCAATTGGGCGGAGTAAATGCAATGTTAATCGTTATGGCGGTGCTTTTTGCTCTTGTGAGCGCTGTTATGTCAGTATTGCTTGAGTGCTTTTTTCCTATCAGAGGATGGAAGATTGAAAATGAGCTTTGGAATCATCCGAGAAAGTACATCGTACCCGGAGCAATGCTTCTGATTGCCAGCCTTGTCGGAATGGTTATGTGATAGGATTTGATTGCAAGGAGGATGTCAGAGTATATGAAAGAACTATGTATATGGTTGAGGTTGTGGGTTGACAAAGTACTGTGGCTTTACTATAATACACAAATATTAATCAAATACTAATGGCTATGATGAAGAGGAGTACATGGATTACACCCAGACAGAGAGAGAATTCGGCGGCTGAAAGGTTCTTGGGGCAGTGTCATGGAAGGTAGCTTCTGAGCTGGAGCGTGAAGGTCAGTTTTGATTGTGTAGCAATCCCGTTTATCTACGATACAGATATAATGAGGCAGAATGGATTTTTATTTTCTTATTCTGTGAACAAAGGTGGTACCGCGTTAATTACGCCCTTTGCATCTTAGGATGCAGAGGGCTTCTTTTTGTTCGTATACATGAGCAAAGTGCATACAGATAAACGCTTTCGCTTGCGAA
>JAKSRU010000175.1 GCA_024403475.1 Lachnospiraceae bacterium | reverse complement strand
CCTTCAACATCTGCATAGCCTTATCCTTGTTCTGGAACTGGCTTCGCTCATTCTGACAGGTTACAACAGTACCTGTAGGAATATGAGTAATACGGATAGCTGAAGAAGTTTTGTTGATATGCTGACCACCGGCACCTGAGCTTCGGTAGGTATCAATACGAAGATCCTTTTCCTCAATATCAACGTCAAGATCTGCTGCTATTTCAGGCATTACGTCAAGAGAAACAAACGATGTCTGTCTCTTGGCCTGTGCATTAAAGGGCGAAATACGTACAAGTCTGTGCACACCCTTCTCTGACTTCATATATCCATATGCATTTACACCGTTAATCTGGAAGGTAACCGATTTTATACCTGCTTCATCACCGTCCAACATATCGAGAACCTCTACACTGAAACCATGGCGCTCTGCCCATCTGGTGTACATTCTGTAAAGCATACTGCACCAGTCACAGCTCTCTGTTCCGCCGGCTCCGGCATTAAGCTCTAAGATAGCATTGCACTTATCGTACTCTTCTGAAAGCAAAGTATTAATACGAAGCTCCTCAAGCTCCTCGATGAACTCATCAAGCTCGCTTCTTACTTCCTCTACCATAGATTCATCATCGCTCTCATCACCTAACTCAATGAGGGTAAGGATATCATCATACTGGGTGTTCAGCTTTCTGCTGAGGCCGATGGTATCCTTCATATTCTTGAGCTCTTTCATCTTGTTGTTGGCTCTGTCAGGATCATTCCAAAAATCAGGAGCCTCCATCTCACGCTCAAGCTCTTCTATTCTTTTCTCTTTATTTGCAATATCCAGGGATGCCTCAACCTCATGCATAGTCTCCTCATATCCCTGAATCTCCTGCTTCATTTGCTCTAATGCTACTATCATTGTTATTCTCCGCAATGCGCATAAATTACATACCCTCGCTGTCAATTAGCGAGGGTATAGGTTATTTTATAAGCTATATCAAATCTTTTTAAGTCCGCAGCACTGCTTATACTTCTTGCCTGATCCGCAAGGGCAGGGATCATTAGGATAAACCTTAGCTGCTGCACGAATCTTAGGTCCTTTGGTTACTGAATCATCTTTATTGGTACCTGTAACCTTAGCCACCTGCTCACGTTCAATCTTCTGCTCGATCTTGATGTGCATAAGCATTCTTACGGTCTCTTCGCGAATGTTCTGAGTCATATCATCAAACATTGCATAACCATTCATCTTGTATTCTACAAGAGGATCTCTCTGCGCATATGCCTGAAGACCGGCGCTCTGACGGAGCTGATCCATGTCATCAATATGATCCATCCACTTTCTGTCGATAGACTTAAGAAGGATTACACGCTCAAGCTCACGAATCTGCTCGGGATCTGAAAATTCTGCTTCCTTGGCTTCATAGAGACGTACTGCCTCCTCCTTAAGCTGCTGCTTAAGGCCTGCCTTCTTCTGCTTCTCAACACGATCGGGGCCGATGGTTTCAAGAGGAATAATAGGAAGAAGGAGCTCGTTAAGCTCAGTGAAATTCCACTCCTCATATGCAGTATCATCGCCGATAGCAGTGTCAACATTACTATCTACAATATCAGTAATCATCTTGTAAATGTAATCGCGCATACTCTCACCGTCGAGAACCTTACGGCGCTCCTCATAAATGATTTCACGCTGCTCGCTCATTACGCGGTCATACTCGAGAAGATTTTTACGAATACCAAAGTTGTTACTCTCAATCTTCTTCTGCGCATTTTCAATAGCACTACTCAATGCCTTGTGCTCAATCTCCTGGCCTTCAGGAATACCAAGCATATTGAAGGTAGCAATCAGTCTCTCCGAACCGAAGAGTCTCATCAACTCATCTTCAAGTGAAATATAGAATCTTGATTCACCGGGATCTCCCTGACGTCCTGAACGTCCGCGGAGCTGGTTATCAATACGTCTTGATTCATGACGTTCTGTACCGATAATCTTAAGTCCGCCAACAGCCTTGGCCTCATCATCAAGCTTAATATCGGTACCACGACCTGCCATATTGGTTGCAATAGTAACTGCACCATGTCTTCCGGCCTCAGCTACGATTTCAGCCTCACGCTCGTGGAACTTTGCATTGAGGACATTGTGCTGAATACCCTTCTTGGTAAGCATTCTGCTCAGTTCTTCACTGGCATCGATATTGATAGTACCTACCAGAACAGGCTGCCCCTTTGCATGTGCTTCCTCTACTGCAGCGACAATGGCGTTAAGCTTTTCCTTACGAGTCTTGTATACTGCGTCCTGACGGTCAATTCTCTGTACAGGTCTGTTGGTAGGAACCACGATAACGTCCATTCCGTAAATCTCACGGAACTCGTTCTCTTCAGTGAGAGCTGTACCGGTCATACCGCACTTCTTCTTAAAGAGGTTGAAGAAATTCTGGAAGGTAATGGTTGCAAGAGTCTTACTTTCTCTCTTAACCTTAACATGCTCTTTTGCTTCAATTGCCTGATGAAGACCATCTGAATATCTTCTACCGGGCATAATACGTCCGGTAAATTCATCGACGATACATACCTCATCATCCTTAACAACATAATCCTGATCGCGGAACATAAGATTATGAGCACGAAGTGCAAGGATAATATTGTGCTGAATCTCAGCATTTTCAGGATCGGCAAGGTTCTCAATATGGAAGAACTGCTCAACCCTGTGCATACCCTGAGCGGTAAGGTTTACAATCTTATCCTTCTCGTTTACTACAAAGTCTCCGTTCTCTTCCTGAACCACATTCATAATGGCATCCATCTTGGAAAGCTCCTTGATGTCATCGCCACGCTTTAACTGTTTTGCAAGGATATCACACATCTCGTAAAGAGCTGTAGACTTACCGCTTTGTCCTGAAATAATGAGAGGTGTACGAGCTTCGTCGATAAGTACCGAGTCAACCTCGTCGATGATACAGAAATTAAGCTCGCGAAGAACCAGCTGTTTTTTGTAAACAACCATGTTATCACGAAGATAATCAAATCCAAGTTCGTTGTTGGTTACATATGTAATATCGCAACCGTACTGCTCCTGTCTTTCTTCAGGAGTCATACCGTTTAATACGACACCAACCTTAAGTCCGAGGAATTCATGAACCTGTCCCATCCACTCAGCATCACGCTTAGCCAGATAGTCATTAACGGTTACAATGTGAACGCCCTTCTCTTCAAGTGCATTAAGGTATGCAGGGCAGGTAGAAACAAGCGTCTTACCTTCACCGGTTCTCATCTCGGGAATACGTCCCTGATGAAGAATAATACCACCTATTAACTGTACTCTATAGTGTTCCATTCCAAGAACACGCTTAGCAGCCTCTCTTACTGTAGCAAATGCCTCAGGAAGAATATCGTCAAGAGTTTCACCCTCTGCAAGACGCTTCTTAAAATAAGGAGTCATTGCCTTGAGTTCATCATCACTCTTGGCCTGCATCTCAGGCTGAAGTGCCTCAATCTTATCAGCGATGGGATAAATTCTTTTAAGTTCTCGCTCGCTGTGTGTTCCGAAAATCTTATCAATTAACTTCATTTTGTATCCCTTCTTATCCGACGGATGTAAATTACGTGAAAAATAATGATATTTCTCACACTTATCCCATCAGACCATATACGGATATATTCTATCAGATTTATTGTTTTGTTTCAATGTTACATTTTTTTAATCAGCCAAATGCTTTTTCGACCAATTTTTTAATAATTTTTTGTACACTTTTGCAGGACAATATTAGCCTCGTCTCACTCGCAATAGGCTTTTTATGGTAAAATATATAATTAATTATGTAGATTAAATTCAGTTTTATGCAGAGGGGCAGCTATGAAAAAAATTTCAACATTCGATTTATACCCCGGAATGATACTCGGTGAGGACGTGCTCAATTTTGACCGTCAGACAATCCTTTCAAGGGGTACAGAGTTGACCGACACCTTAATCTCACGTATTGAGTTAAATGGTGTACTCGAAGTATATATTGAAGATGAAAAGGAAGAGGTTCCGCCTCCGCCGCCGGGAAACCATGCCGACTATGCACCGAAGCATCCTTCCTACGCGGACAGAATCAAAAATTCACCTGACTTCAAGAAATTCAAGGAAGAATACAACCAGATTACCTCGGGCTTTAAGTTCAAGCTCAATGAAATGGTTGACAGAAACGTAGAAATCGATACAAAGGACCTGTTAAAGGAGCCTTTATCCCTTATTGCAAGTTCGGGAAGCAGCAGCAATACCTTGGATATGCTTCACAATATGCGTGACTATGATGATTTAACCTTCGCGCACAGTATGAACGTTGCGTTGCTTAATTACGTAGCTGCCGGCTGGTTAAATTGGAGTGATGAGGACAAAGAGCTCGCTATGGCCTGCGGTCTTCTGCACGATATAGGTAAGCTTCAGATTGCCCACGAAGTATTAACAAAGCCCGGCAAACTGGACAATGAGGAATACAAGCATATTCAGCAGCATTCCGTTTTCGGTTATCAGCTGCTTAAGGACAGAGTAAACGTTCATATTATGAACTCTGCTCTTATGCATCATGAAAAATTCGATGGTAGCGGATATCCCTTAAAGCTTAAGGGTGAGGCTATCGATCGTTTTGCAAGGCTTACAGCTATTTCGGATGTATATGATGCCATGACTGCTGCGAGATGCTATCGCGGTCCCTTGTGCCCCTTCCGTGTTATTGAGATTTTTGAAGAAGAGGGTTTTGAAAAATACGATGTTCAATACATCCTCTCCTTCCTTTCAAATGTAGGTAATACCTATGTAAGAAATGCTTGTAAGCTCAGCGACGGACGAGAAGGAGAAATCATAATGCTCAACAAGGGCAAGCTCTCCCGTCCTGTAGTTCAATGCGGTTATGAATATGTAGACCTATCACAGCATCCTGATATTCGCATTGAACAATTGTTGTAATGAACAACTTGCGACAGCATGTAAAATCATTGTAACTGAATGTTGATAAAATATTTAACATAAAAAAGA
>JAKSRU010000174.1 GCA_024403475.1 Lachnospiraceae bacterium | reverse complement strand
GGATGATGTTGTACTCTGAAAGGTTCTGGCTCTTGAGCCAATCTACAGCCTGCTGTCCTTCCTTAGCCATATCTGATACGATTGATGCTTCATAGAGAGAAGAATCAGCGTCGATGGTACGGTCAAAGAGGATAACCTTGGTTCCTGCCTTCTGAGCATCCTTTAATACGCTGTCCCAACCTGCAGTATCAGCTGCTGAGATAAGAAGATAATCAACACCGTCGGTGATGAACTTCTGAGCTGCTGCGATCTGCTCGTCATTCTTAAGGCTGTAGTAGAAATCAGCTTCATAGCCGTTCTCTGCGGTAAACATTTCCTTTAATGACTTGTCGTTAGCTGCACGATAGCCTGACTCGTTAGGATCGTTGTTAATGATACCAACCTTAATCTTGCCGTCGCCCTTCTTAGGTCCTGCACAGCCTGCCAATGCGAATACCATAGCAAGTGCAAGAACAATTGCAAAATACTTTCTAAACTTCTTCATTCTTTTTCCTCCCAATATATTTTGCTTTTGCTATATGGAATGCTTTCTGCACTCCGTTACATGTAAATCATACGACAATACATTTTATACAGATACAGACTAATTTCCGCCTCTTTATGATTATTTTATGTTAAAACAGGCGAACAAAAAAAATCAGCAACACGTGATTGCTGATTTTTCGAAAAATGTTTGTTTTTTTAATTTTTTGTATAAATATTTTCATATTTCCATGAAAATACTCTATTTTCCACACAGACTCTAATATGGGCGTTCTTTTATCATTTCCTCGGTAATTGATTCTGCAGAGAAAAATGTATCTATGATATATGATTTCTTCTGAGGAACATCGCCAGCCTCAAGACTTCTGATCAGGTTGGCAACTCTGGGACCGTGCAGGGGATTACATTCCACGCACAGGGTAATATCACCCGCCAAGCATCTTTCAAGTGAAGATTTTACTGCATCAAAGGATATTACGATTATGCCTTCTTCTCCACCGTACTCAATGCCTTCCTCATCCAACGCCTTTAATACGCCAAAGGTCATATTATCGTTCTCGCTGTATATGACATCTATTTTTTCTCCGGTGTCACGTATCTTCTCCAGATACTCCTTGGTAACCTCGTACGCCTTCGCCTCTGTATATTCGCCGTCCAGAGTACGCACTATATTCCAATTGGGATTTTCATCGACGGCATCCTGCAGGCCTTGTGTTCTGAATATCTGCGCAGTTGCACCCTCAGTACCTCTTATATGCAAAATATTAATGTTCTCACCGCTGCGTCCGCGCTTATCAAGCTCCTGTCCAAGCCACTCCGTAGCCATTTTTCCTTCCTCAAGGAAATCCGATCCAACCCAGGTAGTATATAAGTTTTCATTCGATACATCCACCTGACGGTCCACGATGATAACCGGAATTCCTGCCTGACGGGCCTCCGCCAACACATCATCCCAACCGTTTTCGGTAATAGGCGCCAACACAATATAATCAACCTGCTGCTGAATAAACATTCTGATGGCCTTGTACTGATTTTCCTGCTTCTGCTTGGCATCATCAAAAATCAGTTCAAAGCCTTCCTCCTCGGACAGTGCCTGCTTCATCGATTCGGAATTGGCTACTCTCCAGCTCGATTCGGAACCGACCTGCGAAAATCCGACAACAATGAGATCCTTTTTATCTCCGTCCGATATGCTTGAACAACCGGTCAATGCAGCAAGCATTAATGCAAGCATCATAGCTATAGCGGTTAGCTTTCGCATCTTTACTGCTGCCCCTCGTTTCTTAACTGCAGGCTCTCTCCCTTTTTTTATTGCTAGTCTCATTTATACTGTTTCCTCTACTGATATCGCTTCCGTATTCTCCACCATCGGGATGCATATTAGGATTTTAGTTCCCTTATTTTTCTCTCCGGTGACATCAAAGCTGCATTGATTACCAAACATTAGCTTAAGCCTCTTGTACACAGCTGCCATTCCGAATCCGACTGCGTGCTCAGCCTCCAATGCTTCCTTGACTCTGATAAGCTCCTCTTCATCCATACCGATACCGGTGTCTTCCACAGTTAACATTATTTTATCTTCTATGCGACTGCCGGTAATCTTGATATTACCCATTCCGCGCTTAAGCTTGATTCCATGATAAAGTGCATTCTCAACCAAGGGTTGCAGAGTAAGCTTGGGGATTCTGTATTTGTCGATTTCTTTGTCAAAATCCAGTTCATAGGTGAGCTTATCCCTGTATCTGAACTGCTGAATCTCCAGATAGCTCTTTACATGAAGTTCCTCTTCGCTGATGGTAATTACATCTCTACCTTTACTCAAGGATGACCTGAAGAAATTGGATAAACTCGACACCATTTCTACTGCCTGCTCATTTTTTCCGGTTTCAACAAGCCAGATAATGGTATCAAGTGTGTTATACAAAAAGTGGGGATTAATCTGCGCCTGCAAAAGCATCAGCTCCATGGCGCGAAGCTTATTGGCCTCTTCCTTGTTAAGTTCCAGCTGCTGAGCCAGTCTCTCAATCATTTCCTCAAAGCTGTTACTGAGAGCCTGAAGCTTTTCATCATTTGCCTGAACCGGATTGAGTGGTATCAATTCACCGGCGTCAACGCTTTGCACTCGTCCGTAAAGCTCATCTATCGGGCGCGTCATACTGCGGCTTATAGCTACTGCACGGCTTATCGAAAAGCTTGCTATAGCTACTGCAGCTAATCCGAACAAAACAAACTCTACACGAAGCATTATGTCCATTCTCTGCTGCAGCTGAGCAAGCTCCTCAGCTTCACTGTAGAGATATGCATACATATAGTCCTGAATCAGCTCTGTGAGGATATATACATTAGCCTCGAGCTGTTCCATTCTCTCATCATATCCGTCGGTCTGAGAAATCTGTATTATTCTCTCCTTGAGATTTCCGCACAGGTTTATCACGCTTCGAATCGAGCGCTGACTTTCCTTGTTACTGGTACTGTCCGAAAGGGCATTTGCCAGCTCCAAGGCTCTCTCAACCTCGACCAGCGGAATACCGGTCGCGTACTCACTTCCTGTCGCATAATAATACATCTTCAGATCAATTTCATTTTTGAAATCCTGTCCGAACTCGGATGCCAGCGTAACATTGCCGCTTATCTTCTTGTACTGAATATTTATCGAAGAAAAAAATCCGATAAACAAAGCAAACAGGGCAAATACAGGGATAAAAATGGAAAGCATAAGCATTCGCATCTTATTGGCAAGTGACGTGTTTTTTACTTTTTTCCTTATGTTGAATTTCTTCAAATTCTTTTTCTTCAAATTATTTTTCTCCACGATAATCTCTGGGAGTGCATCCTACAGCCTTTCTGAAAATAAAGCTGAAATATCTGGGATCTCTGTAGCCAACCTGAAAGGCTATTTCTCCGGAACGCATAGAAGTCTGTCTGAGCAGCTGCATAGCTTTTTCCATGCGCTTCTTGGTAAGGTACTCAATAAAGGTTTCGCCTGTCTCCTGACTGAATATCGCACTGAAATAATTGGCACTGACATTTACCGTCCTGGCCACTGTATTGAGTGAAATATCTTCATCTGCAAAGTGCTCGTCAATATATGCTATTGCATTTTTCAAGATAGAATTATATCTGCTCTTGGACTCGGCATCGCGGACCTCAATTACGCGTTTGAATACAGAAATCAGATAGTTCTTGGCATCGTCGATTTCCACTACCGTGCTGATTTCAGGAAGAGACTTAAGAAAAGCGTCCTGATTCTCCCCAAAGCCCTTCGCAACAATAGCGGCATTAAACCTCGCGCTCAAAAGAATATACTGTCTGAACAGTAGCGACTCGATAGCAGTACCGAGATTTCTAAGATAATTTTCTACAAATCGATCTATCTCACTGTCAAGACCTGTCTGAAGGAAATTCCTGGTTATCATCGGATCAATTTTTTCAACATCAAGATTATCCAGCGAGCTGATATCCTCAGTAACCGTAGAGGTGGCTTCGCTGCCTATTCCGAAAATATGCTGTGCGGGATAAATATGTCTGAGAGAGATACGGCTGTTGGCATCATTGTAGCACTTGGGCAATGCACTCAGACGCTCCACGGGAGTGCCTTCTGCCACATACCAGTCCAGATTATTCAGGCTTTCGCACTGTCCGGAAATACTGTCCACGCACTTGCGGGTAATCTCATCAATATCAGCAGTTTCACCCTTGACGAGAACTGCAAAGGTCGTGAGATTGCATCTGAACAGTATATAATTTTCATCATCAATAAATGACTCTATGAGATTGTCCTGAAGCTGCGCTGCAACATCCGAATATTCCTCCAACATAGATTGAGGCTGAAGCGTGAACAACACAAAGTTATAACAGCCTGCGTCTATGTTAATCTCCAGCTGTTCCGCAGCATGATAAATATCTCCCACCTTGAGAGTACCGGCAGTAATCTCTTCAAAGAATTTACGAGTCTCGTACTGCTCGTAGTTCTGAAGTTCATGAATGTACTGAAGGTCGTAGTTTTTCTGCTCCTGCTCCTTCTCGATTTTTTCCTTAATCTGAGCAAGAGCCTCCTCTAATGCCGCTCTGGTAATAGGCTTGAGCAAATACTGATCGACATTAAGCTTGATAGCTTCTCGCGCAAATTCAAAATCATCGTATCCGCTCAGTATTATTATTTTTGTATCCGGCATTTCCTTGGATACTATGCGGCTTAATTCGAGTCCGTCCATAAAGGGCATCTTAATATCTGTGATTAGCAGGTTCGGTCTGGTCTTTCTGATGAGCGGAAGCGCCATCTCTCCGTCCTCAGCTTCACCCACAAATTCAAAACCATTTTCCTTCCAGCTGATATTGTCCCTGATACCTTCTCTGACGAGACACTCGTCCTCAACAATAAAAACTTTTAACATATATCCCCCAAGATAGTGTTATTTTATCGGTTGAATAAATACTACCACGCATTATTGTAATGAGCAATTAAGATAAATTCCGCTATTGAAATATGATGCGCCGGCTGATATGTTTTATATGCGTTT
>JAKSRU010000173.1 GCA_024403475.1 Lachnospiraceae bacterium | reverse complement strand
AACTTGTCCCATTAAACCACAATATGCCTACCGTAACCAGCAGGCATAATAGCTTTATTATTCTTTTTCCAGCTCTCTTGCCAAAACTCATAACTCATCTTCCTTTGCATCGTCACTGGAATTGTTTTCTTTACTTTTCGCCTTTTCAAACATACTTCTAAAGGCAGGCATTCCTCCGTTTCCGCTCTTAACCTCTTTAAGCTCGGCCGGATCAATGTCACCCAAATATGTTACATTGTCTTTTGAAATAGCTAATACCTTTATAGTCTTACCTACTCTGACAATCTGAAGCCATTTATTATTGGCAAGTCTTGTTGTCTCAATTATCTCAGTATTACGTCCGCTGTTTTGTGCCTTTTGGTAGTTGGCAAGCCACTTTGTAACAAATGCAGTAACTGCCAACACCACCACAAAAACAATCAGCATAGTAATCAATTGGGCATAGCTATCTGATGCACTAAGCAAAATCATTAGCCAACAACCTTCTTAACCGCCTCAATTACTCTATCCTGCTGGAAAGGCTTTACAATGAAATCCTTTGCTCCTGCCTGAATAGACTCAATAACCATTGCCTGCTGACCCATAGCTGAGCACATAATAACCTTTGCACTTGCATCAGCTGCCTTAATAGCCTTAAGTGCCTGAATTCCATCCATCTCAGGCATAGTGATGTCCATGAGAACAAGATCGGGGCTGATTTCCTTGTACTTCTCTACAGCCTTTGCACCATTCTCGGCCTCACCTGCTACGTTGTATCCGTTCTTTGTGAGAATATCCTTAATCATCATTCTCATGAAAGCTGCGTCATCAACAATAAGGATGTTTTTTGCCATGTATTTTTCCTCCAATAAGCAATTAGTTTACTTACTTTTATTTAATAATCTCAGTTACACGAACACCAAAGCTTTCTTCAATAACCACTACTTCGCCTCGTGCAACAAATTTACCATTTACAAGTACATCTATCGGCTCACCTGCAATACGGTCAAGCTCGATAATAGTTCCCGGTGCAAAATTCAATATTTCTGAAATAGATTTAGAAGTTCTACCGAGTTCAACGGTAACCTCCAACGGAACATCCATAATCAGATTAATGTTCTCTCCGCCGGGAACATCCTGTACTCCGCCCGCAAAGTTTTGGAACTGAACAGGCTTAACATTAACAGGACTCTGCTGCATACCCATGGGATTCATACCCATCTGGCCCATCATAGGATTCATTCCCATCATGGGATTCATGCCCATCATAGGGTTCATACCCATCTGGTTCATTCCCATTTGGCCCATCATGGGGTTCATTCCCATCTGATTCATACCCATTTGGCCCATCATAGGATTCATTCCCATGTCAGGTGCAGGAGAAGCATTGTCAAAACCATTCATTCCCGAAAGCTGAGCCGCGGGATCTGCCATCTCAACAGATGAAGGAGTATATGAATCCATTGACTCTACGCTCGGCTCTTCTACGGCAGGAGCACCGCCCATCTGTGTATTGATGAAGGTATCAACAATTCTTCTTGCAAACTCAACAGGATACAGCTGCATGATGTTTGAATCTACAAGGTCATCACCAATCTGCATTCTGAATGAAATCTTAACAAAGGTTCCACCGAGGAAAGGTGCTATATCAGCTCCGTTTTCAAATTTTGACAAATCAAGCAAAGATGAATCCGGCGGTGAAATATCTATCATCGTAGATAACATTGTAGATAATGAGGTCGCTGCCGAACCCATCATCTGATTCATTGCTTCAGAAATAGCACTGAGGTGAAGTTCACCAAGTTCACCCTCTGTATTTGTACCGTCACCACCCATCATAAGATCGGTAATAACCTTAACATCCTGCTCCTTTAATACGAGGATATTGGTACCATCAAGACCCTTGGTATATTTAATTTGAATAAACACACACGGCTTTTCGTATACCGTAAGGAGTTCATCCCAAGTAGCCAATGTAACAACAGGAGTTGTAATATTGACCTTACGGTTAACTAGAGAATAAAGTGTGGTAGCTGAAGAACCCATGCTGATATTTGCAACTTCACCAATTGCGTCCCTCTCAACATCGTTGAGTTCCTCTGCATCTGCTGTTGCCTGTGTATCAACAAGGAAATCGCTTTTGGCAGATTCCTCACTTGCTGCAGGTGTTCCCAGATCCATGCCACTCAGATCGGGGGCTTCATCACCGGAGAGATCCATACCGCTAAGTAAAGCATTAATCTCGTCCTGGGAAAGCATTCCACCGTCCATCTGCTATTCCTCCTCTCTTATCACTGAAGTAACCCTCACGGCATAACTGTCTTCGTCAACGCCGGGCAGTGCAGTGAATTTTCGTATATTTCCTACGTAAACGTCCATCTCATTATCCACCTTGGTATCAAGACGGATACAGTCTCCAATCTGTAAATCCATGAATTCAGAGACTGAAATGCGGCTGGTTCCCAATATCGCACGAATAGGAATGTCTACTCTGCGTATCATTGACTCAATGTAATCCTCGTAATTCTCATCACGATTCTCCTGCATAGTAGAGAACCAATACTTGGTATTGAGCTTATCCATTACCGATTCGAGTGTAATGAACGGTAAACATACATTTACAAAACCTTCGACATCACCAATCTTCATATTAAGTGTGATAATCGCAATCATCTCATTCGGCGCAATAATCTGTGCGAACTGAGGATTTGTCTCCACACGCTGAAGAACCGGTGAAATATCCAACACATTCTTCCAAGGCTCACGAAGCAGATTAACCATCATTACCAGGATTCTCTGGATGATAGTCATCTCTATCTCCGAAAAATCTCTGGGCTTGTCAATCGGGAGTCCTCCGCCGCCAAGCATTCTGTCAATCATTGCATACGCAAGGTTGGTAGCCAAATCAATAATAATATTACCATTGAGTGGCTCAAAATTTACTATTCCGAGAACAACGGGATTTGATAACGCGTTTGAAAACTCATTGAAGGTAACCGTCTCAGAGCTTGCTACCGTTATCTGTACGTTCTTTCTCAAATATACCGGGAGGTTGGTCGAAACCAATCTTCCATAATGCTCGAAAATAATTTCCAGTGTCCTCAAATGCTCTTTTGAGAATTTGGTAGGACGTCCAAAGTCGTAATTTCTGACCTGCTTTTCATCCGATTCGGATATTGCATCAACATCAAGTTCACCGGTCGACAATGCGGCAAGCAGATTATCTATTTCATTTTGTGAAAGAACCTCTCCCACGCAGTCTCACCTCCGGTGTTACTTATTCTTCCGGAAAATTATCCGAATACAGCCTCACTGATTGCTACCTTGTAGACAAAATCAGAATTGAATACATCTTCCTGTATTGCCTTGAGGATCTCATCCTTAAGGCCATCCATATCACTCTTACATTCAGCCTCAGTGTGCTTACTTACAACACTGCTAATTGCATCCTTGATAAGAGTCTCATAGGTACCAAAATTCTCGCTGTACTTTGCGTAATCCTCATGATTCTTGTTAAGCAAAAGTGATACATCACATACCATATGTACAGCCTTCTCGCCTTCACCAACCTTAAGAGAAATCTTCATCTGTTTAGCAATTTCCTTAACATCGGTATCCTCAAGCGATACTGCCACATCGGCGGTCTGTGTTTCATCTCCGGTCTTTATATTGAGATGAGAAGCAACTGATGCAACAACCGGCAATGTAGTGCTGTTCATCTTAATAACCTGAATCATAAGCACTGCCGTCAAAGCTATATTTACTATTTGCAATGCAACAATAATAATTGCGAGCAGGTTTTTTTTCATACTTTATCCTCACATTTTGCATCCGTGCATATCATATTGCGGATAATTAATTCGCTGAATTATAAATACGTATCTCTACGCGTCTGTTTTTACTTCTTCCCTCTGCAGTAGAATTATCTGCTATCGGTACTCTGTCTCCCATTCCGGCATGCTTGAGTCTTGTGCTGTCAAGAGTACTGTTCTCTATCAGATAGTAGAAAACCGAAAGAGCACGCGCACTTGAAAGCTCCTCATTGCTGGCATATTTGCCACCGTTCATAGGTACATTGTCGGTGTGACCTTCAATCTCAATCTCAGCCCCTGCATATCTCTCAAGGATAAGTGCAATCTTATCAAGAGTAGCATAACAGTCTGTCTTCAAAGTAGCTGAGCCCGAATCAAACATAAGCGAGCCCTTCATGGTAAGCAAGATATACTGCGATGTAAATGAGATACCTACCTGATCGGATAATCCGTTCTCATAAATTGCCTCACCTACAATCTCAGCCAGCTGCTCATTTTCTGCAAGATTAGCCTCTTCTATTGCCTCAGCCATCTCCTCGAGTCTGTCAGCTTCGCCGTCAGCCCCCGAACCGTCACCTTCAGTCTCTGTAATCTGCTGCGAAGGATTGTTTTCAAGGAACTGATCCTCATCCTCCTGAGATGCATTGGCAACACCCATGCTATTGATGTATTCAGCCAAATCATTAAGCTGGCTGACACCATTGCTTATCAGAATACCTTCACCGATGGATGTTGCACCATTTGTGAAAATACTGAAGGAACTGTTCATCGAAGCTATTATCTCATTCAGCTTTGCTTCATCAATTGTTGACATTGAGAACAACAATACGAAAAAGCAAAGGAGCAAGTTCATCAGATCGGAGAAGGTCGCCATCCAGGCCGGCGAACCTGCCGGTGGATCGTCCTGCTTCTTCTGTCTTCCCACAGTTACTCACCTCCCTGATCAGAGGATGCGGCATCACGGTCCTTAGGTGAAAGGAACGACTTAAGCTTCTCCTCAATAACACGAGGGTTTTCTCCTGCCTGTATTGACAAAAGACCTTCTATCATTACCTGCTTCTGAATCATTTCTACTGCGTTATCAGCCTTAAGCTTTGCTGCTGTAGGTCCGCAAATCCAGTTAGCAAGAAGTGAACCGTACAAGGTTGTGATAAGAGCAACCGCCATTGAAGGACCGATGGAGCTTGCATCCGACATGTTGTTAAGCATGTTAACAAGACCTACAAGAGTACCAATCATACCCCAGGCAGGTCCCATCG
>JAKSRU010000172.1 GCA_024403475.1 Lachnospiraceae bacterium | reverse complement strand
GCGCCACTATTATAACACATAAGTAATTATAAAAAAATTAACAGTTTATTACTATTTTATATACGATATTTGTGGATGATGCGTCCGAGCCTTTTTCCAAAAGGTCTTTCCAAAAGCAATAAAAAGACAACATTTGAAGCGGCATAGAGAATTGTATAGGGCACTGCACTGACAATGGCAGCCAGATATCCTTCAATACTCAGACCGCTGTAGGCCCATAGCATAGTCCATATATCAAGGAAGAAGGAGTAAAAAATACCGGCGGCAATTGCATATAGTACCAGTATCGGACGTTTCTTTTTAAGCGGAACAGAAAGAAGCGCGGCCACAAGACCTATGGCTCCGAAGGCCAGCATTTGGAAGGGGGTCCAGGGGCCCTGGCCGAAATAGAAGTTAGACAAAAAGGCGGTGAGAGCACCGCACATAAAGCCTGCTTCTGCTCCAAGGTACATTCCCGTCAGAATAATGATAGAGGCCATTGGCTTGAAGGCCGGAACGGCAGCAAAAATAAACCTGCTCACAATGGAGAGCGCGGTCATTACGGCGATAAGCACGATGCGTCGTACATTGGTCTTTCTTTTGTCGAGACGCGCAAGTACGAGCACGATGGCACCGATGGCTATTAAGATTGAGACAATATAATATAGCCCGGTTTCTGACATTTACTGCTACAATTCCTTTCGAATTTTGTTGCATCTTGTAGTGTTGATGATTACTTTGTTACAGCTTAAAAATATCCTCTTCGAGATACAGGTCTTCTGTTATGCCCAAGGTCATATTGCGGGCAGGAGTGGTGTAGAGCTTATTTGAGATGAAAAATTCCCTGCAGTTTTTTAATCCGGTAAGGCGTCCCATGGAAATTATTCCGCATATATCGGCGCATTCAGCTGCAAAACTCATATCATGACAGGCAATAATAATAGTGGTTCCGTTATCCCTTAATTTGCGAAGAGCTGCTGTCATCAAGGCTCTGCTCAGGTTGTCGGTTCCTTTGGTGGGCTCATCGAGCAATAGGATTTGGGGATTAAGTGCTGTGACCTTGGCAAGTCCTAAAAGCTGTTTTTCACCACCGCTTAAGTCAAGCGGACTGCGAGAAAAATCAAGATGACGGATGTATTCGGGATAGTCATCCTTTTTTAAGCCTACTGAAAGTAAATCCTTTTCAATGGATTCAGAGACGAACAGGTTATCCGTATCCTGAGGCATATAAGCTATCTTTAACGATGAAAGCTTAGGCATTAGTCTGCCAAGCTGAGGCTTTAAGTTACCTGCGAGTATATTGAGCAGAGTGGATTTGCCGGAGGCATTACATCCCAACAAGGCATATACGCAGCCTTTATTGAAGGTTGCTGAAAAATCATTTATTACATCCCTGTCTGAACCGGTATATCTAAAGGACATATTCTTAATTGTAAGCGCGGCAGGATGAGTTTTTGTGTCAACCGATGACTGGTCGGGGCAGGCAGTGGCCATAGCCGTAGCCACATCCGCATCCGCAACCGCAGCCGTAGCCGCATCCGCAACCGCATCCGTAGTCGTAGTCGTATGAAGATTAGGGGTATTTAATGCACGCTCCTTTATAAGCATACGACCGCTGTTAATGTCAAGCGGTATGCTTTTTGCACGGATATGCATTCCGTAGCGTGTAGGAAGCGGAAGGTCAGCAGTCAATGAACCTGATTCGGTGTCGGCTAACTTGGTGAGAGCTTCCTTTGTAGTATCACAACAGATTAATTGCCCCTTATCCATTACCATAAGCATGTCTGATATCGGAAGAATGTTGTCCAAATTATGCTCTGCGATAATAACTGTCAAGCCAAGTGAGGTCTGAAGCTTTTTGAGAGTGGCGATATAATGTTCCGCCGCCTCCGGATCGAGCATTGAGGTGGGTTCATCTAAAAGTAAAAGTCTCGGATACATAGCCAGGATGCTTGCAAGGCTTACCAGCTGCTTTTGACCTCCTGAAAGAGAGGCAGTATCCGATCTGCTGATATTTTCAAGACGGAAAAATGCGAGTGCTTCGGCGAGTCTTGTCTCCATATCCGCCTGTGACATACCGAGATTTTCAAGCCCGAAAGCAATTTCGTGCCAGACCTTGTCGGTAACAATCTGGTCCTCCGGATTTTGAAAGAGCAGGCCGATTTTAGAGGAAATGTCTTCAGCACTCAGTTGGTCTATATCCTCACCGTCAAAGTAAATATTTCCTGTGCGCTTGCCGGAGGTGATTACATCACGCTTAATCAACTTAAGGAGCGTTGATTTGCCGGAGCCGGTAGAGCCGCATAGGGTGACAAATGAACCCTCGGGGATAGAAAAGGTTACATCCTCGATGCCATCGTTACCTATAGTGGAAAGTCCGGTTTTGCCATCATATTCATCATAGTGAAAACTTAAATTTTTAATTTCTAAAATGTTTTTCATATATGTATGCATTTATTCTTTTCGTAAATCGTTTGAATGATTGCTCTTGTTGGAAGCTTTTACATTTTTGCCGATACATCAGCGGTTTTACATTTAATAAGATATATCGCATCCATCATAGCCGGCAGCAGAGCAGTGATGATAAAAAGTACTGCTGAAGCAATAGCCTTGGCGGACAACTGTGGCAGTACTACTGCCGGATAAAATTCGGTGGTGAAGGCGCCGATGATTAAGCTATAGATGATGAAGCCTGCGGATAAGATAACGGCTGCGAGAAGCAGAGTATCGATTGGCTTAAAAGAGAAAAGGCTGTAGGCTTTTCGCCTTGATGCTCCGTAGCCACGTGCAGTCATTGAATCTGAAGTGGTCATCGAATGCTCGAGCAGCCAGGAAAGAAAGCCGCCGAATATTTTGAATTCGCCTCTTATTCGTTCTATTAATGTACCTTCACCGTAAATGCCAAGCAGCTTTTGAGTGTTTCTGTAGGTGGATATATGCTCTCGATACATTGGCACCAGACGTAATATCATGGAAATGATAACTGCAGTTTTAGGCGAGAAGGTACCGAATAAATACATTATTTTATCGGAGGTGAAATAATGAGTGAGCAATCTGCACCAGAGTAGTACACCAATTACCATAGCAGCGGAATTCATACCGTAATATAAAGCCTCGAGAGTGATACGCTTACCGTTTATATAAAACAGCACGGTGTTGCCATCGTGATAAAAAAGCGGATTAAAAACGGAAATCAACAAAAAGAGAAGTAAATATCCCGGGATACTTTTTAGCACCTTAATGGCAGGGAGTGTGTCAAAAAGCATAATTAATCCGGTTACAATGGAAATAAGATAAAAGAACGGATTGCCGGTAAAGGCCGGGAGCAGAATGGTAAATAGGAAAAAAAGCATCAGCGAAAGAGGGTGAAGTCGTTTAGTCATCTTCTAAATCCCTCCCGATATTAGTTGTGTATAGCCATTCTACACGGTCTCCCTCGGACAGAGTATAGTAACCGCAGCCTACGGAAGGAAATTCTCCGTTGACGCGATACATCCAGCCGGATAAATCACCGTGGTCATATTCGTAAAGCGAGTTAATTCCTTTTATATATGCAGTTCCGTACACGGAATTGCTTTCGTAATCAAGCTGTATGTCATTTAAACGGCATATTTCAGTCAAGATATCGAACACAGTGGAACCCTCCGCAACATAAAGAGCGGAGGAAGAGTATATGGAAGCTACAGCTTTATCATTTTCGACAGTAGAGCAATCGATAATAAAGGAAATGCTGATAAAGCCATCAGAGGCCTTGGAGGAAATGATTTGGCTATCGGCTCCCAGGTAATCATCTCGGGATTCGATTTTTATGGAATAAATTGCAAATACACATAATGCGGCAACCAATAAAACAGATATGAGTCGCATTAAAAAACGCTTGCGCTTTTTGTCGCGTAAAAATAACACAGTGAATATAACAACTGCAATTAAGCTGATAACGGCTGTTGCTAAATAAAGATAGAGCTTTATATTTGCAGGTGCCGAGGGCACGCTTGCTGAAGATGCATTGCCGGTTGATGAGAAATCAATAGTAAGGTTATAGGCACGGCAGATGGCACTCAGGGCTTCAAAGGCCTGAGCGCTTGCCATATCGTTGGTGACTAATGGTGAATCTGTATGAGAAAAACTTCCGTCAGGCATTCTGTAAAGCAATAATCCGTCGAGAAGAGAATTATCATTATTAATAAAATCAGAAAAATCAAGAGAGAGAGCAGCTACTGTCAAAATAACCTGAGCGGTGCTTTCGGAGCATTCAGCTCCATAGCTTGCATATGCTCCGCTTGAGCACTGATTGGCAAGAAGAAAAGCAATCGAGTAATCGATGCTGCTATTAATCTCGTCAGCTTCTTTGGTACTGAATTCGTATTCTGAGCTGTGGATATAGAAATGAGCCAGACTTTTTAAGGTCATGGCAGTGACATCTACATCTCCTTCATCGCCTGATAGGCTGTAACCGCCGTCAGATAACTGCAGGGAGATGAGCGTAAGAATGATGCTTTCGCGACTGTGTTCGCATGTAAAATCAACATTAACCGATTCACAGGCTTCGAGCATATTAAGTCCATAGACATAGCTCATGATGCCTTTTTGTCCGATGGTGTTATTGAAGGCCTCGTCGATAACTTCATCAGATAAACAGCCTTCAAGAGTAAAGGCATCATTATTGACATATGCCTGACACATGCAAAGTGTAATGATTGCTTTTTGAAGAGTGGTAGGGAAGATTCCTTTCTCGGAAGCTACTGCTTCATTTAAGGAATCACAAAGCGCCTGAATATAGGTAGTAAAATCGGGATTAAAATTCGGATTATCAATTAGAGCCTGAACATAGCTCATTACATTGCCGTTGGTGGGATTTTCACAAAAACTTCCATCGATAAGAGCTTGCAGATTGTCAGAGCCTTCAGTATTAAGCTTCCAATTAATAATGTTGTCGGCCAAGATTGCAGAATTTTCATATGATTCTGCTCCTTTAGCATAGACAACCAAGGTTCCGGAAGGTATAGAAAAAGAGATCTCTCCGACAAAAATGCAAAGCAGTGTCAAAACCGCAATAAGGATTGCGGCCATCGGACGTTTTTGCATATGTTTTGCCAAAGAGATCTCGGTA
>JAKSRU010000171.1 GCA_024403475.1 Lachnospiraceae bacterium | reverse complement strand
ACGTTGCTCATGTATGTGCAGTTCCTCCTTCGTCGGAACTTTCAAAAACAGCAAATTACAATGTCTTTTTATGCAAGCATAACGACATTGTGATATTGCTGTTTTTTTGTTGCGAAAGCAACTTATGTAACATTTTGCCATATGGCTTTAACAAAATAATATAGTCAGGGTCTGCAAAATTGCTATGATTAGTATATAAATTGTGTTTTGAGATTAAACATATATATAACTGAAAATATTAGAAGGTATTTGTGTTTTGACACAGGATGGAGGATTTATGTCAGAGATGAAGGCTGTCGTACTTGATAAGTTCACAGAGGTGTTTGGAGATATTGATGGGGCCAAGGTATATTTTGCACCCGGTCGTGTGAATCTCATAGGAGAGCATACAGATTACAACGGTGGACATGTATTTCCCTGTGCGCTTACTATCGGTACCTATGGTGTTGCCCGTAAGCGTGAGGACAACAAGCTTAGATTCTATTCAATGAATTTCGAACAGCTTGGAATCATTGAATCATCACTTGATGATCTTAAGCCCTACAAGGAGGCAGATTGGACCAACTATCCCAAGGGAGTTATGTGGGCCTTTGGTGAGAAGGGGATGAAGGTGCCGCAGGGAATGGATATTCTTCTTAACGGTAATATTCCCAATGGTTCCGGTCTTTCTTCATCCGCATCGGTTGAGGTGCTTACAGGATATATCCTCAGAGATTTATTCGGCTTTGAGGTGAGCAATCAGGATCTGGCGCTTATCGGTCAGTTCTCTGAAAACAAGTTTAATGGTGTAAACTGCGGAATCATGGATCAGTTTGCCATCGCAATGGGTAAGAAGGACAATGCTATTTTCCTCGATACCGCTAATCTTGAATTTACCTATGCACCTATCAAGCTTGAGGGTGCCAAGATTGTAATATCATGCTCTAATAAAAAACGCGGTCTTGGAGATTCCAAGTATAATGAGCGTCGACAGGAGTGCGAAGATGCGCTCGCAAGTCTTCAGACAGTAGCAGATATCAAGAGTTTGGGTGAGCTTGATGAAGAGACTTTTGAGAAAAATGCTTCAGTAATCGGAGATGAAACCAAGATTCGCAGGGCACGTCATGCGGTATATGAGAACCAGAGAACTGTTAAGGCTGTAGCAGCCTTGAACGCAAATGATGTAAAGCTTTTTGGTGAGCTTATGAATGCTTCTCACGATTCACTCAGAGATGACTATGAGGTGACCGGTATTGAGCTTGATACCTTGGTTGATGAGGCACGCAAGGTTGAGGGCGTTATCGGCTCGAGAATGACCGGAGCAGGCTTTGGCGGATGTACTGTGTCCCTTGTTAAGGATGAAGCTATTGACGCCTTTATTGCTAGAGTTGGGGAAAACTATAAGAATAAAATCGGTTATGCGGCTGATTTTTATGTAGTGTCTGTAGGTGATGGTCCCTGCACTCTCTGATAATAGAGATTAGATATCTGAATTTTGGGAGAATGAAATGATACAGAAAAATATTAGAAAATTGGTTCAGTACGGAGTTCAGACGGGACTGGTTCCGGCGGAAGATATTATTTTTACCACCAACAGACTTTTGGAGCTTTTTAAGCTCGATGATATTACCGAGGAAGCACTCGAGTGCTCTGCGGAGGAGTTGTCTTTTTCAGACGAGGAGTTAGAGAGCGGATGCGCGCTGGAGGCTCTCCTGGGAGAGATGTTGGATTATGCATACGAGGCCGGTTTGATGGAGGAAAATACTGTCGGATATCGTGACCTTTTTGATACCAAAATCATGAGTATGCTTATGCCAAGACCGAGTGAGGTAGTCCGTCAGTTTAATGACATATATGAAAAAAATGGTGCGGAGGCTGCCACAGATTTTTATTATGCACTCAGCCGTAATTCAGACTATATCAGAAGATATCGTGTGAGCAAGGATATGAAGTGGATAGCTCCTACCGAGTACGGTGACCTCGATATCACCATCAATCTTTCTAAGCCTGAAAAGGACCCTAAAGCAATTGCAGCAGCCAAGCTTGCAAAACAGTCAGGCTATCCCAAGTGTCTGCTTTGCAGAGAAAATGAGGGCTACGCAGGCAGACTTAACCATCCTGCTCGTCAGAATCACAGAATCATTCCCGTGACGATAAATGATAGTCTTTGGGGCTTCCAGTATAGCCCTTATGTGTATTACAACGAGCATTGCATAGTTTTCAATTCAGAGCATATTCCGATGAAAATCGAGCATGCAACCTTCTGCAAGCTATTTGATTTTGTAAAACAGTTCCCTCATTATTTTGTGGGCTCAAATGCAGACCTCCCGATTGTCGGCGGCTCAATTCTTTCTCATGATCATTTTCAGGGCGGTCATTATGAATTTGCTATGGCAAAGGCTCCGGTTGAGAAGCATTTCTCAATAAATGGTTTCGAAGATGTGGAGGCAGGAATTGTTAAATGGCCGATGTCTGTAATTCGACTTGCGGGTACTGATACCGACAGAATTATTGCATTAGCGGATAAAATTTTGAATGAGTGGAGAGGGTATACCGATGAGGAATGCTTCATATATGCAGAGACAGACGGAGAGCCTCACAACACCATCACTCCTATAGCCAGAAAGCGTGGAGATAAGTACGAGCTTGATTTGGTGCTCAGAAATAATATTACTACCGAGGAGCATCCGCTCGGAGTATATCACCCGCATGCCGACCTTCATCATATCAAGAAGGAAAATATCGGTTTGATAGAGGTAATGGGACTTGCTGTGCTCCCTGCGCGCCTCAAGGATGAAATGGCAGCACTCAAAAAGGCTATGCTTGAAGGCAGTGATTTAAGAGCAGATGAGATGCTTGGTAAGCATGCTGATTGGGTTGAGGAATTTAGCGCTAAATACGAGGTGATTGATTCGGAAAACATTGATAAAATCATCGAGGACGAGATTGGTTTGGTATTTAGCAGAGTTCTTGAGGATGCCGGCGTATACAAACGAACTGAAGAGGGCATGGCCGGATTTATGAGATTCGTTGAGAATATTAAGTAGCATAATCGGTTGTAATAAAACGGGTAGGCGTATATCACGCTTACCCGTTTGTTGTACTTGTAAATACCGATGTTTTTGCAAATGCTGATGTGCCCGTAAAATAAAAGCCTTTATTTGTTTATAAACATCATAATAGTCATAAGGACTATTACAATGCTGTCCTCAATAATAGCAAAAATTACCTGATCTCTGGCTGCTCTGCGCTCGAATTCCTCGGCAGCGTTGTCTGAGGATATCAAGCTGTCGTCATATATATCGGACTTCCTGTGGGTACCGAAAAAGGCAAACAACGGAAGACTTAACAGCGGAAGAATTATGAGCTTCGAACCACCACCGCCATAGCCTGCAAGGCCGATAATTGATACATCAATAGTTGAAGGAATAGCAAGCCAGATGAAAAAACCAAGAGCAATTCCTATTATAACAAGCGCATTGCGCAATTGTTTTAATTTTTGACTCTTAAAATGCCTCATACAATTACCTCCCCCATTCGAGATAAGTGTCCCTATATCATTTTATCAGATAGTAATCGGTAATTGGAAGCGAAGAATAGACTCTAATCGCGAATATTTGGCGAAGTATGTGAGGATAATTTTTTTTGAACCCTCGGTTATCTTTTTATTAAGAATTCTTAATGTATATAGAAAGATGAAGTCCCATGCTTTACACTAATAAAAAGGGAGGGGTCTATAAATGATTTACAGAGCTATTGCACTCGGCCTTATGGCTGTGTTTTACATAATATATTTGGGAAAAATGTTCCTGCAGCGTTTGAGAGGAATTTCGACCGATCAGATGGGGAAGCAGCAAAAGAAGGAGAAAAGTAACGACGCCAAAGGGATGGCAGCTTCTTCTAAGAGCAAAAAGGTTATCGCAATAGAAATTATAATGAAAATTGCGACTTACAGTCTTGTAGCTGTCGAGGTGATTAGCATTATAAAGGGTGATGCTGCCCTCGGTTATACCGGAAGAGGCATTCTGTTAAAGGTATTCGGAAGCTATTTTGGTATAGTTGCTGATGCACTGTTCTTTTTGTCGGTGTGGACCATGAAGGACAGCTGGAGAGCCGGAATTAACACTGCAGGTGATACCAAGCTGGTTACCAAGGGAATCTACGGCTTCAGCAGAAATCCTGCGTTTCTTGCCTTCGATTTGCTTTATATAAGCATATTGTTAATGTATTTCAACTGGTTGCTGCTCGGATTTACTGTGTTTGCAATGGTTATGCTTCACCTTCAGATTTTACAGGAGGAAAAGTATCTTCCGAAATTATTCGGCGAAGACTATCTGAATTACAAGAAGAATACCGGGAGATATTTCGGAAGAGGCAAATGGACTGCTGCTAAGGTTAAGTGCCTGATTTATACGATTGCAATGGTCTTTTCGATTTTATATTATGTGACCTGCGTGTTCTATGCCGGAATAACTCTTTCGTTTGTGTGGGTATGGCTTCTCCTTGCGGTTTTTTGTGCAATCAGAATATTTATGCTGCACGATATAATGATACATCAGGACACCGGCAGACCGCTTAAAATAAAGCTTCCGATGTATGTTAAGGTTTTGTATCATATATTCTTCTGTGCGGCAGTGGTAGCCTTTTTATATGTAGAGGTCAATGTTGTTACTTATATGAATATGAAGCCTGAAAAGGATTTGGATTATGTAATAGTACTGGGCGCAGGACTTAACGGTATAGAGCCTACCAGACCTTTGAAGCTGAGAATTCAGAAGGCATATAACTATATGAAGGACAATCCCGATACAATTCTTATTGCTTCCGGCGGGCAAGGCAGTGACGAAATAGTCAGTGAAGCATCGGTAATCGCAAGAGTGCTTATAGAGATGGGCTTGGATGAAGATAGAATTATTATCGAGGATGGCTCGGCGAATACTATAGCCAATATAAGAAACAGTTATGCATTAATTGATGGTGATTACAAGGGTGATTCTGAGCCGAGGGTAGGAGTTGTCACTAACGGATTTCATATATACAGAACCCGCCTGATTGCAGCATCACAGGGCTTCGGAGATGTATACGGAATACCTGCTCAGACACTTTTCCCCGTGGGCATTCATTATGTAATCAGAGAATTCTTTGGTGTGGTTCAGCT
>JAKSRU010000170.1 GCA_024403475.1 Lachnospiraceae bacterium | reverse complement strand
ATAAACTGCTGTATTTTTATAGAGGAATTAGAAAAAGAATATGAGATACGACTGCCTTATTATTGATGACGAAAAAATGCTTGCTGACAATACCTGCGAGTACTTCAATATGTTTGAGATAAAAACTAAGGCTGTATACGGAAAGAGCGAAGCCTTGGATTTTTTTGAAAATGACGATGCTTCGCTTATTCTTTTGGATATCAATTTAGGGGATGGTTCCGGCTTTGAGTTGTGCAAGCTTATTAGAGAGACTATCAATGTGCCTATCCTTTTTGTGTCTGCAAGAAATACTGACGATGACAAGATATTGGCACTGAATATTGGCGGAGACGACTATATCGAAAAGCCCTATTCTCTCGGAGTGCTCTTAGCCAAGGTGAAGGTTATTCTTAAAAGAATGGCAGGAACTGTTGCAGCGGGTGACACGGCGAAGGAACAGCCTTGCGATTATGATGACGGTCATCTGAAAATTGATAGTATAAACAGAGCGGTGCTGGTTGATGGTAAGGTATGTAAGCTTACTGCAATTGAAGTAAGACTGCTTACCTATATGACAGAGAATAAGAATCGCCTGATAACTAAGCAGGAGCTTTTCGACAATGTGTGGAATGACAGATTTACCACTGATGGCACTTTGAATGTTCACATCAGAAAAATCAGAGAAGAAATCGAGCCTGATGTTAACAATCCGAGCTACATTGTGACAGTATGGAAGGAAGGCTACAAATTTGTAAGCATGAATGAGGGCAAGTAAGTGAAAAGAGCACCATTTCTGATTTCAATTATTGTATCTTTTGTTCTTGAGATAATTTTAGGAATAATAATCATTGGAAAGATAGGAAATATAGAGCAGGACACGGTTGTTATCAACGAGTGCCTTAAGATTGTTGCGCAAAATTACGGGGATACGGACTCATACAGCGACAAGCTTGAGTATTCGATTATAGACAATGACGGAAATTTTATTTTTTCAAATTCCGATAAGGTGTCTGTATCTGTAAATGAAGCAGTAAAAAACAATGACACCATGCTCGACATAGTAACAGATGATGGTGTTGTAGGAAAACTGGTTATCAGAAATACTTCGGAGGAAATGATTAACAGATACAAGGAAAATTTAAAGCTCATGCTTTTTGTATTCACTGCAGTTCAGTTAGTTATTGTACTATCTTTTTTCATATATCTTAAGAGAACAATTACAGATCCCTTCAATAAACTTAATAGTTTTGCAGTGCGCGTTGCGGGAGGCAATCTGGATATTCCGTTGGAACGTGACAAAAAGAATATATTCGGTGATTTTACAGAAGCCTTTGATATTATGCGTAGTGAGATTAAGATTGCGCGCGCGGCAGAGAAAAAGGCGTACGATGACAAGAATGAGATGGTCGCTCAGCTTTCGCATGATATTAAGACCCCGGTAGCATCCATCAAATCTTCATCGGAAATAGGCTACGAGGTTGCAAAAGATGATAAGTCAAAGGAAATGTTCAATCAGATTAATATAAAAAGCGATCAGCTCACCACACTGGTGGATAATCTGTTCAATTCCAGCGTGAGTGATGTTACTGAAATAGCGGTTAATCCCTTTGAATACAGCTCAAATATTATTAAAGAGATGATAGTTAATTCGGACTATTTGTTTAAGTCTGATGTCAGTGAACTGCTAATTCCGGAGTGCAGGATTTTTGCAGATAAGCTCAGACTTCAGCAGGTGATTGACAATCTGTTTATGAATTCCTACAAGTATGCCGGTACTGACATTAAGCTTAGTGCGGAGATTAATGAGGATTATCTGGTGCTTCGAATTGCGGATAAAGGCCCGGGCGTAAAGGATAATGAATTGCCGCTTCTTAAGTATAAATATAAGCGCGGAAGTAATGTTGAGGGCAAGGACGGTGCCGGACTCGGACTTTATCTTACAGATTATTTTTTGCAAAATATGGATGGCAAGCTTGCGCTTGAAAATTGCAACCCGGGATTTGCAGCAATTATATATTTAAGACTTATTTAAGGATTACTTAAAGGCATTTAAGAATTAAAAAGGTAATATACGTGCTGTAAGGAGGTTGTACATTATGAAAACAATTATCGAAACACAGAAGCTTTGCAAGACTTTTTCAAACGGAGGTCTTCAGCAGCACGTATTAAGAAATATTGATTTGGAAATTTATGAGGGTGATTTTACAGTAATCATGGGTGCATCAGGCGCCGGTAAATCTACCCTTCTCTATGCTCTGTCAGGAATGGATAAGCCCACTCTCGGTAAGGTGATTGTAGGTGATTCTGATATTACCAAGATGAATACCGATGAGCTTGCTCTTTTCAGAAGAAGCAACTGTGGCTTTGTGTTCCAGCAGATATATCTCGTTGATTCTATGAGTATCCTCGACAATGTATTGTCAGCCGGACTTCTTGTTAATAAGGATCGCAAGGCTGTAACAGCCAAGGCGAAGGAAATCCTGAAGGCGGTAGATATCGAGGAGCATCTTTGGAAGAAATTCCCCACTCAGATTTCAGGCGGTGAGGCACAGCGTGTAGGAATCGCTCGTGCACTGATCAACAGTCCCAAGATTGTATTTGCGGACGAACCTACCGGAGCTCTTAACTCTAAGACCGGTAGAGACGTATTGGATGCACTCACCGAGTTTAACAATAAGGGACAGTCTATCGTGATGGTTACACACGATATTGTGAGTGCACGCCGTGGCAGCAGAGTTCTGTATGTCAAGGATGGTGAGATTGCAGGCGTATGCGAGCTTGGTAAGTATGTTCCCGATGATAAGGAGCGCCACAGTAAGCTTAGCGATTTCCTTGTGTCTATGGGTTGGTAAAGCGGGGGATGGATTATGGAAAAAATTATCTTACTTGCCAAAGCCAATTTTAAGAAAAACAAGGGAACTTCAATCGGTCTGCTCTTGCTTATAATGCTGGCGACCATGATTATCGGAATAGCACTTTTGACCTTCACGGATGCTTATCCTACCTCTCGCACTGAGGCTGAGAGATTGAACGCGGGAGACGGGTTTATTTTTATCAGTAATAATCTGACCGGACTGGATGACGAAACCATTGGAGAATTGATGGAGGACAGCGTTGATCATTATGAGATTTTCCACTGCATGGGCTACAACAATATCAGTCTTCCCTTTGGTGACGGTGAACTTTCAGAGACAGTGGTTATGTATGATTCGCGCATATTTGAGGATGGAAAAGGCGGATTTAAGAGTGATAAAAATGCTGCTGCGATAGACCGCATAGAAGTGGTTGTCGAGGATACCTCAATTACCGAAAACTACCTGTACCTGCCTTATCAGTTTTACACCGGTGGTGGCGTGAAGCTTGGCGATGATTACACCTTTGAATTTCATGGTGATAAAAGAACCTTAAAGGTCAAGGGATTTTTGAACTCTACCTATTTTGGCTGTAACAATAACGGAGTCTATGTACTGATTCTTGATGATGACAATTATGCAACAATCAGTGAGCGTGATGAAGCTTTTGCAGAACGGGTTGTAGTTAATTACATTCTTAAAGATGGAGTTAAAGATTCAAAATTTATAATTACTCTTCAGAATGATATTCTGGATGTCAATCCGCATGCTATTGTGTCAAATAATAATATTAAGACTGCGATAGGTAACAGAAGCTTTATATCGTTGATAATTGCAATATCGTTACTGGTAGTTATTTTCATTATGATGATTGTGATTGTGATGATGCTTGCGAGCTGCATATCCAACTATGTCAGAGAGAACATGAAGACTATAGGCGCGCTCAAGGCCATCGGATATACCAGCAGCAATATCAGAGCATCCTTGATATGTCTGTTTGGATTTATCGCTGTAATCGGAAGTGTATTGGGTATATGCTTTTCATATGTGTTTATGCCTATAATTGCCAAGATTGTAGTTGGCCAGATGGGTCTGCCCTATGTAGTGAAGTTTAGTTTGTTTGGTACCGTAATCTCAGTAGGTTCTGTTGTGTTATTTATTTTTGCGTTAACCGGCATATCGACCGCTATTATCAAAAAAATCGAACCGATTGTTGCGCTCAGAAACGGAATGGAATCGCACAATTACAAGAAAAACAGAGTGAGTCTTGAGTCTTCTGTTCTCGGACTTGATGTGAGTCTGGCAATGAAGACCTTGTTCACCAATATGAAGCAGAATGTTATCTCATTTATGGTAATAGGTTTTTGCGTATTTATCTGTGTAATCGGCCTTCTTATGTATGAGAATTTCAACAGAAATCCCAAGGTTGGAATTCTTACCTTCGAAACAAGCAGCGGAATTCTTGCAGTGGACATTGAAACCAAGGACGTTGCCATTGAGTATCTTGAGGGCTGTGAGAATGTAAGCAACATCAGAAATATGATTCAGATGTTCCTAAACTATAATGACGAAGAGACCTTGGTCACATATGTCCTTGATAATGTTGAAAACATGAACAACAAGGAGGTTTGCTACAAGGGAAGGCTCCCGAAGTACGATAATGAAGTGGCTGTAAGCGGTATGTTTGCTAATAATTACGGTATGAAAATCGGTGATGAAATCGAGCTTAAATACGGTAGCAACACTTACAAGTATTTGATTACCGGTTATATTCAGACCTGCAACAATTACGGACGAGAGGCTCTGCTCAGTGAGGAGGCTTGCGATCATTTACTTGATGAGAATACCGTGGGAGCATATCTGTGGTTCGATTGCAGTGATAAATCTCAGGTAAACAATATACTCAATACTTTTTCAGATGAGCACGGATCACATGTTATTTCTACTATGAATTTCGATGAAATACTCGATGCAAATATGACTACCTTCAAGGGAATAGCTTCTCTGATGCTTATAATGATAAGTGCAATTTCGGCGGCAATTATTATGCTGGTTCTTTATCTGCTTATTAAGGCTTTGATATACAGCAAGAGAAGAGACTACGGCATCTACAAGGCACTCGGATATACCAGCAGAAGCCTTATGCTGCAGACAGCACTCAGCTTTATGCCGGCAATTATTTTATCGGTGATTGTGTTCTCGTTCGTATCATATTTTGGAGCTAACCCGTATATGTCGAATATAATGGTTATGTTTGGATTGATGAAGTGTACCTTCAACATTCCTATTCCCGGTGTGATTATCATTGGTGTGG
>JAKSRU010000017.1 GCA_024403475.1 Lachnospiraceae bacterium | reverse complement strand
GCAATTAAAAGCACCTTTCCGAATGTTCCCTTGTGTCCCTCGCTGTCACGAGGAGGAAGCAATTCTGAAGGTGCCTTGTTGCTTGTATATACCTTATTGATATCTATACCTGCCATATATATTCCTACTGCTTTATAACTATGTTACTATTTCAAGTTTTCTGTCCGATTCTGTCAGTGCTGTGTTTATCAGTTTTGTTCATCAGTCAGGCCTGTCAGCTTTGTTTATCAGTTTTGTTCATCAATCAAGCCTGTCAGCTTTGTTTATCAGGCTTTTTCTTCTGCAGCTTCAGCCGCCTGATTCTTCTGCTCTAATTCGCTCTTGGTCATAGGATGCTGCTCCTCAGGGTTATATCTTAAATCAAACATATCTACAACCTCAGGTCCGAAGATATCATGCATATAAGAATATATCTCATGATTTTTAGCTTCCTTTTCCTGCTTGCGAATCAAATTCTTCTTGAGCTCAATTCTAACCTGAGTAACCCAATCCTCAAGCTGCTCGATTTCATCGGTATTATCCTGCATTGTTTCATAACAATGCTCCATAGTAAGAAGCATCAGCTGCTTGTTGATCTCATCAATTTGAAACGGATAATCCGTCAGCTCCTCCTGATACTCATCCAGCTTTTGATTACATTCCTCCAAGAGACGCTTGTTCTCCGCTATCTTCTTCTCAGCTTCGCCTCTGTCCATCTCGGAATTCTCATCCGCATAGTTAACGATATCACCCATAAGCTTCTTTTTCAGCTTTTTGATATCCTTAATCTGCGAATTAACTCGTCCCTGAGCCTTGAGCAGTTCGTTAAGCTTATTCTCCAGCGGCTTTACGTTCTCACGTCCAACCTCATCCAATAAACGATACCACTTATTGTCCAAAGTAAGTACAGGAATATCTCTTCCTGTAAGTGCTTTATCAAAAATCGACTCCTTGGATTTTCCGGATGTATCTGCCATAAGCTACCTCTTAGTTTTCCTTGCCGTCATTGTATCGACTGATGTTGTAAGAAAGCTTCATAAGACTGTCTGAAAGATGAACATTTTCCACCTGAACTCCCTCGGGAACATCCAGATCTACATGAGCGAAATTCCATATAGCCTTAATACCATTGTCAACCAGTGTATCAACGAGACCGACCGCTCCTGTCTTAGGAATAGTAAGTACCGCTATATCTATTGTATTCTCTCTGAGAAAAACTTCAAGGTCTTCCATCGGCTTAATCTCTACATCTCTGACCTTCTGACCTATAAGTTCAGGGTTCTTATCAAACATCCCCTTAAAAATGAAACCGCGTCGTTCGAAATTAAGATAATTACCCAATGCCTTTCCGAGATTTCCGGCACCTATAATAACAAAATTATGACTGTGATTAAGTCCTAAAATCTTGCTGATTTCATCATATAAATACTCTACGTTATATCCGTATCCCTGCTGTCCGAAGCCACCGAAATTATTAAAATCCTGGCGTATCTGCGAAGCAGTTACATTCATAAGACTGCTAAGCTCCTGAGAAGAAATTCTCTCGATATTTCTCTCCTTAAGATCTCCGAGATATCTCAAATATCTGGGTAATCTTCCGATAACTGCCTGTGAAATTTCTTTTTCCTGCATTGCTGTCACCGCACTTCCAACAATTATTGTTATTTTTACGACAAAATTGTTATTTTTTTACCAATTTATTTTAAGAAAAATCAGAATGCTTTGTCAAGAAATTATCAGCATTTTGTTAAATTCTTCACAATAGATTTTTAGCCTCTAAAATTAGTAATTATAACGAAATTTGACTAAGTATGTTATAGTAGAAACGTTGGAGGTTTACTATGCTTTTATCCTGTCAAAATATATCGGTAGAATTTGTAACCGGAGTCGTATTGGACTCTGTAAGTTTTCATATAGAAAATAATGAAAAGGCTGCCATTGTCGGTATAAACGGTGCCGGCAAGACCACTCTTCTTCGCGCTATAGTCGGTGAGCTTGAACCCGATTCGGGTGTTGTTGCCTTTGAAAAGGACAAAACCTTCGGATATCTGGCTCAAAATGCATCTGTGAATACGGAAAATACTATTTACGACGAACTGCTCGAGGTAAAACGTGATGTCATCAATATGGAGCAACGTCTTCGCGATTACGAGAATCAGATGTCTGTTGTAACCGGCGACGAACTCAACACCCTGATAGAGCGTTACCACACTCTTCAGCACACCTTTTCTCTGCAGGGTGGCGAAACCTACATGAGTGAGCTCAAGGGAGTTCTTAATGGTCTCGGTTTTTCAGATAATGAATTTGACAAAAAAATAAGCACCCTCTCCGGCGGACAAAAAACTCGTGTCGCACTCGGTAAGATGCTTTTGGCCTCACCGGATTTAATTATCCTCGATGAGCCTACCAACCATTTGGACTTAAATTCCATCAACTGGCTGGAGGGATATCTTAAAAACTATAAGGGCGCGGTACTAATCGTTTCCCACGACAGATATTTCCTCGACAAAATAGCCACCAAGGTTATAGAACTTGAACGCGGTCACTGTACCGTATTTTCCGGCAACTATTCAGACTACTCAGTAAAAAAGGAGCAGCTCCGCATAACCGAGCTTCGAGCATATCTTAACCAGCAAAGAGATATAAAGCATCAGGAAGCTGTTATCGAAAAGCTCAAATCCTTTAATAGGGAAAAATCCATTAAGCGAGCTGAGAGCCGTGAAAAAATGCTCAACAAGGTTGACCGAATTGAAAAGCCTGCTCAGGTCAATTCCGATATGAAGCTGGTTCTGACTCCTCACTGTCAGAGCGGCGAGGATGTACTGCGTGTGGAAAACCTTGCAAAAAGCTATGGTTCTCTTAAACTTTTCTCAAATGCCAACTTTGAAATAAAGCGCGGTGAACATGTTGCAATACTTGGCAACAACGGTACAGGCAAAACCACACTTCTTAAAATTCTCAATGAGCTTGAGACTGCCGATGCCGGCGAGTATATTCTCGGTTCCAAGGTTGAAATCGGTTACTACGATCAGGAGCATCATGTACTTCACCCCGAGAAGACTCTCTATGATGAAATAGCTGATGATTATCCTTATCTCACGATTACCGAGATAAGAAATACTCTTGCCGCCTTTCTTTTTACCGGTGATGATGTGTTTAAGCTGATTAAGGATTTAAGTGGCGGCGAGCGAGGACGTGTATCTCTTGCTAAGCTTATGCTTAGCGACTGTAACTTCCTAATTCTGGATGAGCCTACCAACCATCTGGATATCCAGTCAAAGGAAATTCTCGAGACTGCCATCAACAGCTATGAAGGCACAGTACTGTATGTATCACACGACCGTTACTTCATCAACAAGACAGCCTCCAGAATAATGGAGCTTACAGAGGGAAACTTTGTACAGTATATAGGCAATTACGAATACTACCTGGAAAAGCGCGAAACAGTACTTGAGGCTGCAAGAAAAACCGGAATAATCGGTTCATCAAATTCAGACAGTAATGCACAGCCTTCGACCGGAAGTTCATCACACTCACTTGCAGAAGCCGATTTACCTTCTTCCGCTTCAGCATCAGCTGTCACAGCAGCTCCCGCAGCCACATCCTCTGCTGCAGACTGGAAAGCCCAGAAGGAACAGCAGGCACTTCAGCGCAAAAAGGAAAACGCTCTAAAAAAATGTGAGGAAAGCATTGCAAAGCTCGAAGCAGAGATGTCTGATATCGATGCTCAACTCTCCGACTCCTCAAACGGCAATAATGTTGCCCTCTTGCAGGAATTATCAAAAAAACGCAATGAACTCGAAGCCTCACTTGAAAAGCTTTACGAGGAATGGGAAACATTGGCTGAGTAAAGCATTAATAATTAAAATTATCCCCCGGTGGTTAACCACCGGGGGATATTCATATTGATACTTATATAGTAAGTAATCTTATTACAGACATTTATGCCTCAAGGCTGTCAAGAGTCTCTCTGATTGCCTTAATGAAGTCAAGGCTGTTGAGAATTACAGGTTTCTCGCAGGTAGAGATAAGTGAAAGAGACTTGGTCATCTTGCCATCCTCAATAGTCTTGATGCATGCTCTCTCAAGCTTATCAGCAAATGCAGAAAGCTCAGGAATGTTATCAAGCTCACCACGCTTTCTGAGAGCTCCGGTCCATGCGAAAATAGTAGCGATTGAGTTGGTAGAGGTCTCCTCTCCCTTGAGATGCTTGTAATAGTGGCGCTGTACAGTTCCGTGAGCTGCCTCATACTCATATACACCCTGAGGGCTTACAAGTACGGAAGTCATCATTGAAAGATCGCCATATGCGGTAGCAACCATATCTGACATTACATCACCATCATAGTTCTTACAAGCCCAGATGAATCCACCCTCTGAACGAATTACACGAGCAACAGCATCATCGATAAGGGTATAGAAATACTCAATTCCGAGCTCATCAAACTTAGCCTTGTACTCAGCATCAAAAATCTCCTGGAATATATCCTTGAAATTGTGATCATACTTCTTAGAGATAGTATCCTTGGTAGCAAACCAAAGATCCTGCTTGGTATCAATAGCATAATTGAAGCAGCATCTTGCAAAGCTGCTGATTGACTTATCAGTGTTGTGAATACCCTGAATGATTCCGGGAGCCTTAAAGTCATGAATAGTCTCACGGATTACAGTTCCGTCCTCACCGGTAAATACAAGCTCTGCCTTACCTGCTCCGGGTACCTTAATCTCAGTGTTCTTATATACATCACCATAAGCGTGACGTGCAAGAGTAATAGGCTTTGTCCAGTTTGAAACATAAGGAACAATACCCTTTACAAGGATAGGTGCGCGGAATACGGTTCCATCAAGGATTGAACGGATTGTTCCGTTAGGGCTCTTCCACATCTCCTTAAGATTATACTCAGTCATACGTGCGGCATTGGGTGTGATAGTTGCACACTTAACTGCTACGCCATACTTAAGAGTTGCATTTGCTGAATCAACGGTAACCTGATCATTGGTCTCGTTTCTGTACTCAAGACCAAGATCATAATACTCAGTCTTAAGATCGATGTAAGGAAGAAGAAGCTCGTCCTTAATCATCTTCCAGAGAATTCTGGTCATCTCGTCGCCGTCCATCTCAACAAGGGGTGTTGTCATCTGAATTTTAGCCATAATTGTTCTCCTAATGTATCTTTATTTAGGCTTGCGCCTTTATTTCAATAATAAAGCTTCAACCTGCCAAGCATATTAATAATCAAACCGGGCAGTATTAAAATATTAAATATCAGCCTGCTTTTCCCTCTCTGCATAGGCTTCATGCAAACCATTCTTAACCATATTTTCATATGCATTAATCATGTGCTGATGAGCGAGTTGCTCGGCAAGGTCGGCATTTTTTTCCTTTATTGCCATCATAATCTGCTCATGCTCAAGATTTGACTGCGGTCCTCTGTTGGCACTTGCCAAAGTCTTTTTACGGACTCTGAGAACATACTGGTGGAAATCTCTGAGCTGATGCTCAAGCATCTTGCTTCCGCTGGCCTCGTACATAACCTCATGAAAACGGTTATCAAGCTCTGCCAACTGCTCGAGATGTCCCTTTTCAGAATGGAACTTAGCAAGATATACATTCTCTTCCATCTCTTCGAGCTGCTCAAGAGTGATATTCTCCGTAGCCCATCTTGCAGCAAGACCTTCAAGTCTCGATCTGATCATATATATATCCTTGACATCCTTTTCAGAAATGCCGGTAACATATGCTCCTTTATTGGGGATAATTCTGATTAATCCTTCGAGCTCAAGCTGTCTGAAGGCCTCTCTTACCGGTGTACGACTCACTCCGAGTTCTTCACCGATTGCAACCTCTCTAAGCTCTTCATTCTCTTCATACTTGCCGCTCAGAATATCCTCACGAAGTCTGTTAAAAACTCTTCCACGCAGTGAGTACTTGTCAGTAACCTCCTGCTTTAAGTCATTAGCGCTCATATTTTTATCCTATAATAAAAAAATAGTAGTATAATACACATTAAAATGTATCACATGTATTATTGTATACAATCAAACATTTTTGTCAACAAGTAATAAAGACCAAAAAAACATTAAATATTCCGCAAAATATAGCTACATTCTATGTTGCTCTTTATTTTTATCATATTTGTTCGATATAATATGTGTACCGAGTGATTGTACTTAAATGTATTTTTCACTGACTGCTTAATTGCCAACCGGTAATCGGAGGTTATCTTATGGTTAATCCAATAAACAATAACTATCCAACCGAATATCAGCCATCTGCCGGCAAAACCGTCAAGGTCGATAACGAGGAACACTTCTCTCTCGACTCCGCCCTTAACGAAAATAAGCGTATGCAGGAAGGTGTTCTCTATGAGTCTGCTGAAAAAAAGGATTCCCAAAATCCGGCAGGCCATACCGGTGGTTCATCCGGAACAGGCTCTCAAAAGAAAGATACCTTTGAAAGCAGCTTGGATAAAGCCCAAAAGCAACAGGAACAAATCGACAGAAACAACTCTGCTTTTAATGAAAGCTTGAAATCCTTGTGGGCAAATGTAAGCAGTTTTTTCAGTAGCCTATGGTATAACATAAAAAAAGTTTTCGGTAATGTATGGGAAAGTAAGCCTCTTGCAGAAGGAATGGAAAGTATGAGAAAGGAAGACTCTTCCGCAGTTCCCACTTCTCAGGCTGATGTTCCTGACTCGGAAAAATCTGCTTCTGAAGCTGCAGCCCCCAAAAGCATTTCAGCATCAGAAGCTTGGAATGACACTAAGTCGCTTACCGCATCCTCTTCCATCGATGCCTTGGAGGCCGAAAGAGACAGTAAAATTCGCAAAGCCTTGTCCGATGGAAATCGTGACGAATTCCGTTCTCTGATTTCTGAAGACGGAAAAAAGCTACCCGCACATAATACTTCAATGCTTACCACCTATGATTCTTCCGGTAAGCTGGTAAATATTGACCCATCTGATGAAAACAAAATACTTCACGGTGATCGTGGTACCCGTAAATTATAAAAGACGCTTTGATTTATCGAATCTTCGACATAATCAAAACGTCTTTATTATTTGTCTAAAAAACTACAGTGTATCAAAGGTAGCCATTACTTCAGGATAGTATTCTTCGACATAATCAGCATCTGCAGAAATTACCTCCATATATACAAAGGTATTCTCTCTGTAAAACATAGTGCAATAGCCGTAATACATATCCTGGTATGTAATCTCAATTACATAAAACTCATAATCAGAATCACCGAATGAAGCATAGTACTCATCACCCATAGTATAAGCATCAGCGCACTTAGTTCTCGTAATCTCTAAGGCTTCTGCTTCGGTAATATCGTAATTCCAATAAGGAGCCATTGTAAATACAGCTTTTCCATTTGAATATACACCATTAAATTCATCAGAGCTGCTCGACATATTATAATCTGAGGTTAATGTATAAGTAATTCCCTTAAACAACACTTCTCCGCGATTGAAGCTATTATCAGGCATATCCTCATAACATACTGAACAATATATATATTCAGAGCCGCTCCAGCTATGCTTGTTGGGTTCACCCTCAGTAAGATCGCAGGTCATACACATCCTAGGCTCTGTGCAGGTTGCCTCACGCCAAACATGCTCACCGGTTACACCATCTGATTCACCGCAAATATAGCAAAATCTTGCTTCCACACAAGTTGAATCTGACCAAGAGTGACCTTTCGCTTCCCCTTTTGTAGCGCCACAAGTTTCACAAATCTGAGGGTCCTTGCAGGTCGCTTCCATCCACACATGACCTAACGCATCACCCTTAGTTTTGCCGCAGACTTCACAAGTCTTTGGAGCTTCACAGGTAGCTTCCAACCATACATGGTCTTCCTTGCCACCCTCTGTTGCTCCACATTTGCTGCAGGTACGAGGCTGCTGGCAGGTTGCATCCTCCCAGTCGTGCTGAAGACAACATCCGGCCATAAGTATAGTTGCAAATAACGCACAACATATTAATACAATTTTCTTTTTCATAGAACCTCCATACCGCAAACTGCAAAGCTTATAAAGCTTCTATCTCTTTAAGGAACTCTCCTACAACCTTGTTATACTTTTCAGGTGCTACAATCTTTAAGTGTGAATGCATTCCCTCATCGAACCATACAAGCTTCTTGTGCTCAGAAGCACTGAGAGCAAACAATTTTTCCGCTTTAGGCGGAAGTGAAAATACATCCTGCTTTCCATGAAGCATAAGTAACGGTCCCTTATACTTAGGTAAATCCTTAATCGGACCATTTGAAATGATACTGCGGCCGGTAAGCTTTTTGAACTTGATAGCTACCAACTGGCAGAAAGGGAAGGTAGGCTTGCCCCTTTCCTTAGTATGAGTTCTGAAGGTCTCATAAAAGGTGGTATACATTCCGTCGCCGATGAAGCCTTTTACTATCTTAGGACAATCCGGCATAGTAATAGCTTCAAGACCTGTAGCCGAACCAAGGCATATACCGTGTATTACCACATTGTTAATGCCCTTCTCCCTCTGAAGGAACTTAATCCATTCCTTTGCATCGTCGCTCTCAAGAAGACCTGCAGCCTGGAAAGTACCATCACTTAGTCCGTTACCGCGGTTATCTACCACAAGCACATTGTACCCGTACTCTTTGTAGGGCATTGCAAAATAATATGAATATGTACAGGGCTCTGCTCTTCCCGCAAGGAAAAATGCAGTCTTATCAAAACCGAAATCAAAATACTGACCGGCAAGCTTAAATCCTTTGTTATTAATCGAAACCTCGGACATAAACTCTTTCTCACGTTCTCCCCATGCCATACCCTGATTGTGCATGTCCATATTTTCTTCATTATCAGGGAAAGAACACTTATATCTTGTCCACCCTGCAGTCGGTACATCCGGACGCATAAACTGGTCCTTAAATACTTTATTGGCAATCGGTACGGTTATTATAAGCATGGGAACCATTCCCAAAACTATAACCGCAACAATTCCGATTATCACCCATATCCACCAATGCAAAACCCAATCCTCCGTTAACCGCAAATACCGATTATGTAGTCATATACATCCTGACCACCGTCAAAAATACCTGCATCTATTCCGTAAGTATCCTCGATAAATTCCTTAAGTTCTTCAGCCTCTTCCATAGAAGCGTCCTTACCCTTAAAGATTACCGCAATATACTTATCTTCGATATCAGGTACATTTTCAAGAGCCTTTTTAGCCGACTCAAGTCTGTCTGCATCAGTAGCGATAATATCTTTACCGAGAAGTGCCAGGAAATCTCCCATATGACATTCGGTATTATCTACTACTGCATCTCTGATAGCCTTTGAGATCCATACAGTATCAATATTCTCCATACCGCCGGTCATCTCCTCGACAATAGCATCAACACCATCCTCATAAGAGGTAGCCATTGACATAGCAAAATAACCTTCTGCTATTGAATGAGTCGGAACAATATGAACCGTTGCATCTGTATAAAGTTTTGCAGCCTGTCTTGCTGCGGCTTCGATATTAGAGTTATTGGGCATTACAACGATATCTGTGGTATCACACTTCTTGAAGGTCTCCACAAACTCTTCAACAGAGGTATTCATAGTCTGTCCGCCATTGATAACATACTCACATCCGTTTTCATGGAAAATCTCTGCAAGGCCTTCTCCATTAGCTACAGATACAAAGGTGATTCCAGCATGTGACTCATGTACAAGGTTCTCGTTCATTGCCTTAATATTAACGGTCACCGAAACACCATCATTATCCTCTGAAGCATTACTGCTCTCGTTATTTTTACTCTGCTTTAATCTGTCAAGGAACATGGTATCCATATTCTCAATCTTGACATTGTAGAAGGTTCCGTAGGTTTCCTGCATATGATTAAGAACCTTGATGGGTTCGAGAGTATGTACATGCATTTTAAGGATTTCATCCTTTTGAACGCATACTACTGACTGTCCCATAGAGTTCAAATAAGCATCTGCTTCCTCGCGAACATTCTTGGTTGCATCATTTAACAAAATAATACATTCTGTACAGAAGCCGAATGCATCCTCCTCAGAGTCCTCCAGCCACTTTGAAGAAAGATCTCCATTAGGTAACAATGCATTATAACCGTCTGCTTCATTCTCTGCTTCTGCTGTCAGTGCAGCGGCTGTAAAGCCTTCAAAAAACTTAACAAAACCAAATCCACCACTGTCTACAACTCCCGCACTCTTAAGAATAGGAAGCAGGTCGGGTGTCTTATCGAGAGTCACTCTGATATTATCAATGTATTCCTTAAAAAATGCCCAAACATCAGTATCTGAAAGTGAGGCACCATCGATTTTTTCGGCACCCTCACGCGCTACTGTAAGGATAGTTCCCTCAGTAGGCTTTGATACAGAACTGTATGCAACCTTTGAACCATTTTCAAGTGCATCTCTTAACTGCGCTGCGGTTGCTTTTTCAATTCCCTCAAGACCTTCTGCAATACCCGAGAAAATCATTGAGAAAATAACACCTGAGTTTCCTCTCGCGCCAAAAAGCATTCCCTTTGCCAAGGATGACATATATTCACCGAGATTATCAGTATTTTTAGCTGCCTGAATACCGCCACGCAATGTGTTAAGCATGTTGGTACCGGTATCACCATCGGGAACAGGGAATACATTGAGCTGATTAATCAGCTTTTCATTTTTTTCAAGTCTTGCTGCGCCCGCTCTCACGCACGCAGCCATTGTATATCCGTCAATAAGCAGATCTGACTTGTTGTCCATTATTAACCAATCCTCACATTCCAATGTTGATATTACTTCTTCTCAAGGATAGAAGTCATAAGATCGGTCTCTGCCTTCATATCGTCTGAAATAGGCTTACCTACATAATATGCACACATAAGTCCGGGTCCGATATTAACACCGCATGAAGGGAATACATAGGTAAGGATAACCTCCTTAGGCTTAATTCTCTCTTCAATCATCTGCTTATACTTAATGGTATCCTCTTCACGATCTGTAGTAGCTACGAATACAATCTGATCCTGAGGATTCTCAATTGTCTCTTCAATGTAACGAATACATGCCTCAAATCCGGCCTTAGCACCCTTAGCCTTACCGATAATGGTGGTAAGTCCGCTGCTACTGTTCTCACCAAGGGGCTTGATTCCGATGAGGGTTCCCATGAATGCCTTAGCATTTGACATACGGCCCTTAACAGCAAGGAACTTAAGGTCATCAACCCAACCCATTGAGTGGAAACGATTCTTATTAGCCTCAAGCCAATCATATGTTTCCTTTGCAGTCTTTCCTTCATCGCGAAGCATAGCTGCATATACGCACATTAATCCCTGGAGTGATGAATATCTGAGAGTATCGATGCAGTAAATCTCAGCATCAGGAATCTCCTTAAGAACTATATCTCTAGCCTCAGTAGTAAAGTTATAGGTTCCGCTGAGTGCAGTAGAAATAGAAAGGCTCACGATAGCCTTACCCTCTTTAATAAACTTTTTGAAAACCTCTGCAGTCTCAGTAGGGCTTGCAGGTGCGGTAGAATAAACCTCTCCCTTTCTGATTCCTGCATAAAACTCCTTGCGGTCATATTCCGGAGTCCACTCAAGAAGCTGATCAACTACCTTTCCGTTAGGGAGAGTAATATGACCGGGTACATACTCGATATCAAAACGCTCTCTGATTTCCTGTGTAAGGTCGCTGCTACTGTCTGTGATTACTACAAATTTTCCCATAAAAATACTCCTTGTTACTTTAGTATATGTGCATGTATCCGTGATACATTAACATCATGTCTATTCATAATCATATTCATCATACAATTATGTGATTCATTATATATTTGCATAATATATAATTACATTCCGCATTCCTTTAAGAATGCCATAAGTTTTTCTTCAAGCTCCTGGCCGCCTGCCGCAAAGCCTGCTCCATGGTCAGCGTTCTCGGAAATATACATTTCCTTCTTATTGGGGCATGCCTCATAATTTCTGATAGTATTATCTATCGGAACAGTCGAATCCTTCTTTCCGTGAATAAAAAATGAAGGCAGCTTAGATTTTTTAATTGATTCTGCGGTGTTACCTTCGTATATATCAAATCCTCCGCTTTTAATACCTATATTACGAAGCTTTTTGATATAAGGCTTACCGACCATTACCAACAATCCCCTAAACTGAGGCTTTGCCTTACGCTTGAGCTGATCTATAAGAGCTTGTCTTGTATTGCTGAAGCCGCAATCCAGAATAAGCGCCTTTACAGCTTTACTGTCTATGAACTCAGAAGCTCTCATAACGGTATTACTTCCCAATGAAATACCGTATACTATCATCTTCTTTAATCCCAGTTCCTTCTCGAACTTCTCAAGCCACATCAGAAGATCCTTGGATTCATGCTCTCCAAAGGTGATAAAATCGCCACCGCTTTCTCCATGCCCTCTTGATACTATCTGAATAATGTTGTAATCATTTTCAGCAAAGAACTTTCCGGCACATGAAGTGTTTCCAAAATAGTGTGATTTATATCCATGGCAAATCACAATGGTATTTTCACTACCAACATCATGCATATGCGCCACAAGCTCTGCTCCGTCGAAGCTCGTCATGGTAAGTTTTTTCCAATCCAGCGTACGAAGGTAGCCAATGCTTTCATTAATGCGCTCTGCATATGGAGCGTAGTGCGTGATAGTTAAATCAACTTCATCCAATGCGGGGTCTAAACCGGGAGCAAACACCTTATCAAATAATTTTTTAGATAATGTCTGGACCATTAAGAATTGTCCCCTTTAATTATTTTTTCCCGTCGCGGTGCTCTTGATAAGTGCTCGTACCTTCTCCTCCTGAGAAGAATACTTTTTACCAAAAACACATTCGTAAGCAAAGTGCTCACAATTATTGTGGATAATATTATATCCACCCTCACCCAAACGTTCTCTGGCGAGTTTTACTGTTTTTTCCGGATTAAGCCGTTTCATTTTCTCTGAAAAACTCATATCCGCAAACTCCGGATAGGTCCCGTTTCTGAACTCATTTATATCAGTACTCAGGACACATACATCGGCCTCAGTAGCACCAATTCTAAGTGACGGATTCTTGCCAAACTGAATCACCTCGGTATCACTGACATAAACCCCATAATGATCCAACTGTTCATTACAGTGCACTCTGACCATATCACCTTTTTTTCCTTCGCGGACAGTCCATTTCATAAATTAACTTTCCTGTTCGATAAAATCAATTACCTGCTTCATAGTCTTGAAATCGTCCATATGAGCGTTTTCAAAGCTAATGTCATATTTCTCCTCAATAACAATAATGATATAGAGCATTGCTATCGAATTAAGACCTAAATCATTTTTAAGAGAGCTCTCCTCGGTGCATGCATCAATGACCTTATCATCATGGCCGTCGATAGATCTGAGCATCTCCTTTAATTCTTCCATAATCTGACTTCTGTCCATATTACTCCTGTGTGCATAAACATTTTTAATAAATATGTCTAAGCAACCTTATTTATTTTTGTAGTACTCTTCAGCCAACTTAGCCAGCTCCAGCTCACGGTCTCTGCAAAGTCTTCCGGCCTCTTCAATCTGGCTCATTGTAGGTGTATTTCCATACATTTTGATAATATCAATCGCTTCTCCCTGGAACATAACCTGTCTGTTGTACCAGTGCTTGCGTTTCATAACATACAAAGGAACCAGCGGAACCTTACCCTTAAGCGCCATAAGTACTGCACCGTTCTTGAAGCTGTCTACGATATCATCACTTGTATTTATATGCCCCTCCGGGAAAATACACAAAGCGCATTTTGCCTCGAGAAAAGCTGTTACGCGCTTCATAAATCCCAAGCTGGTGTTTTCTCTATCCACAGGTATTGCCCTGAACACTTTGGTAAACACAAAATGCATTTTGGGATTATCTATTATCTCCTGAGAGGTGATAAAGTGAATCCTTCTGTACCAGATTCCCAGCATTACATACATCGGATCCCTAAAGCAGGTGTGGTTGGAAAAAAACAACACGCCCTCCTTATACTTGCGCTTGGCAGCAGGTGATGTATATACAGTTTTAGGTCTGAAGCATATCAGCGCAGGTAAAGCACTCTGGATTTTGCACAAATCAAAGTGGAAATAATAAAAAGGAGGTCTTAAACTGTCTCTTTCCTCTCTCTTTTTTAAGTCCTTCATCATTCCGGCAATACGCTTACGCATCTTCTCGGAAACCTCGGTGAGATTTTCCTTGCGGCTCTTATTGGGGTCCCACATCTCACTTACATAAAATGGAGTACCGATGAGAACTCTGGCACGATGCTTAAAATTGTAATTACCGTTTACGGCAACCGGAATAACTTTAATACCGCTTATATATGCCAAATATGCAGCGCTTGACTTAAAGGGCAAGGGCGTCTTTTCTGTCTTGAGTGGTATCCTCGCCTCCGGGAATACTCCGACTACTCCGCCTTTATCAAGTATATCCTTTGACTTGTCAACAAATGAAAAATCAAAGCTGTTTCTATCTACATATACAGAACCTGCCCATTTCAGCAAATGCTTAAGCATAGGCTTGGTATATAGAACCTCTGCCACCTGAAATCTGAGTGCTCTGAAAAAAAATACAAAGTACAAAACACCGAAATCTACAATTGAAGTATGGTTCGATATAAGTATTGCAGGGCCTTTAATATGTCTGCCCTGTACCTTTTTATCTTCATAATAAATCTTGGTTCTGAAGAATATCTTCTGGGCAAGCCATCCGGTAATCTTCGTAAACCAGACAAATAAGTAACTCACATCCGGTTACCTGCATCTCTCTATATATTCCGCAAATTCATTCGCGGTCTTAAAATACTGCTCGCCCTGCTGCTCGAATCCGACTCCGAATTCCTTCTGCAGCTCCATAACGATAGTAAAATAATCTAAACTTGTTCCGCCCAAATCATACATAAGATTTGAATCGCAACGAACTTCATCAACCTTCTTACCAAGAACATGAGCCATAATCTCAATAACCTTGGCCGTAAGCTCTGACGAATTGACTACATCCTTCTCGGGATCTACACACACAATACTACCGTTCTCAATTCTGGCTGCAATATTGCGTCTGTTGAGCTTAAAATCATCCTTCTCGATTAATTCGTTTCTGGTGATAATAACCTTTCCGATAACCGAATCCAGTGAAAGCTCCTTAAGCCTGTCATAGGCATCACTTTCAACCTTTTTCATCACCTCGGTTGATGCATAAAATGCTACCTTTACTACCAATACAGGAAGCTTGTTCTGTCCAAGTTTGCAATTAACTATGCAAACCTGCTCCGCTCCCTCTATCTTAAATTTATCCTCAAGCACATCGGGATTAAGATTCTCACCGGAAGCACCTATAATAACATCATCCTTACGACCGAGGATAAAATATCTGCCATCTTTTTCCATAGCAAGATCATTGGTATGGAACCAACCGTTTTCTGTTCGGTCAACGACTTTACCGCCTTCCATAACAATATCCGCCATTGTTTCGCCCTTAACCAGCAGCTCGCCCTCTTCCGAAAGCTTGTATTCCACCGATGAAAAAGGAATTCCTACAGACCTGCTGTTACGTACTTCATTCTTACCTGATAATTCAACGGATGCAATACCGATTTCCGTCATACCGTAACCGTTAGATATCGGATATCCGACTGCATTAAAGAATGAAAGTACCTCAGATGATACTGCGCTTCCTCCACTTATGAGGAATCTTATACTATCACCAAACATCTGCTCTCTTACTGAAGCAAATGCCTTTTTACTGAATGCCTTTCCAAGTCCGGGTACTCCCGATAGCTTGTTTGCAAGCTTTACGCCCTTAAGAAGCTTTTCATACTCATTTCTTTCCTTGGCAGTTCTGACAACTGTCGCATAAACTGTATTCCACAAAAGCGGAATAGAAAAAATATGAGTAACCTTATGACGTCTTACTGTATTTAAAATTGTATCCGCAGAAAAATCCTTCAGGAATACAAAGGTACATCCGAAAAAGCTAAACCACATAAATACTGCCACAAGACCGAATATATGATAAAACGGCAAGAATGTGAGCAGCTTTAAGTGATTCTCATAATGCTGTTTAACCTGCTTACACTGTTGAATAATCTGAGCACTGTCACAGATCTGATAGTACATGGTTTCGCCATTGTAAATACAAAGCTTTACATGACTGGTCGTTCCGGAAGAGGTCAACGCAATTTCATTAGCCCAACCGTCATTTTCTGAAGATACCTTAGCCTCGGTACCAAATCTTGCCTTCACTTCATCAAGGCTCAGAGTATCTACCGCAAAACTGCGTCCGTCTGATATAACTGCCTTAACATCATACTGAGCTATAATATCTTCCAGCAGTTCAGCACTCATTCTATTGTTCATAAGAAGAGGCTTGATACCAAGCATAAGCAGTGCCCAAAAGATCTCAAGCCACTCCTCACAGTTATTCATGTATATACCGACAAAATGCCCGGTGCAATCCTCATTCAGAAGATTTTTAAGTGTTCCGGCCATTTGCTCGGTGCGCTCCTTATACTCACCGTATGTAATTTTTGAAATTAAATATCCATCATTGCTCTCTGAAAAGATTTTTTCCTTCTCTCGTGTCACCAATCGGAATATGGATTTCATATCCCTATCGCTATTTTCGAGGAGCTTAAGCTTTTCACGAACATATTCATTTACATTATAATTACATCCGTCACGCATAACACACCCAACAACTACTGAATTTCACTCTCACTTATAGTCTGATATACTTCAATTCTGGCAGCATCCATCTCGGGCATTCCCACAAAGGTAGCGCCATAAAAATACTTATCTTCTTTCAACTCAATTCTAACAATCTGAAGGAAAGCATGAAGTACTTCCTTGGTCCAGATTGTCAGGAAAGACTCATATACAGCACCTATAAGTAACGGGTTCTTGCATACAAAACCGACACCGCTCTTTGATACATCAACAACCTCAATGTTAACTTCCTCGTCAACACCGCTGTCGAGTCTCTTTATCATGAGCTTTGACTCCATTTGCATACGCTTTGCTTTTCTTCTCTCGTTATCTGCCATACCTCATTCCTTTCCCGGATTTGTCCCCAAAATCCGTAAACACCTTTTCCGCAACAAATGCCTATCTTATTGATTATATCAAAAGGAAAAATTCTTAACAAGGAAACTATCCATTATTCATAATACTTTCTATGAATATGAGGTTCCTCATGCTAAATACTAATTATCTGTAAAAAAGCATGCATCTCCGAAGGAGAAAAACCTGTATTTTTCTCTGACTGCCTCTTCATAAGCCGCCAATGTATTCTCTCTTCCCGCCAATGCAGAGACCAACATAACCAATGTTGATTCGGGAAGATGAAAATTGGTTATCAGACAATCTAAAACCTTAAATTTATATCCGGGATAAATAAATATGCTTGTATCAGCACATCCCGGCTCGATATGTCCGTTATCATCAGCAGCACTTTCAACCGTTCTGCAGCTGGTAGTACCGACGCAGATTACTCTTCCGCCATTTGCCTTAGTGGAATTAATTATATCTGCCGCCTCCTGTGATACCTGATAGAACTCAGTATGCATATGATGATCTAATATGTTTTCCTCCTTAACCGGTCTGAAGGTACCCAAACCTACATGGAGTGTTACATATGCAAGCTTTATTCCTCTTTTTTCGATATCAGCCAAAAGCTCCGGTGTAAAATGAAGTCCTGCCGTAGGCGCTGCCGCCGAACCGTCAAACTTGGCATATACGGTCTGATATCGTGTTTTGTCCTGAAGCTTGTGGGTTATATAGGGTGGTAAAGGCATTTCTCCGAGGCTGTCCAATACCTCTTCCCATATTCCCTCGTAGAAGAACTTAACGATACGATTACCGTCATCTACAGTTTCAAGCACCTCCGCGCGAAGCTTACCGCCGCCAAAGACAAGCTTCTGTCCCGGCTTACACTTTTTGCCCGGGCGAACCAAGGTCTCCCAAGTGTCTGCTTCTTTTCGCTTTAACAATAATATCTCAACCTGTCCGCCTGTGCTCTCACGCTCGCCGTATAGTCTTGCAGGAATAACCTTTGTATTATTAAGCACAAGGCAATCACCGGGCTTGAGATACTCCACTATATCCTTAAATATTTTGTGTTGGGTCTTTCCTGTATTCTTATTAACCACAAGTAATCTGCTTGATGACCTGTCCTCAAGCGGATCCTGAGCTATAAGTTCCTCAGGAAGATCAAAATAGAAATCTGACTTTTTCATTTCCATTAATATTCACCGCTAGGCTTTTGCATGATGCAACCTCTGTATGTCACCACACACAATCCTAAATCTTACATATTTGCGTGCTTGCAGAAGGCTACATATCCGCGATACGCCTCATAGATATCAGCCTTACTGGTTGCCTCCCAGGGAGCATGCATATTAAGCACTGCCACTCCGCTGTCAATTACATTCATTCCGAAAAGAGCAAGAATGTAAGCGATTGTTCCACCACCGCCTGCATCAACCTTACCAAGCTCTGCAGTTTGGAAGTTAACCTTCTCCTTCTCGAAAATAGCACGGATATGCGCGATGTATTCTGCATTCGCATCGTTAGAACCGCTCTTTCCTTTTGCTCCGGTAAACTTATTGAACACAATACCGTTTCCGAGGAAGGCTGAATTCTTTCTGTCAAAGCTGCCTTCGTATGAAGGATCAAAGCCTGCAGAAACATCTGAAGAAAGCATACAGCTTCTGGACATACATCTGCGAAGATTAAGTTCACTGTACTCACCGAGTACATCCATAAGCTCCGCAACAGTATTTTCTAAGAAGTGTGATCTCATTCCGGTCGCGCCTACAGAACCGATTTCCTCCTTGTCCACAAGTATGCAGCATACTGTTCTGTCGGTGGTGGGAAGATCAAGCATAGCCTGCATTGAAGTAAATGCACATACTCTGTCATCCTGACCATAACCGAGAATCATACTTCTGTCGAATCCGGCCTCACGGGCCTTACCTGCAGGAACAACCTCAAGCTCTGCAGAGAGGAAATCTTCCTCCTCCACATCGTACATAGACTTAAGAATGTCCAGCACGCCCATCTTTACAGCATCCTTTACATCCTTAGAAGCCTTGTCATCCTTGGACTTTTTTGAATCCTTGGATTTTTTATCATCAGAATTCTCAATAGTAATGGGCTTGTTTCCAACAATAATATCAAGAGCTTCGCCCTCAATAACCTTGGCGCCCTTTTTTTCAAGCTGATCGGCTGCTAAGTGAATGAGCAGGTCTGATACGAAAAATACCGGGTCATCATCATTCTCTCCGATATTAATTTCAACAGTGGTACCATCCTTCTTAACAATTACACCGTGAAGTGCAAGTGGAATCGTTGCCCACTGATATTTCTTTATTCCACCGTAGTAGTGAGTATCCAGATAAGCTATTCCATCTCTTTCATAAAGAGGATTCTGCTTTACATCCATTCTGGGACTATCGATATGTGCCCCAAGGATATTCATTCCGGTAGTCATTGGATTTTTGCCTATCTGGAACATACATACTGATTTGTTCATCCATACGGAATAAACCTTATCTCCGGGCTTAAGCTTTTCCTTACCCTCGACAACCTTAACCAGCTCCTTATATCCGCAGTTTTCGATTGTATTAACAATTCTGTCAACACATTCTCTTTCAGTCTTGGCTACACTGATAAATTCTCTGTAATCAGCACAAACCTTTTCCAAATTTTTAAGTTCCTTAGAACTCATATCCTTCCAGACATTTTTTCTGTCCATTTCGGCAATCTCCTAAATAAAAGCATCAAATGTATAAATCACTTTGCGAGCTGTTAATTATGAGCGAATTTCAATATCGAGCTCTTTTTTAAGATTCTTGAGAATCTTCTTAACATATCCGTCAACAGCCTCAGAGGTAAACTCTTCATCTCCGGGAGTGAAGGTAATGGTAAATGCCATACTCTTCTTATCCTCACCAATCTGCTCACCTTCATATACATCGAAAAGCTTAATGTCAGTGATGTAACTGCATGAGTTAGCCATAACCTCTTCAACCTGTCCGCAGGTATATTCCTTGCTCATAATAAGTGCAAGGTCACGAGTCTCTACAGCAAACTTAGGAAGAGGCTTGAAGGTATACTCCTTGCCATAGAAGCTGTGCAGTGCAGCAAGATCAATCTCACAAACGTATGCGGGATATCTCATAGCCTCATCATTCATAATTTCATAGGTTACTCTTCCGAGATAACCCACTTCAATTCCCTCGCAGAAAATTGCTGCAGCCTGATAAGGATGAAGGAAGGTCTTGGCAGTTCTCTCATAGGTGAAAGAAATGTTGAGACAATCTGCAACAGTCTCGCAAAGTCCCTTAAGTGTGAAGAAGTCCTCGTTCTTTCCGAATACACCGATGCAAAGAGTCTCCCTCTCATCGGGATATTCTGTAAGAGGAAGCTCCTTGGCAATAAACTTGTTACCGATTTCAAAAATTCTACCCTCAAGGTTACCACGCTTCTGGTTTCTTCCCATAGCATGAATCATCTGAGGAGCAAGAGTTGTTCTCATGAGTGAGAGCTCTTCATTGATAGGATTAAGGATAGAGATTGCATGTCTCTCGGGAGCTCCTGCCTCAAGTCTTAAGAAATCAAGGTCTGCAGGTGAGAAGAATGAATAATGCATTCCCTCATATGCACCAGCCTTGCAAAGTGCTCTCTTGATTCTGAGTGAAGTCTTCTGCTTAAGATTAAGACCACCGATGGTTACCTTTGCGGTAGGCATAAAGGTAGGAACAATATGGTCATATCCGTACATACGAATAAGTTCTTCAGCGATATCGGGATAATCCTCCATATCATCTCTGTATGCAGGGATATAAATAGTGAGCTCATCACCGTTGATTTCAGGCGCAAAATCAAGTCTTGTAAGGATATCCTTGATGTCTGCATCGGGAATAGTGATTCCGAGGACTCCAAGCACCTTCTTGATGCTTGCCTTCATCTGTCTGGGTTCAAGTGACTTACCGGTATTAATATCCTCATGAGTAGAAGAAACCTTACCTACACCAAGCTCCTCGATAAGATGAAGTGCTCTGTTAAGAGCCATAACGGTTGAATACTCATCAACACCCTTTGAGTATCTCTGGCTTGCATCTGACGACTGACCGAGAGCTCTTGAGCTCTTACGGATATTGTCACGTGCAAACTTAGCTGACTCAAACATTACTTCTGTAGTAGTATCTCTGATTTCAGAATTAAGACCACCCATAATACCTGCAAGAGCAACGGGCTTTACTCCATCACAGATAACAAGATTGTTGGGATTAAGAGTAAATTCTTTCTCGTCAAGAGTTACAATCTTCTCACCCTCGGCAGCTCTTCTTACATTGATGGCATTTCCCTTGAGGAAATCGCAGTCAAATGCATGCATGGGCTGACCAAGCTCTCTCATAATATAGTTGGTGATATCAACAATGTTAGAAATTGAATTGTTGCCAACAAGAGCAAGTCTTCTTCTCATCCATGCAGGTGACTCACCAAGCTTAACATCATATACATAGTGCGCACTGTAACGAGGGCAAAGATCCTGCGCCTCTACAGTTACCTTGAAGCCTTCCTTAACCACATCAGTGGGATGGAAATCAGTTGCAGGAGGCATAAGCTTCGTTCCGAGAACAGCAGCAACCTCTCTTGCAATACCGAAAATGCTCTGACAATCAGGTCTGTTAGCAGTGATTGAAACATCAAAAATCCAATCGTTAAGGCCTGTAAGCTCCTTAATATCTGCACCGATTTCAGTATCTGCAGGGAGAACAAGGAGTCCGTTGTAGCCTGCACCGGGATAAAGGTTCTCGTTAAGACCAAGCTCTGTACCTGAGCAAAGCATACCATTTGACTCATATCCGCGAAGCTTACCCTTCTTGATAGTCATAACGCCTTCGATGGTTACGTGATCCTTTGCAGTTGCGTAAACCTGCGCACCGGGAAGTGCTACAGGGAACTTACCGCCTGCACATACATTATCTGCACCACAGCAAATCTGAAGGAGTTCGGGTCCGCCTACATTTACAGTACATACATGAAGATGTGTCTCGGGAATAGGCTCACAGGTAACTACCTGTCCGGCTACTACTCCGCTTATATCTCTACCAATCTGATATTTTTCTTCAACCTCAAAACCGCATGAGAAAAGCTTCTCCTCAAGTTCATCGGGGGTGACATTTATTTCAACATAATCCTTTAACCAACTAAGTGGAACTAACATCTTAGGTTTCCTCCTCTACCATTATTCGTCAATCTGATCAAGTACACGAAGATCAGATTCAAAAAGCATCTTAATGTTGTTGATACCGTACTTAAGCATTGCAATACGCTCAAGTCCAAGTCCAAAGGCAAAACCTGAATACTTGTCTGAGTCAATTCCGCAGTTCTCAAGAACCTTCTTGTTAACAACACCGGCACCAAGTACCTCTATCCAACCGGTACCCTTGCAAAGCTTACAGCCCTTTCCGCCACACTGGAAGCAGCTTACATCAACCTCTACTGAGGGCTCTGTGAAGGGGAAATATGAAGGACGAAGTCTTGTGGTAGTCTCTTCTCCGAATATCTGCTTTACAAACATATTAAGGCTTCCCTGAAGATCACAGAGGGTAATTCCCTCATCCACAACAAGACCTTCCATCTGTGAGAACATAGGAGAATGTGTTGCATCATCGTCTGAACGGAATACCTTACCGGGGCTGATAATCTTAATGGGAGGCTTGCTGCTTTCCATTACATGAATCTGTCCGGCAGAGGTCTGAGTTCTTAAGAGAAACTCAGGTGACAAATAGAAAGTATCCTGCATATCTCTGGCGGGGTGATCCTGAGGAGTATTGAGAGCGGTGAAATTATAAAAATCTGTCTCGATTTCTGCTCCCTCATATACGGAGAATCCCATTCCGGCAAATATATCAACCAGCTGATTTCTTACTGTAGTGATAGGATGAAGCTTACCGGGCTTGATCTGCTTAGCAGGCATACTTATATCAATCTTTTCACTCTCGTAGCGAAGCTTAAGCTCCTGCTCCTTGAGCTTTGCATCAAAATCTTCAAAGAAACTGAGTGACCACTGCTTAGCCTCATTTACAGTCTTACCGAACTGAGACTTAAGTTCATTGGGAACCTGTGCCATTTCCTTCATAAGAGCTGAAAGCTTACCCTGCTTAGAATCAAGAAAACGCTTCTTGAGTTCATACAGTTCTTTTGAATTTTTCATTTCATTTGCATTCTGACGGATTTCAGCCTTAATGCTTTCGATCTGTCCTTGAAGTTCTGATAAATCCTTCATTTTTCATATCTCCTTTTCGTTATTACGAAATTGTTTGTTACTCATCTATTTTCTGCCGCTTTTCATCCCTTTTCTCTATCAATTCCTTGCCGGTCTTGATAGGATGAACGATTTTTTGATTTATCGGCTTAAAATACCTGTTAATACAAGCTCCATACAATAAAAACAGCATACAAAAATACATCCATACCATAGCGACTATAAACATCGCAAGGTTGCCATACATATTGTATGGATTAAATTTACTCACATAAAGTGAAAAGAAAAACGAAAATCCGATCCAACAACCGGCCGCAAATACCGCACCGGGAAGCTGCTCTCTGAATTTAAGTCTCTTATTCGGTAAAAACGCATAACACAGCGTAAACACCAGCGTCAAAATAAGAAACATATACAAATAACGAGGCTTAACCAGGAAGCCTTGAATATCCGCAAACCCTGCCCATACCGTAGCCAAATAATTAGCTATCGCTCGTCCAAATACGACAAGTATGAGGTTGACCATTATCGCCGCCAGCATTATTACCGTATAAACACAGCAAACTGCTCGTTTATGTATGAAATTTCTTTTTTCTTCTACCGCATTCACAACATTAATTCCCTGAATCAATGCTGATATACCTTTTCCTGCCGACCACAGGGTCAACAAAATGGAAATGGTAAGTACGGCATATCCTCCCTCATACACACTCGATACCAAACGTTCAATGATATTGTCGAAAAAGTCCGGCATTAATTCCTGAAAGTATGATATTAAATCATTCTCGGTAAGTCGTGTAAAAGGAATTATCGAACAAAGCAAAATTACCATCGGCACAAGCGAAAGCATAAAGAAATATGAAATACACGCCGCATACGCAGTGATATTCAATCTGCTGACACTCTGCGAAAAGGACATCCAGGTTCGATATATTCTTTTGATAATTTTAGGCATAGCAAAAGCCCTCAAGCTGTCTCCGCCTTTTGACGCCTAGCTAAGCTAGGTGGGTAACCGCAACCATGACATTTGCCTTCCCCTGGCTCCGAAGAGGGGGCATGACAGCCGACCGGCGATATAGGTCTCCCGTAAAAGGTAAATGTAGGTTCAAAAATACAGAGAACAGACCCTTGGGCCACTTTTATTATACAAAAAACAGCCAAAAACTTCAACCGCTTTGCTTATTTCCCGGGTATCTTTCCGCATCAATAACCTACTGATTTTTTGCCGCAATAAACCTATTTTTTTCTTCGTCCGTTAATAATCTCACTCATAGATTTTGTCTTCACTTCTTTGACCTCAACAGGCTTAAGGACAAGTGCGACTATAATAGCCGGAATCAGAGCAAAATAACCGAATACATAATATCCGCCAAAATTTCTTCCTTTTTTCTTGGCAATATTCGCCGGAATAACCGCTAAAAATAAAGGTGCCGCAAATAAAATGAATACAACCAACAGGCCAACTCCGGATACCAGGTATTCCTTGATTCCGTAATGAGCCACCTCGCTGTACACTTCTTCTGCCGCCTGTGCAGTTTCCTCTGTTAAAAGCATAAATGAATATAAATTCATATCTGTCTTTTCAGCAGTTTTTCAGCTACTGAATTCCTTCCATTTTCTAAGAGTGCATAATAAGGACACACTAATCTATCTTACAACTATTCATGTTTTCGGTCAATAATTTCAAAAAAACAAGAGTGGGTGAATCGTAAAAGATTCATCCACTCTTGGACTACATTTTAGTATTTATAACGGATTTACGTTATAACCGTTAATTAGAGCTGAGGGCCTGCAGCTACAAGAGCCTTACCAGCCTCATTGGTCTCGTACTTAACGAAGTTCTTCTGGAATCTTGAAGCAAGATCCTTAGCCTTGGTCTCCCACTCAGAAGCATCTGCATAGGTGTCACGAGGATCGAGAATCTTGGTATCTACTCCGGGAAGCTCGGTAGGTACACAGAAATCGAAGATAGGAATCTGCTTGGTAGGAGCAGTCTTGATATCGCCGTTAAGGATAGCATCGATGATTCCTCTGGTATCCTTGATGGTGATACGCTTGCCGGTTCCGTTCCATCCGGTGTTTACAAGGTAAGCCTTTGCTCCGCTCTTCTCCATCTTCTTAACGAGCTCCTCACCGTACTTTGTAGGATGAAGCTCAAGGAATGCCTGTCCGAAGCATGCTGAGAAGGTAGGGGTAGGCTCGGTAATTCCACGCTCGGTACCTGCAAGCTTTGCAGTGAATCCGCTGAGGAAATAGTACTGAGTCTGCTCAGGAGTAAGGATAGATACAGGAGGAAGTACTCCGAATGCATCTGCTGAAAGGAAGATAACATTATCAGCTGCAGGACCTGCAGAAACCTTGTTTACCTTAAGAGCGATCTTCTCAATGTGGTCGATAGGATAAGAAACACGAGTATTCTCGGTTACGCTCTTATCATCGAAATCGATCTTGCCGTTAGCATCAACGGTAACGTTCTCAAGAAGTGAATTTCTTCTGATAGCGTTGAAGATATCAGGCTCAGACTCCTTATCAAGTCCGATAACCTTAGCGTAGCATCCACCCTCGAGGTTGAATACGCCGTTGTCGTCCCAGCCGTGCTCATCATCACCGATGAGAAGTCTCTTGGGATCGGTTGAAAGTGTGGTCTTACCTGTTCCTGAAAGACCGAAGAAGATTGCAGTGTGCTTACCTTCCATATCGGTGTTAGCTGAGCAGTGCATTGAAGCCATGCCCTTGAGGGGAAGGAAGTAGTTCATCATAGAGAACATACCCTTCTTCATCTCTCCGCCGTACCAGGTGTTAAGGATTACCTGCTCCTTAGAGGTGATGTTGAATGCTACGCAGGTCTCAGAATTGAGGCCAAGCTCTGCATAGTTGTCAACCTTTGCCTTTGAAGCATTGTAAACGATGAAATCAGGAGTAAAGTTAGCAAGTTCCTCAGCAGTAGGAACGATGAACATGTTCTTTACAAAGTGAGCCTGCCAAGCAACCTCAACGATGAAACGAACTGCCATACGTGTATCTGCGTTAGCGCCACAAAATGCATCAACAACGAAAAGTCTCTTGTTTGAAAGTTCCTTCTTAGCAAGATCCTTAACTACTGCCCAAGTCTCCTCGGTCATAGGATGGTTGTCATTCT
>JAKSRU010000169.1 GCA_024403475.1 Lachnospiraceae bacterium | reverse complement strand
GCCCATATCTCTCCACAAATCCCACCGCAAATAATAAGCGCCCAAAGGGAGCGCGTTTAAAAGCGAAAAGGACAGCCGGGGAAGCTGTCCATTTCATAGAGAAGGTATTTCTTGGGGGTATAGCAAAAACTAAATGTATTGGGGTACGGTCATTATATTACCACCGTACCCCAACATTAGATAGTCTTATGATTCACAAATTTAACAACTTGCGCATATATTTTTTGTGCATATTGACGAACTATTCATCAATATCTGCTATATCGTCACTTTCAACCTTCTTTAAGCTTATTTCAACATCATTTACAGCAGGTGCAAATAACGCTTCGAATTCTGCTCTTGTAATTTTTTCCTTCTCAAGAAGGAGCTTAGTTCCCGAATGAAGAATAGCCTCATGCTTAAGGATAATCTCCTTGGCCTTTTTATAGCAGTCGTCCACAATAGCCTTGACCTCACGATCAATCTCGCCGGCAACAGCCTCACTCAAGCCCTTAGCATGCGCAAGGTCTCTTCCGATGAAAACCTCATCGTCATCATCCTCGTAACAAATCACACCGAGGTTCTCACTCATACCGAATCTGGTTACCATCATTCTGGCTTCCTTGGTAGCCTTCTTGATATCACTTGATGCTCCTGTGGTAATCTCACCAAAGATAATCTCCTCAGCAATTCGTCCGCCGAGTGAAACCATTATATCCTGAAGCATCTTACTCTTTGTAAGGAACATTTCATCCTTCTCGGGTAGAGGCATTGTGTAGCCTGCCGCGCCGGCGCCTGTAGGAATAATTGAAACAGTATATACAGGACCTACATCCGGAAGTACGTGGAACAAAATAGCATGTCCCATCTCGTGGTAAGCAGTAATATTTTTCTCCTTATCAGAGATGATACGACTCTTCTTTTCAGTACCGATACCAACCTTAACGAAGGACTTCTTGATATCCTCCATGGTGATATAGGGTTTATTATTTCTTGCAGCACCGATAGCCGCCTCATTGAGCAGGTTCTCGAGATCCGCACCGGTAAATCCGGCTGTGGTCTGAGCAAGCTCCTTGAGATTTACGTCCTCTGCAAGAGGCTTGTTCTTGGCATGTACCTTGAGAATTTCCTCACGGCCTTTAACATCAGGACGTCCCACGGTAACCTTACGGTCGAAACGACCGGGTCTTAAAATAGCGGGGTCGAGAATATCAACACGGTTGGTGGCTGCCATAACGATGATTCCTTCGTTTATGCCAAAACCATCCATCTCTACAAGCAGCTGGTTGAGAGTCTGCTCTCTCTCATCGTGTCCGCCGCCCATACCGGTTCCACGTCTTCTTGCTACAGCATCAATCTCATCAATGAAAACAATGCAGGGAGCTTCCTTCTTGGCAGTCTCAAAGAGATCTCTTACACGAGAAGCACCGACACCGACAAACATTTCTACAAAATCCGAACCGGAGATACTGAAAAACGGTACTCTTGCTTCACCGGCAACAGCCTTAGCCAGCAAGGTTTTACCTGTACCGGGAGTACCCTCGAGGAGCACACCCTTGGGAATACGCGCACCGAGTGAAGTGTATTTTGCAGGATTCTTGAGGAAATCTACTATCTCCTGAAGCTCCTCCTTCTCCTCATCAAGACCGGCAACATTCCCAAAATTGATTTTACCGCCCTTGGTCATTTCGGCATTACTCTTACCAAAATTCATCATCTTGGAATTAGTGCCACCGCCTCCTCCGAGACTTCCGGCAAAGAGAAGCATAACCATAAAGATAAGTGCAATAACAATAATAGCCACGGGAAGGAGCGTCTTGAGCATCCATCTGAGCCAAAAGCTGTCATTAACGGTAGGATTGAGCTGATATGTATCTCTTAATACTGTCTCAGTCTCAGCTACAGAGGTCACATATACCCTCTTAGAGCTTCCGCTGTTTAATACTACGTTTATATATCCCGAAGGAGCCTCCTCATCAGGAGTAATTGACACCTGCGAAACCTTATTATTTTCAATATCACTGATTAAATCATTGTAGGTATACTGTCCGCCTACATTTCTGATTACATTTAATACTATGACTACCGTGAGTAAGATGAACAAAAATACAAAATACCCGCGAAAGCCTCTTCTTCTATCCTTATCCAATATTTATCCCTCAATCCTCATCAAATTTTACAACACCGATATACGGAAGATTTCTGTATAACTGGTCGTAATCAAGTCCGTAGCCAACCACGAACTCATCCGGAACCTGGAATCCGGTGTAATCAACATTAACATCCACTACTCTTCTTTCAGGCTTGTCGAGAAGGGTACAAAGCCTAAGTGAAGCAGGCTCACGAGCAGCCAAAAGCTCCATCAAATAGCTGAGGGTACGTCCGCTGTCAACAATATCCTCAACAACAAGTACATCCTTGCCCTTGATAGACTCATCAAGATCCTTGACAATCTTTACCACACCACTGGATTTGGTATCCTTACCATAGCTTGATACTGACATGAAATCGAGTGATACGGGTACGCTGATTCTCTTGGCAAGCTCACACATGAAAAAGCTTCCACCCTTGAGCACACAGAGAAGATGCACCGTCTTTCCCTCATAATCCTTGGTAATCTGTTCACCGATTTCGTTTATTCTACGATCGACTTCTTCTTCAGAAAGCAACACTTCAATATGATGATTCATAGCTATCTCCTATTCATAATCACTTGTTTTTATAAACTGTTGTTATTAAAGCTTAGCTTAACTACTTGTTTAGTGTCCGGCGTCAGCTTGCAAAAATCACTGATTCTGTATCCCACCAGCCACACGCAATGGCTACCGCATGCTACGACAGGAATGCTGTCTCTTTTGGCCGAAGGAATTTTCATATCTATCATATAGTCCTTGAGGCTCTTTCGATGGTATTCCCCGGAAGCATCGCAAACCATCAAATAGTCTCCGCTTTTCCTGGTTCTCACTTCGAGCCGCCCGTCTATTTTACCATAATCAAGCCATTTAGTATACTTATTTAGTTCATCCTCGCGGCAGACAGTTTCCAAAATTTTTGCGGTATCCGCACCGTCTTCACCCGCCTGAATCACTTCGATTTGCACCCCGGCTTCCATGCCTGAACCGAGCGCGTTGTCCTTGTGCAAATCAGTCGCATCACTTTGTAAATTCTTATCCGGAGCAAACATGACAACAGTGTCATAACTTCTTCGGGCACTGATTCCTCTGGCCAGATTAATATCTCTGTTGCCGGCTCTCTCCACCAGCTCATTTACCTGTTCCACCTGAACTGCTCCGATATCCTTGCCGCCTCCGCACAATTTCTTTAGGCAGGAAAGAATCGCTCTTTTTCTGATAACAGGATGATATTTAGCAAGCGCAATCGCATCCAAGGATATTTCAAAGGTACTTTCTGTCGCGCTTTCCCTGTTACAATTATTGCTGCTTTTTAAGTCATTGTCGCTACCATTTCTGCCAATGCAGCATTTATTCAGGCAATCAGACTCAAGTTCCTCAAGCAGCTGTTCGGTTTCCGCAAGCTGCGCTGCCGCTTCACATATATGCTTTACAGCTCCGGATGCAATTCCTTCCGCCTCCGGCAGTATATTATGTCTTATACGATTTCTCGCATACTTATCTTCAAAATTGGTCCTGTCCGTTACCCAATCAAGGCCTTCATCCTTTAATACAGTTTCTATTTCCTCACGATTGAGGCACTTTATCGGACGAATAATCTCCAAATCTTCATGTTCTCGCACAGCAGGTATACCGGTAAGCCCGTGCAGACCGCTTCCTCTGAACATATGAAAAAGAACCGTCTCTGCCTCGTCGTTCATATTATGCGCCACTGCAATTTTACTGCAGCCGTATCGGTGAGCAACCTGCTCAAACACATCATAGCGCGCCTTGCGTCCTGCTTCCTCCTCAGACATCTTCCATTCCTTGGCAAGCACAGGTACATCTTTTTTTATTACATCACAGGATACATTCAGCTTCTCACAAAGTCTCTCCACAAAAGCCGCATCCTCTCCGGCTTCCTCACGGATACTGTGATTGATATGAACCGCATGAATACCGAGTGAATATTTTTCCCTTAATCCGCATAACAAAAATAAGAGGCAAACTGAGTCTGCCCCTCCGGATACACCGACAACAATTCTATCGCCATCGGTCACCATATTATTAGCCTCTAAATAAGAGACTGCCTTATCAATTATTGTTCGGTTCATTTGGTAACTATTCTGCTACAAACATAATCTGATTGTCTTTTAACAGGTGGAGCTTCTCCTGAGCCTGCTCCTCGGCATATGCGTCGGTCTGAACCTGCTTTTCGAAAAGCTGCAGCTGCTCTGTACGAGCATATTCAGCCTGCATCTGTTCTTCGAGCGCCTGCTCTCTGGCTCTGGCCTCATCAAGCTTTCTCTGAGGATCCTTGGTCTGGAACATAACAAGCAATCCAATAAGGGTTACTACCATCGCAAGTGATGCGTACGCTATGAAATTGGAGCGCTTTTTGCGCCTTTGCATTTCGCTTCTTGCCATTTTGGATTCCTTTCCCGTTAAAAGTGACGTATCTGTATAGGCATTACGGCCATCATAGCCTTATCCGCATACACTAATAGAATATACCGTTTACCTAAATTACGTCAACCAATTCAGTTTATTTTTTCGGCGAATTTTCCCAAAAACTTTAGATATATTTGAAAAGTTCCTTCGCCTCATCCTTTTTCACTGTTTCCTGTACATCAAGGACCTCAACCTTTACCTCTTTGTTGCCAAAGCTGATACAGATGATATCGCCCTCTTTTACATTAGTAGAGGCTTTTGCAGGCTTATCATTGATAGTAACACGTCCGGTATCGCAGGCCTCATTCGCTATGGTTCTGCGCTTAATAAGTCGTGAAACCTTCAAGTATTTATCCAATCTCATATCTATACCCTCATTTCAAAATCACAAGCTGTGCTTGCTCTAAAAATAAAATAGGTGGCACACCTGATTATAAGCAGATGCACCACCGTGTATTGGCTAATCTATAATAGCGTAGTAACTATTAGTTGAGAGCGTCCTTAAGAGCCTTACCAGCCTTGAACTTAGGAGCCTTAGAAGCCTTGATCTCCATGGTAGCGCCGCTCTGAGGATTTCTACCGGTTCTTGCTGCTCTCTCAGATACTTCGAAAGTACCAAAGCCAACAAGCTGAACCTTCTCACCCTTCTTAAGCTCTGCCTTTACAACCTCAGC
>JAKSRU010000168.1 GCA_024403475.1 Lachnospiraceae bacterium | reverse complement strand
TGCCACTTAAGCCTTGGAAGACCATAAGCCTGCATCACTTCAAGATCACCTTTTTTATTTTGCTTATATAAGCTGATAGCCATTTCATATATTTTTTCAAATGGTTCATTTACTGCATCAGCCACATCATGAAGACGATGTAAATATGCCTTCTCTTCATCCATCAAAGTGGAACCAATATCGAAAAATAGCCATTCAATTTTATCCATAGATGTATTCTCCAAAACCTTATTGCCTCCAATTTTTTCATAGATACCTTCTATAAAATCAGATTTATATGCAATATATCCATCCATATCATATGGTAATTTCAAGGCACCTTCGTTTTTTACTTTGCCATATTCCTCTACAGCCTCAGGGTGATTCCTTAGATATTCTCTAAATCCGACATGTCTTCTAAGCTCTGATGCATCTTTCGCACATACAGAGTTGCATTCTCTATTTCATGGAAAGATATTATTTTTTTGTCATGAATTATCCAAGCTGTCTTAATTTCCATATTTTCATTAAGCATTTAACTCAAGCCCGATATTTCAGCTGCTTGTTTCCGACCGCAAATATGCATTTATCTCTTTCCACCCATTACATCTTACGAATCTATCATTTGGAAGTTCCGCCGCATGGTTCCACGGACGATCATAAACAGCCACCCTACACTTATCAAAATGAAGTACATGCTCAAACGCCGCGGGTGAATCCTCTATTGCAAAATCAAATTCCATACTATAAAGCTGTTCAACTGTCATACTGTATTGGCAATTCTGATAGAACTTTTCTCTGCCATACTTGTCCACACAAAACAGAGGAACTCGACCTAATTTATGGTCATCAAGCCATTTTCTCGACGCATCATATGCATCGAATGGCCGTCCGGTAATCACATATATTTCATAGCCTTCATCTATCCACTTATTAATAGTTTCTGATGCATATTCCGTCTCCTCATATGCAAGTAGTGTCTCCGGTAAATGTCCCACACGCATCAGTTTCTCATACTGTTCATCATCCAGATCAAAAGACTTCTTCAGATTAAAAAACTGTACTTCCTTATATGGCACATTTATATCAAATAATTCTTTTGCAATCCTGGTAAAATATTTCGCTGTTTCACATATTACATCATCAAAATCTATATATACTTTCATACACACTCCCCACGCAGAATAATATTTAATCCAACAAATATCGACAAACATGTAGTTCTCTATTAGTAATATATCATATATCATTTCTCTAATCATACGCAAAAGGATAGTCAAGCCTCATGGGGAAAACTTAACTATCCTTTCACACATAACACAGTCATACGCTTTTTATTCAAATGCCAATAAGACACTCAAATCACATCTGAACCAAACTTAACTTTAATAAACTCAATAATCATCTGAACACATTTGTCGCGACCAATCCTATCACTGTTAAGTACCAAATCATAGTTTGTCGGATTGGTCCAATCCTTACCACCTGTATAATAGTTGTAATACTTTGCACGATATTTATCAGTGCTTGAAATAAGCTGATGTGCGCGTTTTTCAGGCACCTTCATCTTATCCATAATAGACTTTACGCATGCAGCACGTGGCGCCTCAATATACAAACTAATTACATTGGGATAATTTCTCAAAATATCGTCCGCACATTTTCCAATTATTATGCAGCTCTCAGTTTTTGCGAGTGAACGAATCAGTTCCGCCTGTATGTTGAACACATTAACATCAGATACAAAATCCTTCTCGCTTGGCTCAAGCACACCTGTTACAGGTACCCTTCTCAAGAAATTAGCAATATGTTTTCCACGCAGTTTCTCATCAGTTTCAACGAAAATGGATTCATCTATACCACTTCTGTCAGAAGCCATTGTTAATATCTGTCTGTCATAGCATGGTATTCCAAGTTTCTCAGAAAGTCTCATTCCGATATCTTTTCCACCGCTACCAAAACCTCTCGCGATTGTGATTACATAATTCATCGCCAATCCTCCGCTAATCGCGGAGAATTCAACATTGAGTCCTCCGCGAATGATTTAATTATTCTGCATCCGCCTTAAGTACTGCATTGAGCATTACACTTGCACCTTCAGTACAGTGTTCAGGAGAAGAGTACTCAGGCTCACAATGGCTAAGTCCATCCTTTGACTGAACAAATATCATAGTAGTAGGAAGCATATATGCTGCAAACTGTGCATCATGACCTGCTCCTGAATGAATATACTGATGTGATACACCCAGTTCTTCAGCTGCAGCCTTTGCGTAGCTTACAAGCTTCTTATCCCAATATACGGTATCTCTGTTCCATGCCTTGGTCACTTCGCAGGTACAACCGCTCCAATTCTTCTCTGCACAACTCTTAACAATAGCGAGAACCTTTTCCAATACTGCCGGATCTTCATGACGCGCATCAAATGAAAAATCAAAGAAATCAGGAACACAGGTATGTACATTAGGATGGCATACCAGCTCACCGGTAGTATAAACAAGATCCGAAATACCAAGTTTATCAATCTCCTCATGGAGATAAAGGAGAGCCTGTGATGCAGCAAGAAACGCATCCTTTCTCTTAGGCATGGGGAAGGTGCCTGCATGTGTTGTCTGTCCATAGAACTTAAGTCTGTAGTTGAACATACCTAATACACAGTCGACAATACCGATATCATTTCCTGCATCCTCGAGAATAGGTCCCTGCTCAATGTGAGTTTCAAACATGTAAAGATACTTATCAGGGCTAAGACGATATTTCTTCTCACCCTTAAAACCTGATCTGTCGAGTGCTGCTCCGAATGTATCGCTACTATCAAGTACGCTCTTTGAGAGCATCATATCTTCAAACTTAAATTTACCTCTGATATCCTCGGGAAGATAATCATAGCAGACAATACCTGAACACATCATTGCCGGGGGATAAAGTGATCCCTCCTCATTTGTCCAAATCATCGCTGTAAGAGGATGCTTATGAGGAATATTTTCAGTTGCAACAGTTTCAAGAACTTCCATAGCTGACATTACACCAAGTATACCATCGTAATTACCACCATTCTTAACGGAATCACAGTGAGAAGCCATTACAATTCTCTTAGCATCTGCATCAGTTCCGGGAAGTGTTGCATAAATATTAGCTACATCGTCAATCTCAATTGTTGCACCGATTGCCTTCATTCTCTTTACAAACTCATTTCTAGCCTGAATAGCGGCCTCAGAAAGTGAATATCTTGTTATTCCACCATGGCCTGCATCTCCAAACTTTGAAAATGTACTAATCTTGTCACTCATTCTTTCCAAACTACATTTATACATAATGATTACCTCTCTTTCAGTCTTTCTTTACTTATCCTTACTTCTGAAGGTTTAATCGCACGAGCAGGGCACACAAGCGTACATAACTGACATCCCACACACTTGCTTGGAATCAATGTAGGTGCTCCTGTTTCAGGATTTATCTCAATAGCCTGATGTCCACCGTCATAACATGACAGATAGCAACGTCCACACTTCACACATGCATCTCTGTCAAATTTAGGGAATTCAATTGTACTTCTGTCAAGCGCTCCGGGATCAATCACATTGTCAAGTGCTGCTCCAATCAGTTCATCCACAGAAGCATATCCTTTTGATGCAAGATATGTAGATAAACCATCTATCATATCATCAATGATTCTGTATCCGTATTGCATTACCGCTGTTGTCACCTGAACGGTTCCACAGCCAAGTGCGATAAACTCCATTGCATCCTTCCAGGTCTCTATTCCACCCATACCGGATATAGGTGCTTTTGCTGTCCTGGGATCTTTCTTCATATCATGTATAAATCGAAGTGCAATGGGTTTAACTGACTTACCCGAATATCCACCTATCGAAGATTTACCAACAACACTTGGTGCTGATGCAAGATTCTGAGGATTGACATTCATAATACTCTTAATAGTATTTATTGCTGCCAGGCCATCTGCTCCTGCCTCCATAGCTGCTGCTGCAGGCTCTTCCATCTTGGTAATATTGGGAGTCATTTTCGCCAATATAGGAAGTTTAGTTCCTTTCCTTGTCGCAGCGGTATATTTCCTTACCAGTTCAAGATTGGTTCCGACATCACTTCCAAGACCTTCACCAACCATCTGAGGACATGAAAAATTGCACTCTATTATATCGGCTCCTGCCTGCTCCATTAACGCTGCAAGTTCAGTCCATTCCTCTTCGGTCTGCCCCATTATCGAAGCCACTATAATCTTGCTTGGATAATCCTTCTTGAGCCTTTTTAGGAAATCTATATTCTCCTCGATTGAATGGTCCGAAGTCTGCTCTATGTTTTTGAATCCTATAAGAGGATTCTCCTCTTTTTCCAATGCCGCAAATCTTGGTGATACCTCATTGGGAGTAAACAGACCTATTGTCTTAAAAGCAACTCCGGCCCATCCCATCTCAAATGCTTTAGCTACCATCTCATAATTGCTTCCGACTACAGATGATGATAACAAAAAAGGATTTTCGAAATGTACACCGCAGAAATCAACAGATAAATCAATCCTACCGCTTTCATGACCTTTATCCTCAGAAACCACCTTCATTATTTCAGGGATATCTATGGGCTTATCTATCTTTCCTCTGTTACATGCTTCCTTACATGGTGCGTTACAATTCTCACACTTACATTCTTTTCCAAGTTTTTCCGCTGCTCCGGATTTATTCTCAAAACGGACAGATCTGATAATATCAGCAACCGGAATATTATTTGGACAATTTGCAGAGCATGATGCATTGTGACACAGAAGGCAACGTCCGGTTTCACTTTTAAGTTTTATATCTTCGTATGCCATCCGTCTCCACCGCCTTTCTATTATGCCTTCGGCACTCTCTTAACATAATTACCACTTCCGGGTATTCCTACATACTCTCCATTATCATATACAAGGCTACCACGGAGATATGTCTGAACAGGATAGCCATGAAGCTTTTTACCCTCCCAGATAGTATGGTCGTAGTCAGAATGCATGTTATCTACACTGATTGTGAAATCCTTATCCTTGTCATATATAACAATATCAGCGTCCTTTCCAACTGCAATTGCACCCTTATTGGGACAGCCAAAAATCTTAGCAACGTTAGTTGAGCAAAGTTCAACTACCTTTTCAAAAGGAATTTTACCGGCATTTGCAGCATCAAGCATGTATGGATACATATTCTCAACACCCGCACATCCATTTGGAATCTTTGTAAAATCATCCTTGCCCCAATCCTTTTCATAACTCTGGAAAGGAC
>JAKSRU010000167.1 GCA_024403475.1 Lachnospiraceae bacterium | reverse complement strand
TTGCTTTTCCGGCGGGAATCTGTAATTTAATGTAGCCTTCTACTTTCTTTGCCATAATGGCACCTCCTAAAAAATGTGGTTAGGCGTGCTCACTGTGAGCACTCCCACGATACAACACGTCCGTGCGGACGTTTATATAACGGAGATATCTCCGAGATATAACTGATAGTCAATACAGGTAACCGAATGTCGATTAACCCATCTTTCTAACTTCCGCAAAGCTGATTTCAACGGGAGTCTCTCTTCCGAAGAGCTCTACATTGATGGTTGCGGTCTGCTTATTGTAATCGAGCTTCTGAACAACTCCGACAGTATCCTTCCAAACGCCGACAACAACTGCAATTGTATCACCTTCAGCGAAGTCAATTGTAATATTGTCATTGCGGATACCGAGGGGCTTCATCTCAGCATCGGTAAGCGGAACGGGCTTACTTCCCGGTCCGACGAAACCTGTAACACCACGTGTATTACGAACAACGTACCAGGTCTCATCGTTCATATCCATATTTACAAGTACATATCCGGGGAAAAGCTTTCTTGAGACGGTCTTCTTTACACCGTTCTTAATCTCAACAACATCTTCCATAGGAACACGTACTTCGAGAATCTGCTCAGCAAGAGCCTTGTTATTCTCGATGGTTTTCTCAATATCAACCTTTACCTTATTCTCATATCCGGAATAAGTATGTACAACATACCATTTTGCCTCTGCCATGTTTCCCTCCTACTTTACGCCAAGGTTGGTAAGGAAATTAACTCCATTCTTGGCACCAAAGTCAAGAATAGCGATAACTGCTCCAACAACGACTGAGATAATAACGACAGCAACGGACTGCTTGAAGGTAGTTTTTCTGTCAGGCCATGAGATTTTCTTAAACTCCATCTTAACGCCCTCGAAAAAGTTGGGCGAAGCTGACTTTTTGGTTTCCTTCTTAACGGAATCTTCCATTTCGACCTCCAAAATCAAACAGTATTACTTGGTTTCCTTGTGAAGAGTGTGCTTCTTGCAGAATCTGCAGTACTTCTTGATTTCCATACGATCGGGCATGGTCTTCTTTTCCTTTGTAGTATTGTAGTTGCGCTGCTTGCACTCGGTGCATGCGAGAGTAATCTTGGTACGCATTTTTCTTCCTCCATGATTGTTAATCCCTGCAGACTTACATTTTAATCGCTGCAGAATTTCATTTTTTTCACACAAAAAATAGAGCCAAACGGACTGCTCACCCGACTAATATAGCATAGCCGGGTGAACTCGTCAATGAATTTTTCTCTATTTTCAAAAATATTTTACGGCCTGTTTTATCAGTATTTATGCCGCTTTTCTTATGTAAACTTAAAGGCTGTTTACAGGTAATCCAGAGGGTTAACTCGTACTCCGTTGATTATAATCTCAAAGTGTACATGAGGTCCGGTTGAGTTACCTGTGCTTCCGCTGTAGGCAATTACCTGTCCCTGGCTCACATACTGACCGACACTGCATACCAATCGGCTGTTATGAGCATATCTTGTCTGTCTTCCGTCAGGATGTCTGATGGTTACGCAGTATCCGTATCCGCTGGCCCATCCTGAATAAATAACAGTACCACCGCTCGAAGCATATACGGGAGTACCGGTAGGTGTTGCCCAGTCAATACCCTGATGATACGTACTTCCTATTCCTCCGGGTGACTTTCTGTATCCGAAGTATGAAGAAATTCTACCGCCATCGATAGGCTTGATATATGTAGGAGGAATCATTGTTCCTCTCTCAACAATCTTAGGAACCGCTTCAACCAGAATTTCCTCTGCTATAGTAGTCTTTTCCTTTTCCGTATCATTTACATAGCGGATATCCACTACTGCACGTCTGAATCCTGATGAAGGCTGCTGAAGTACCTGAGTCTGTGTAGTATACCACGAATCATTATCTACATATATAACAGGCTCATCGTAAATCTCTTCAAGATATATTCTTTCAACACGTTCGATATTTATCTCCGGCTCAGGCACCGTAATTGTAAGTATCTGTCCGATATGAAGAGTTGAATTGATACTCTCGAGTGAATTGCTGTTGAGTTCAACCAAGGTCTGCATCGGAATATTTACAGTAAGAGAAATACCCGAAAGAGTGTCTCCTGCCTTAACCTCATATTCACCTGCAGTCTCCTGCTCCTTTGTTACGAAATCAATCGCTTCCTGAAGCTCGGTAACCTGTGTCTTGGGAAGATATCCTTCGCTGATTTCCACATCCTCAAGGAAGGTCATCGACAGCACACCGGTCTCATAATCTTCAAGCTTCATCTCTCCCTTGGCAGCTTCCTCATTCGAACCGAGTTCTTCAATATATTCACTGATTCCGCCTACGGGAAGAAGTCTGTCGCTCTCATCAGCTTCCGTTTCATCTTTTTTATTGTTATCTACCACATTGGGAGTAATAACCTTCAGATTGTGGTTATCACCATATTCCAGCTCTACCACGAATTGGCCTGTGCTATCATACTTATCAATAGCTGCCTGAAGGAGTCTCTGTGCTTCGGAAAGATTATTGAGGTTAACCATGTAGTCCTCAATTTTTACCGTGCATGACTTTTGAATAGTCTCACTGATTGTGCCTCTGAGCACATTCTCCATCGCAAGTCTGACCGTTTCCTCATCATCAACGGTTCCGTATATCATTTCCTCTCCCTCTATGCGAAGATTTCCTTCCATAAAAAGGAGTGAGTCCTTTTCACGAGCCACATTACGTCTTGCCTCTATAAGAAGATGCTCTGCATGTTCGCCATGCTCAACAGTACCGACATACTGTTCATTTACATATATATGGAAGACATTGTCACCGGTATGTTCAAATATGGTAAAGCCCTGTGTAAACATCATGCAAATAAACAAAGTAACCAATGATGTAATTACAAAGCAGCTTTCTGCTCTTTTATGTGTTAATCGTACTTTTTTCATAACTGATACTGACTTAAAAAACTTAATCCCTTATTTCTTCTTTACACTATAGCCGAAGGTACCGATTTTCTCGCCACAGGTAAGATATTCGCCATGCGAATATACTATAGGCTCTGCCTTTTCAAGACAGAATTTTCCTTTTTCATCCTTATACTTTTCATCCGCGTGAACCGCAAGCACCTCTGCGACAAACATATCATGACTTCCGAGAGGAATAATCTGCTTAACACGGCATTCAATATTCACCGGGCTCTCCGCGATAAGAGGAGCCTTTACATACTCTGCCTTTGCAGCTGTAAGCTTCATCTCGGAAAACTTGTCTACATCCCTGCCGCTCTTTACTCCGCAATAATCAGTGGCATATGCCAGATCCTTGGTAGTAAGATTGATAACAAACTCTCCGGTATCCTTAATTATATTGTAAGAATATCTTTCAGGTCTGACGGATATGGATACCATAGGCGGATTGGTACACACTGTTCCGGCCCATGCAATTGTAATAATATTTGCTTTGCCATTGCTGTCTGCAACCGATACCATAACTACCGGCAGCGGATAAAGCATATTTCCGGCTCTCCACAATTCTTTACTCATAATCACTAAACAATCCTATTTTGCCGCCGGTTTAGAAAATTCCCAACATATTTAATATAGAAAGGATTACGGAAATTCCGGACATAGCAGCTGCAACTATACAGTAAATCTTGACGCCCTTGAAGGAGTTCTCGATTCCCTTACCGCTCTCGGCAATTTTTTCCTCAAGAGGAACAAGTTCATCCTTAACAGAGGCCTGTATATTCTTGTAAAGGCGTACACCTTCCTTATGAATATTATCCTCAGTCGGAACCTGTTCAAGGAGTTCATCCTGCAAAATCTTAAGCTGTTCGGTAGTTGAATCAGACAATTCCGCAAGCTGAGTGCCGGTGATATTGGAAAGCTCTGCCATTTTTGCGTTAGTGCTGTTGGCAAGCTCTGAGATCTGATTTCCGGTAGTCTCTGCGAAATTTATCAGCTGATTGTTGGTCGCATTAGAAAACTCAGCCAGCTGCGCATTGGTGTTGTTAATAATCTCAGAAAGACGAGCGTTATTATTCTCTGCCATTTCTGCAATTTTAATATTGGTAGCCTCTGAAAATGCCGCAAGCTGTGCGCTTGTGTTTTCCGCCATCTGCTCGAGCTGTGCATTGGTGCTATCAGAAAGCTGTGCAAGCTGTGCATTGGTATTGTCTGAAAGCTGTGCCAACTGTGCATTGGTATTGTCCGAAAGCTGTGCAAGCTGTGCATTGGTATTGTCTGAAAGCTGTGCAAGCTGCGCATTGGTGTTGTCTGAAAGCTGTGCCAACTGTGCATTGGTATTGTCTGAAAGCTGTGCAAGCTGTGCATTAGTCTCAGCTGAAAGTGCCTCGAACTTCGCATTGGTAGTTTCAGATAATTCGGTAAATCCGGCATTGGTTGACTCAGACAGCTCATTCAGCTTTGCATTTGTGGTTTCTGACAAAGTAGTCAAGCCTGAATTGGTGGTCTCTGAAAGCTCATCCAACTTTGCAGTAGTATTATCTGCAAGATCATTAAGCATTGCACTGGTATTATCTGAAAGCTCACTTAAACGTGCAGTCGTATTATCCGAAAGCTCACTTAATCTTGCATTAGTTGAAACCAACTGCTCATTTGCCGCCGAGAGTTGAACAGTTGTAGTATTTGAAAGCACATCCAAGCGGGCATTGGTTGAGTTCGAAAAAGCATCCAATCTCTCGTTGGTTGCATTTGAATACGCACCTATCTTTTCTGCGGTCGCATTAGTAAAATCTTCCAGCTGAATTCCGGTACTTAAAGTAAGTTCCTCCAGCTGACTCTTGATTTCATGCATATCATTCTCTGACAAGCCGGTATTTCCGGGGAGCGCCAAAGCATTGATATTTTCTTCAATATTACCAATCTCACTGCAAACCTGTTGCAGGCGATCCAAACAATCTCTATATTCACTTACCTGTGCTTTGAGCAGTGCCATCTGCTCATTTTCAGCTTCTCCATTAGCTCTGATGATCATCTCCTGAGCACTGAGCTTCTGCGCAAGGCTGTCCATTAATGTATCCATCTATATCCTCCTATCAGCATAGGTAAAAACGCATAATACGGCACTATTCTGATTTTATCATTTTTGAGTATGGCAGGCAACACAATAAGCTGATTATCGCAGTTTTGTGCATTATGCACAATTTTCCCTCCATTTTTTCGCCGCCATAGGTAATATTAACTACATATTAACATTATGTTCATAGTTTGTTCATTTTTGAATGATATAGTATTTCTTGTAAAGAACAGAGAACATTGTTAATTCGATCATTTTTTCATAATCGCCCAGATGC
>JAKSRU010000166.1 GCA_024403475.1 Lachnospiraceae bacterium | reverse complement strand
GAGTACAATCAGAAGATTGCTCAGAAGCAGCAGGCTCAGATGGCTTATGAGACTCAGCAGATTGAGAACCAGACCGCTATTGAGAAGGCTGAGGCTGAAGCACAGGTAAAGCTTACTCAGGCAGAAGCAGAAGCACAGGCACTTATTATCGAGGCTCAGGCAGAAGCAGAAGCAAATGAGCTTCTTACCGAGTCACTCTCAGAGGAAGTACTTAAGAACAAGGAAATTGAGAAGTGGAATGGTGAACTTCCGGATGTATATGTTGGCGCATCAGACGGAAGCAACACAATGCTTGAGATTACAAGCGATCTCTTAAATTAATCGGCAATGACATACAGGACCCCGGCAGTTGAGCTGTCGGGGCTTTTTTTGCATTATAGGAAAGCTTATTCTATATGAAAATGTATGCGAAAGGGAGTTTTTTGTGACGAAAAACCATTAGAAGCAGATAGTTATACAAGAAATGTGGAATATAATAGTATATGTCACAATAGCGCTAGGGGTAATATTTATTATATAATTATTACGATTGAGTTTTATGGCGAAAGCCAGTGTTTATATCATTGAGGAGTATGTAAGTGGAAGAAAAGAATCTTGATGAAAAGAAGCTTATACTTTTAGTAGATGACGATCCGGTTAATCTAAAGAGAGCACAGTTGATTCTTGCAAAAGAGGGCTATGCAATTGCAGCTACTCTATCAGGAAAGCAGGCGCTTTCATTTCTTGAAAAAAGAAAGCCGGATATTATTTTGCTGGATATAAATATGCCTGAGATGGATGGCTTCGAGGTGCTTGAACACATCAAGGCCAATACTGAGTGGAGTGAGATTCCCGTCATTTTCCTGACAGCAGATAATGATCAGGAGACAGAGGTTAAGGGTCTTCGTCAGGGAGCCGTTGACTTTGTAACCAAGCCGTTTATGGAGGATATTGTAAAGCAGAGAGTAAAGCATATTCTTGAGCTCAATCATCTTCAGAAGCAGCTTCAGGCAGAGGTCGAGCGCCAGACAGCAAAGGCAGAGGAACGTCGCAGACAGGTGGAAGAGATGTCCTTCCAGACAGTGCATGCGCTTGCGGATGCTATTGATGCTAAGGACAAATATACGAATGCTCATTCATCACGTGTTTCTACATATTCGGTGGCTCTGGCAGAAGAGCTCGGATGGGATAAGAGCAAGGTAGCGGATCTTAAATATGCGGCACTTCTTCATGATGTTGGAAAAATCGGAGTACCTGACACTATCCTCAATAAGGCTGCAAAACTGACTGAGGTAGAATATTCAATTATTAAGTCACATACAATTTCCGGTGCTGATATTATGAAGAGCATTACTTCTGTACCCGGAGCTGATTTGGTTGCAAGAAACCACCATGAGAGATATGACGGAACCGGATATCCGGATCATCTTGCGGGTGACAATATACCCGATATGGCAAGAATCGTATGCATAGCAGATGCATATGATGCTATGAATTCCAGACGTGTATACAGAAATTCTTTGCCCAAGGAGACTATCAGAAGGGAACTCGTTGAGGGAAGCGGCAGCCAATTTGATCCTAATTACGTATCTGCATTTATCCGTATGATGGATGAAGGAAAGCTGGACGAGTTTGAGGAAAGCAGCAAGATTGTCCACATGAGCGAGGATTCTGCGGTCCTTTTGTCACACGTAATGAAGAGCGCTTTTGAAGGCGGCTATTCTGCACATACGGATGCACTTACCGGACTTCCTTTACGTGCGGTGGCTGAACAGAGAATCAAGGCAGAAATGCTTGAAAAGAACGGATGCCTCATACTTATTGATCTTGATAACCTCAAAAAGGTTAATGATATATACGGACATACTTATGGAGATGTACTGCTTAAGGGCATCGGAGAATTGCTGGCATTATATTCGGACAGTGGAGTAGCAGCAAGACTTGGCGGAGACGAATTTTTACTTTATCTGCCCACTGATAATAAATCAGAGGTTGAGACTACACTTCGTTCGCTTTATGATGGCTTCGCAAGAAAGATTCAGGGCAATGTAATGTTTGCATCTAACTCATTGTCGTCGGGTATATGCTTTACCACTCCGGAGGATGAATATGAGGTTGTATACAGCAGTGCCGATAAGGCTCTCTATTTTGCTAAGCAAAATGGTAAGGGCAGATATCATTTCTTCGACAATCAGTCAGATGGAGAAGAGAAGAACAGTGACATCGATATCGATAAGCTGATGAATACTGTTTCCATTGCTGGTGATTATGAAGGTGCAATGAAGGTAGAGTACAGAGAATTTACAAGACTTTTTGAGTACTCAAGAAAGATGAAGAGACGCTACAGCTATGAGGAGCAGCTGGTATTGATTACCGTCAATACCGAGGATGTTGGTTCGGCGCCGCTTGAGAAGCTCGAAAATGCTGTAAATGCACTTGAGAACGCAATCCGAAATACAGTACGTACTGTTGATGTATGCTGCAGATACAGCAGTCTTCAGTTCCTGGTAGTATTGTTTGGTACCGGGCAGGAACAGGTCCCTGATATTGTGGGAAGAATCTTTGATGATTTTTACAGCTCATGCGGAGATAGCGGAGTTAAGCTGGAGTATATAACTACGGAAATTGAATAATAAAAGAGAAAGCTTATTTTAATTATGAAACCTGATATCACTAAAGATTGTGTAAAGACATTACTCGATGCAAAATTTATAAAGGTATATGACCTTCAATACGCGGAGGGGAAGCACTACTTTGATGCTACACGCAGAAACGAAGATGATTTGGTGGCTGTAAAAAGTGATGAAGAGCTCAAGAAGATGCTTCCTGATGCAGTTACCTGCGCGGTGATACTACTTGGGAAAAGTGGTCCCAGACTCTTGCTTTCAAGAGAATTCAGATATCCCGCAGGCAGATTTTTACTCAGTCCTCCTGCAGGTCTGATGGACCCTGAGGATAAGGAAGGCTACGAAAAAGGATTGTCTGCAGATGATGCGCTTATTAGTACGGCTAAGCGAGAGATATGGGAAGAAACAGGACTCAAGGTTAGTGAGAATGACAGAATATTTGTGTTGAATCAGCTGCTGTTCTCAACACCGGGAATGACAGATGAAAGTAATGGACTGGTGTGCGCGGTTATCAATCTTGAGGATTTAAGTGATGAAGAAATTGGGCAAAAGCTTACCAGCGAAGGTGCTGTTGGCAGTGAGGTCTTTGATGGTTTTGTACTGGTAGATGAGGACAAAGCGAGGGAGATTATCAAGGCCGGAAGAGACAGCTATGATAATTTCTTCTCTGTGTATACTTGGTGTGTGTTGATGTATTTTGTATCGGGAATGTGGAAGTAATCAGTGCGAATTAAGTCATGGATGCAGAAGTAATCAGTGTGAATTATGGCAGGAATAGATAGGTGGTATTGTGCAGGATTTTGATTTAGGCAGCAAAGTAAATAAAAATGTGACCAATGCTACAGATACCATGAACCATGATGGGGAGCTTACAATGACAGTATCTCCGGTATGTTTGGTTGAGGGACAGAAGAAGGCTTTTGTGAATTTCACAGATGGAAAGCGCAATGCTGAAGGAGAGATTCCGGATTGTATAATAAGAAAGTATAACGGATTCACAGAAGCAGAAAAGGTGCAACTGGAAGAGTATATGAAGGCTAACTTGACCATGCTCAAAAAAATGGCAGCCAATATTGATATACTAGCTGCCATGATGAAGTAATAGGATTGGATGTATTATGAAAAATACAACACTGTGCTATATAGAAAAAGATGATTGCTATCTGATGATGCTCAGAAACAAGAAGAGTGTTGATGAGAATAAGGGTAAATGGATAGGCGTTGGCGGTAAGTTCGAGGAGGGTGAGAGCCCTGAGGAATGCCTGGTCAGAGAGGTGTATGAAGAGACCGGAATGCGACTTACTTCATATAAATTCAGAGCAATTGTGACATTTGTGTCAGATGAGTGGGGAACAGAGTATATGCATCTGTTCACTGCTGATGCATATGAGGGAGAGCCGCAGCTTAAGAATTGTCCTGAAGGGGAGCTTAAGTGGATTCCCAAGGATGAGATCATGCAGCTAAATCTCTGGGAAGGTGATAGAGCATTCCTGCAAAAGCTCTTCGACGGAGACGATTTTTTCAGTATGAAATTGGTTTACGAAGGCGATAAATTGGTTGCGGTAAAATAGGAGTCAAGGGTGTAAGAACATAATCGCCCCTGTAGAAAATTATTTTCGCGAAAAATTAATTGAGCCTTTATTTTTTCAGTTATCCTGCCGATATTAGTTTTGTGTGCGAACACAAAGCATATTTTTAACGGAGGAAGAAAATGAGAAAATATTTTGCAGAATTTATCGGAACCTTTGTACTTGTACTTTTTGCATGCGGAGCAGCAGCCGTACTCGGATGCTCAACTGTTGATGCTAATGCAGCATATGCACTCACTGCACTTGCGTTCGGACTTGTTATTGTAGGAATGGCATATTCAATCGGAAACATTTCAGGATGCCATATCAACCCTGCAGTATCACTTGCGATGCTTATCAGCGGCAAGATGAATGTTAAGGATTTTGTAGGTTATGTTGTTGCTCAGGTAGCAGGCGCTTTTGCAGGCTCTGCAGTAATGCTTGGAATTACCGGTGGTGAGTTTGGATACGGTGCCAACGGACTTTACAAGGATGATATAGTTGTTTCACTTATCGTAGAGGTGATTCTTACCTGTGTATTTGTACTTGTAATTCTTGGAGTAACCTCTAAAGCAGAGTACAGCAATGTAGCAGGCCTTGTAATCGGATTCACCCTTACTCTTGTACATATCTTTGGTATTCACTTTACCGGAACCAGCGTAAATCCTGCTCGTTCTCTTGCACCTGCAGTATTTACCGGCGGAGCAGCTCTTTCAAATGTATGGGTATTTATCGTAGGACCTCTTGTTGGTGGTGCTATTGCAGCTCTTATTTGGAAGGTGCTTGCAAAGGAAACCAAGTAATTACCGGAAGAAGATGAAATAAACTATATAAATTAATAGAAAAATATATATGTTAACATGAACAGCCTTGAAGTTGGGGAAGCTAAGATACTCCTCAAAATCAAGGCTGTTTTTTATACTTATTCAGATAGAGATAAATTGGAAGCGAAGTGCATTAAGCGTATAAATATTTCTAAAAATCATCCGATATACAATGCGGGAGCGTATACCTTATGATTATTAGTCACAATATGATGGCCATGAACGCCATGAGACAATATAATATCGTGACCGATGGAAAGAAGAAAAACACGGAGAAGCTTTCATCAGGATACAAGATTAACCGGGCGGCAGATGATGCGGCCGG
>JAKSRU010000165.1 GCA_024403475.1 Lachnospiraceae bacterium | reverse complement strand
CAGCCGCCTGCTGCGCCGCTGTCAATCACAGTCCCGATATTATCCGGCTTAATACCACCTATAGCGAATACGGGGATACCTCCATGATCTTTGCAATAATCCGTAATCTCTTTGACAAAATCAAGGCCTTTACCCTTGAGTCCTTTCTTGCATTCGGTCTCAAAAATGGTACCGAGAACTATCTGAGTAGCCCCACATTCTATAGCCTGTTTTACATCCTCAAGGCTGTGACAGGAGATACTCAATGAGTCAAATCGGCTCAATTGGTTTACATAATTCTTGTCATTCGCCACATTATGTAAACCAATTGCATTATTTACAGATAAATGAATGGATTTTGCTCCGATTTCAATTGCGGTCTCAACATCAGAGTGTACAAACATTTCCACTCCATTTTGAGCACAAATGCTCTGAACCTGCTCTGCAAGAATACGATATTCTTCACGAGACAGCTCCTTTTCTCGTAGAATGATTGCCTTAGGTTTTAACTTGGCCACTCTCTCAATTTGAGCAAGATAATCACCCTTAACCAGTTTTCGGTTTGTGATTACTATAGTATTTTTTACAAAATCCATATCATTCATTGGCAACTCCCATCGCAGACAAATTGTATCCTAAGGTACAATGATTTCATGGGTACAAATTAACTATACATATATATAGTCATTCAATACAGGCTGAAGACCCCCCTGTTCCATATCATGATACATATTCTCGAAGGAACGGCTGTCGTTGATTTCAAACTGCTCATCCCCAGCATCCGCCTCCTCTGCACAGCCTCCCTCATATTTTTCCTCATGGTCACCGATACCTGTTGATACTCCGGCAGATACCTTGGTAGCACAGATCTTGGTGATACCGTTTCTGAATTCAGCACTTTCTCTGCTGGATACGGTAATTCCTACAAAAGGAAGGAATATACGATATGCACACAAAATCTGACACAGTTCCTTCTCACCAACATCGTTCGGATTAATCTTATCGTTGTTGACGATCGGTCTGAGTCTCGGGCAGCTGAGCGAAAGCTCTGCGTGAGGATATCTGCGGTTGATATAGTGAACATGAAGCGCAGTAGCCAATGCATCTTTTCTGAAATCATCAAGTCCGAGGAGTGCCGAGAAGCCCGCTCCTCTCATTCCGCCCATCAATGCTCTCTCCTGAGCATCGAATCTGTAGGGCCATACTCTCTTGTGACCGAGCAGATGAAGAGTCTCGTATTTATCCGGATTATAGGTCTCCTGGAATACAGTTACATAGTCTACACCACACTCATGCAGATACTTATACTCATCAACATTTACGGGATAAATTTCCACACCGATATTTCTAAAGTACTTTCTCGCAATCTTGACAGCCTCGCCGATATATTTCACATCGGAATAGGTACGACTTTCTCCTGTAAGCATAAGGATTTCTTCCATACCGGTCTTGGAGATAACCTGCATTTCATGCTCAATTTCCTCAAAGCTGAGCTTCTTGCGACGAATATTATTGTAGCAGTTGAAACCACAGTATACACAGTAATTCTGACAATAATTTGCTATATATAAAGGAGTAAAAATATAAACAGTATTACCGAAATGATTCTTGGTAATCTCCTCTGCTTTTCTGGCCATCTGCTCTAAGAAGGGAGCTGCTGCCGGTGAAAGCAGTGCCTTAAAATCCTCTATACTGCAGGTGTCGTTGGAGAGTGCTCTCATAACATCTGCTGAAGTATAGTTTGAATAATCATAGCCTTCAGCTGCTGCCAAAACCAAATCCTTGATATCCGACTCGATAACTTCCATCCCCTGCATATACTCCATATGGTTGGTTCTAAAGTTCGGATCCTGCTCAAGTTTGTGCTTTCTCTCAAGTGCCTCGGGTGAAAGCGCGTCACTATCTATAAAAAATACCTGATTTTCCTCGTTCATTTAAGCCGTACTCCTATCTCAAAAATCCTGTAAGGGGATCTGATGCGCTTCCGCCTCTGGCAAGCACACGTCCCATACCGGTAAGATATGCTTTTCTACCTGCCTGAATAGCAAGCTTAAAAGCTTCAGCCATTTCAGGGACATTACCTGCAGTAGCAATAGCGGTGTTGGCCATAATGGCTGCCGCACCCATTTCCATTGCTTCACAAGCCTGTGAAGGCTTACCGATTCCCGCATCAACGATTATCGGGAGATCAATTTCATCAATAAGCACCTGAATCATTGCCTTGGTTGCAAGTCCCTTGTTACTTCCGATAGGTGCTGCAAGAGGCATAACTGCTGCCGCACCTGCATTCTGAAGGTCTCTTGCCACATTAAGATCGGGATTCATATAAGGAAGTACGACAAAGCCTTCCTTAGCAAGAATCTCAGTTGCCTTGATGGTCTCCTGATTGTCAGGGAAAAGATACTTTGCATCACGCATAATCTCTACCTTAACAAAATCTCCGCAGCCCATAGCTCTGCTGAGTCTTGCAATACGTACTGCTTCCTCTGCATTTCTTGCACCTGAAGTATTGGGTAACAAAGTAACCCCCTTGGGTATATAGTCAAGAATGTTTTCGCTATCCTGAGTGTTTGCTCTGCGAAGGGCAAGAGTAATAATCTCTGCGCCGCCCTGCTCTACTGCTGCCTTAATCAAATTGATGTTGTATTTTCCCGAACCGAGAATAAATCTGCTGTTAAATTCTTTTCCACCGAGTATAAACTTATCTTCCATAATAATCTCCATTCAATTCATTTAATAATTTACTTATCCGAATTTAATATCAACTGTATTACCTTATTGGCCTGATGCGCTGCACATATGGTCACCCTGGGAGACATAAGTCCCATTCCGTCTCCTATATCGGTACTGCCGTCACCGCACACATAAAGTCTCCTCATTAGCTGTCTGGTCTGAATGATATTGGAATCTCCATAGCCGGCCATGCCATTTCCGGATACCACCACAGCTTCCGGTAGCTTCGTAAGCACTTCCTGTACAAGCATTGCTTTTTGCTCTGCCGCATCGAAGGCTTCACATACTATTCCGTATCCCGCGAATATATCTGCTACGTTTTCAGGAGTCACCTTTAATGAAACCGTCTCATATTCCAAATATGGATTAATCTGACAAAGTAATTCCTTCAAAGCCTGGGGCTTAGGTCTGCCAACCTGCGGTATCAAATACGCCTGCCTGTTTAGATTAGTCACATCTACCACATCAAAATCAACTAAAAGCAGATGCCCTACTCCACTTCGTGCAAGCATCATTGCTATATTTGAACCGAGTCCTCCGAGTCCTGCAATGGCCACTCTTGCTTTGTTTAATTTATCCTTAATCTCAGACGGAAATCTGGCATCAAAGGCCTTATCGAGAGTTTCCTTATCGCTTACCCCGCCATTAATTCCTTGTATCATCAGCCGCCTCCCACAAAACGAAGCACTTCTATCACATCTTCATCTTTGATTGTAATATTCTCCAGTTCCTCTTTAGGGATAATATCCAGGTTAAGTTCAATTACCACACGTGACAGCTCGTAGCCCTCTTCCTTTAAAAATGTGTAGAGGTTGCTGCCTGCAATATCCTTCTGTTCGCCGTTTACAGTTACCATCTTGTCTCCTTTTGTAAAAATGAATTTCGCATGCCGATTTCATCGCAATAGTAAAATCAGGAAGATTTTTTTGCAAAAAAATAGCGTCTATGAACGGCAAATCCATAAACGCATTATTACTGATTATTTAGCCACATCAGCCTGAAGTATCTATTTCAGGTTCAGTTTCAGGTCAACATATAAATCTGCGCGCGGAATTCACCTATGCATAGTAAATTTTCCGGCGCCTTTAATGTCGGTGAAGAGTGGTGCCCCCGGTTCACCCGTAAGTCGGTATGATTATATATTCCGGCAGATTATAATGTCAACTTTATCGATGCAAAATAGCAATAAATGATATTTTGTACTATAATGAAAACTAACATATATGCTGCAATAGGAAGTACAGTTTGAAAACTATTTTTCAAACTGTATTGATGTTTTCAATTCAGCTGTTTGAAAACATTTGGAGACAAAATATGAAATACCGCCATGAATGGAAGCATGAAATTAATTATGCTGATTTGTTGTCATTGAGAATGCGACTTAACGCAATAATGATGCCGGACAGCCATTCCATTAATAATAAATACGAAATTCGCAGTCTGTATTTTGACACTCCCACCGACACTGCCCTGCGTGAAAAAATCGACGGAGTAAATTTGCGAGAAAAATATCGAATTCGCTTTTACAACGGAGACACTTCATTCATATCTTTGGAGAAAAAGAGCAAAATTAACGGTCTTTCCTCTAAAATAAGCTGTACCCTGAGCAGGGAAGAGGCTCAAGCAATTGTCGATCGGGATATTGAATGGATGCTCAATTCTGACAGGCCGCTTTGCAGGGAGCTGTACTACAAAATGAATACCAGGCTACTGGCTCCTAAAACAATCGTTGACTATACTCGCGAGCCATATACCTATCCTGCCGGTAATGTCAGAGTTACTATAGATTACAACATACGAACGGGCGACTTTCGAACAGATTTCCTAAATATGGATACACTTACTCTTCCCGCCGGTGATTCTCCTTATATATTGGAGGTTAAATGGGACGAGTACCTTCCGGATATTATTAAGGAAGCTGTATCACTCCCCGGCAGACAGTCATTTTCATTCTCCAAGTATGCGCAATGCCGTATATACGGTTAGGGATTAATTTTCATTTTCAAACATATATAAATTCATAAAGGAGCAATTTGCTATGACTTTTAATGATATTTTCAAATCCAGTTTTCTCGATAATGTAACCTCAGTAAGCATCCTCGATATGCTGCTCACAATAGTACTTGCTTTTGCCGTCGGTCTTTTCATATTTTTCATATATAAAAAGACTTATCAGGGCGTGATGTACTCATCATCCTTCGGAATCTCACTCCTTGCACTTACGATGATTACCTCGCTGGTAATCCTGGCCGTTACCAGCAATGTGGTTTTGTCCCTCGGTATGGTTGGTGCATTATCCATCGTTCGTTTCAGGACCGCCATCAAAGAACCTCTTGATATTGTATTCTTATTTTGGGCCATTGCGGCAGGTATTGTACTGGCAGCAGGAATGATTCCTCTTGCTGTTATCGGCAGTGTAATAATCGGTATCATCCTTCTGGTGTTTGTGAACAGAAAATCACATATTATTCCATACATTGTAGTTCTCACCTGCGCCGATAGCGAAGCAGAAAAAAAAGCCGTTGAATACCTCAAAAAACATACTAATCGCTGTGTAACAAAATCAAAATCCGTAAGAAGCGGACTTATTGAGTTAAACCTTGAGGTACGACTCAAGGAGGACAACACAGATTTTATCAATGAGTTGTCTGCCATAGAGAATGTAAACAGTGCAATGCTGGTAAGCTATAACGGCGATTATATGAGTTAAGACTT
>JAKSRU010000164.1 GCA_024403475.1 Lachnospiraceae bacterium | reverse complement strand
ACTTATGATTTGGGGACACAGTAAGGTAGTGTGATTAATATGGATCAGGGGTTTGGAAGCGGCTTCTCAAGTATGGAGCTGACAGGAAAGGATTTGCTGGCAAAGGCCAGAAGGGCACGTGACAATGAAGAGTATGAGCGTGCTGCAGATTATTATGATGATTTATTAGAGCGGGAGCCCGATAATTGGGAGGCTGCTTATTATTCTATGTTCTGCAGATTGAAGTATTCAAATCTGAGAAAAAAGATTGATACTGCGCTTGCAATCGATGAAGCAATGGCTAATGTTATAGCACTTATTGCAAATGCTGACCTGATTCAGCAGGAAAAATATTATGCTATTAAGAATATCTCGGAGGAGATAAAGGATTTGGCTATCAAGACCTATGAGTCTACTGATATGTCCGATTTCAATTCCAATAGCTTCAGACAGTTTAAGAAGCTGACCCTTTCATGGTGTCAGGCATTATATACGGTAGGTTATTCAATATATGAGGATTTTGCAGAGAATGATTGGAAGACAGCTAATCTGTGTACCATGTGTCTTGAGACCTGCAATGATTTGGCGAGCAGATTGTTGACGCTTACATTTTCGCTTGTCAGACTCGGCTATCACAAGCAGGCAAAAGAGGTTTTGGATCCCTATATATTAGAGGCTACAGCAACTATTCAGGTGTTTGATACACATTACGTGGCACCTAAAGTAAACTTCAGATTTTTGTAATTATTAAAGCCCGCAACGAAAGTTTCGGGCTTTTTACTATAGGTTTAGTGACTCCTATCTGATTGCAGTTTTATTTCTCAAAAAAAAGAATTACAATATATACAGATGTATGTTCATGCATTGGGCGTGACGAATGCGAGGGGCAGGGATTAATATGCAGGAAAAGACATTGTATTTAATTAATAGTGATAATGACGATTATGTGCAGTTAAAGGGATTGGTCGATGCCGGAATGACCTCTGAAGATGCCGGAATTACCACTGGAGAGAACGAGACAGAGATAATAGGTAATAAGGCTATTAGCGGGGTCAAGGTTGTAAATTATCCCGACACTCTTTATCTTAATGATGGCATCAAGACAGACAGAAAGGCCTTGTTTATAGGTGAGATTGGCAATTCAAGCAGCTCCAAGAAAAAGGTTGAATATGTATTCAATGAATTTGGTGTTCGCTATGGCTGGGCAAGTCCTACCAGAGCTTACATCGATATAGATGAATCCTTGGTAAAGGATAAAAATGTGTATGCAGCCTTCCTTGAGGAGTATTCAAAGCTTCCGGTAATTGCGGCAAAAAAAGGTGACGCAACAAAGCGTAACAAGTTTGGAAGGTTTTGGATGACCTTTGTGCTTCCGTTCGGATTTATCAAGACTATTGCAGATTCCTATGGGGATGCTGCAGCAGTAAGAAAGCAGCTGCATGCATATGCACTTATTATGTTTTACAACAATCATATGGAAGAATTTATGAGCTTGTAATGAATCGGCCCGACTATGAAATAATTCATAAGATTATTAATCATGGTCGGGCTGTTTTTGAAATGCGGAAGAATATCAGATGAATATGTAAAGGGGGAATATATGCGATACAGACAGATACATTTAGATTTTCATACAGCACCGGTTATTGGAGATGTGGGTGTGGATTTTGATGTGCAGGATTTTGTGAAAACCTTGAAGGATGCACATGTCAATTCCATCAATATTTTTGCCAAATGCCATCATGGCATGTGCTACTATCCGACCAAGGTGGGTAAAATGCATCCGTCACTCAAATATGATTTGATGGGGCAAATGATTGAGGAGCTTCATAAAAATGATATAAAATGTCCGCTCTATTTTCCTATAGGCTGGGAGGAGGATGCAGCTGAACATACCGAATGGCTGGAGATGGGCGAGGATGGAATCGCCGGTCATAAGAAGCCAGATGATACTTCATATTACAGCTGGAGAAAGCTTTGCTTAAACAACTCCGCATACAAGGAATATATTAAACAGCAGATAGCAGAGCTTATAGATAATTATGAAGTAGACGGTTTCTGGTTTGATATTATTTTCCAGAGAAAATGCATCTGCCCGGAATGTGTGGCAGAGATGCAGGAATCCGGTATGAATCATAAAAATGAACGTGACGTCTTAAAGCATGATGAACTCGTGCTGTATAAGTTTCAGAGGGAGATTAATGCATTTGTAGATGATTACGGCAAGGGCAAAATTCCGACATTTTATAATTCATCATGGGCTCCTAATAATGGAGCAGACGGATTGGAAATTGATAACAGAGCTGCCCTTCAGGACCATATGGAGATAGAGTCTCTTCCTTCTGGTGAGTGGGGATACAATCATTTCCCTCTTTTCGTGAATTACCATAATCGTAATAACGGCGATGTTATCGGAATGAATGGAAAGTTCCATCTGTCATGGGGAGATCACGGTAGTCTTAAAAATAATGAGGCGCTTGAATATGAGTGCTTCAGAATGATAGCCAACGGCTGTGCCTGCAGTGTTGGGGACCAGCTTCATCCCAGAGGTCGCATGAATAAAGCTGCTTACGACAGAATAGGAAAAGTCTATTCGGAGATAGAAAAGCTGGAGCAGTTCGTGGAGGGAAGTAAAAAAATAGCTGATATCGGTGTGGTAGTATCAAGTGATTTTTACACCAGAAATACTTTATCCGATGAGGGTGTTATGCGAATGCTCATGGAGCTTCATTACACCTTTGATTTTATTCCGCCCTCAGAGGATTTGAACAGATATAAGCTTGTGATTTTACCGGATAAGATTGCTGTGGATGAAGTATTGTCCGAAAAAATAAAGAACTATATCAATGCAGGAGGAAGGGTGCTTGCAACTTATCAAAGCGCGGATGAGGCTTCGCTGGGAGTAAAATATCTTAAGGAAAGTGATTATGAACCGGCATATATCTGCATCGATGATGGTGTTATAGAAGGCGTGGAGGCTCTTGAATATGTATGCTACATAAGAGGGGCGTATGTTGAGAGCAAGCTTCCGGTTAAGGCGTATGTCGGTAATCCTTATTTTAACAGAACTGCTGATTGCTTTTCATCGCACAGGCACTTCCCGTTTAACACCAGGTCGGAGTACCCGGCTATCCTTTTGGGAGAGAAGGTGGGCTATTGCTCATTTCCGTTGTTTGAGGACTATATGGTTAACGGCAACCGAGTATACCGGGATATCATAGGATACTTGATTGAAGGATTGATGGATAAGCCTTCAGCGATAGTAAAGGCGCCTACCTGCGCTGAGGTTACTGTCAGGGATAAGGACGATAGAAGATATGTTCATGTCATCAGCTATATTCCTGAGAGACGCACTAAAACCATCGATGTTGTTGATACCCGACTGCCGATTATGAATACACAGATAATGGTACCTGCGGATTGTTCATTTACGAAGGCTGTGATGTTAAGAAGCGGTGCCGAAATTGCAATTTCAGATGCAGGCTGCGGTTATTTAAGCGTGACTGTGCCGCTTATCGACGGTTATGAGTGCATTGAGTTTTCTTAAGGATTTTTTATGATAGGAGAATACATCTTGCAAGGATAGGATATATATGCATAATTAGTGTATATATTAGTGTGGAAATTTGAGGTAGAACTAATGATTATATTACTTATGGGTATTCTCGCTATAGGTCTGGTTGCGGGACTTATTGTGACAATCGCCTTGACTAAGGGCAAGCTCAGAACATATGTGATTGTATTTAATATTGCAATCCTTGCATTGTGGGGAGTGTTAAATGCAATTAATTATAATGATCACATAACAGAGGATGAGGAGCTTGCTGATTATAATATCATCAAGGGCGATCTCTTTGCCGGAATCGTATATGATGGAGAAATTGACGGATGTGTACGAATCAGATACACCGGATTATCAGATGAAGATCCATATGTGGTACCTAAGGATATAGTTAAGGTATACGGTTTCAGTAAAATATATAAGAGCGTAAAGATATACACCGGTCGTAATAAGCCGATTTTATCCGGAGGAGAGAAATCGTACAGACAGCTTAGTGACGGAACCTATGCTTATTATTCGGATAACATTTTGATGCTCAAGCCGGACCTGAATGATTTGGTACTTTTCTCGGGAATATTCGGAGGAATAATTCTTGCAATTCACAATATAGTATTCGGAATACTTGCAATTGTAAGAAAAAGAAAGCGCGTTGCGGGATGATTTTAGAAGCTTTGCGGATATGGTTTGGGTTTGGACTATGAAACCGAGGCAAAAAAACAAAATATTGTATAATTTTTAATAAAAAAATGCAGATATAGTATATATATTTGCATTTTTTTGTTATAATAGTTTATTATTCAGGTTTTTTTATGCCTGTATGAAACGAGAAGATATTTTCATGTATAAAGGAGAATGTAATGGAGATTAATGTAGAGGCACTTCCTTCAAGTCTTATCGAGCTGTACCTTGAATCAGAGGCAGCACTCAAGGATGGTTGCGAGGAAAAATTTATAGCTATATACAGTAAGATGTTTACTATGGGCTTCGACCTTTACAAGCAGAATAAACTTACTGTAAAAAATTACGATAACACAGACAGACCGGAGACTTTGTCAGAGAATGATATTTTCTTCCCCTTCTATGCGGGTGTAAGACTTGCTTCTTATTATGGTGAGAAGGATATTAACAAGGCATTTGAAATCCGCAATCAGCTTATGGTATATGTAGAGGATGCCTGCAAGACTCAGGCAAATGTTCTCAAGAATCATATTTTCCTTAAGTTCCTTTATTATTCATCACCCTATTGCGGAGATGAAGAGGTAGAGCTTAAGGGTGCAGGTTCAGCATGCAAGATGATGTGGATGCTTTATTTTGCACAGTACGAGGCATTGGCTGATTACTATCTCATCAATGGTGATTCAAAGCAGTCATATGACTATCGTTACAAGCAGATTGTACAGGGCTGCAAGATTGCAAATGATACTGTAAGATACATTCTTTTCCTTCCTTCACAGATGATTAAGCTCCTTCTTCTTTGTGAGGATGCGGCATGTGTAAAGGAGACAGTACTTCCTCTTATGAAGCTTTTCTTCGAAAAGAAGCATCCTAAGTATATGAACAGTAACATTACCGAGGCAGGACAGCTTATCGATTCCTTCCTTGAGATGAAAAATTATAAGGGAATGGCCGGCGGAGTTGACGCTATGATAGAGAGTCTTAAGGCCGAGGCTGCTGATGGCAACGGATTTGCTAACTGTGCACTCGGACTTCTTTCTGAAAAAGGCATCATTGTAGCCAAGGATGATGCTCAGGCTATCAAGTATTACATGGCTGTAGAAGAGACCATGGAGTACGCTGCTAATAAGATCGAACTCAGCGACGATGTTGATGAGGAAACCAAGCTTAAGGCTGAAGATCTTCGTACCGCACTTCGTATCGAGGGTGAGGTTAAGTACGCTAACAACCCTGCATATTTTGAGAAGAAGTTCT
>JAKSRU010000163.1 GCA_024403475.1 Lachnospiraceae bacterium | reverse complement strand
GCACTTCCTGTAATTGCTACAGTTCCATTATCGATTAAGCCTCCATCAATACTATTTGAAGCAACAGTAGCTGAAGGTGCAGCTGCTGATTCATAGTTGCTGAAGAACAGCTTATTATTCAAAAATACAAAGGTACGGTCACAGATGCAGAATGTATCACGATTCTTAAGAACCACAGGTCCTGTAAGCTCTGTTCCGTTGTACCAGGTACCGGCACGGCTACCGAGATCCTGAAGCACATAAGAAGTTCCATTCCAGCTTACCTTAGCATGATGTCTGGTAATGAATGCTGAATTAAGGCTAATCACATTGTCGGATACACGACCGATTGTAACCTCTTCATCCTTCTTGAGTTCCTTCTGGAACCAACCGCCACGCTTCTGGTCTATAGTGAAGAGAATCCAAACACCGTTATCTACATCAGGATGTGCCAAATCAGTGGTATCAATTCTAATAACATCTCCACTATTAAGGGTAACCTGTGCGGGAACCTGTCCTGCCTCACTTTTATATAACGCGCCATTTACATATGATCCGTTTATACTTCCCAAATCAGTATAAATCCACTGGCCGTTTACGCATGAAAGCTGTGCATGACGTCTACCACAAATTCTTGATTCAATTTCAACATCCGGATGACTGTCTTTTGTAGGTCGTCCAAGTAACAAAGGACGTCCTGACTGGACCTGCTTGATTGACAGTGGCTTATCTGCTGCCAAAATCAACAGACTTGCTGTTGAATAAGAAATCTCCTGTCCAAAACCGGAATTCATATTATTGACTGCTTCCATTTTGTACTCCTAATTTATTTTATTATTTTTCAAAAAGTGTATACTACACCAACTTTTATACTATCAAAATATGCTCTTTCTTGCAATAAAAAAGCGGTAGTAACTTCTACCGCTTAATTTCACAAACAACGCTTTACTCTCCGACACATTCCGGATCGTCCTTAGCCTTCTCATAAGCCTCAAGAATAACCTTCTGAAGCTTGTCTCTGGTAGACGAATTAATCGGGTGCGCGATGTCTCTGTATTCGCCATCTGCAGACTTCTTACTCGGCATAGCGATAAACAATCCCTTTTCGCCCTCAATAACCTTGATGTCATGAACTACAAATTCACTTTCAAGAGTAATTGATACTACAGCACGCATCTTCCCTTCTTTTGTAATCTTTCGAACTCTAACATCAGTAATTTCCATAAAAATCATCCCCTAAAGTGACATAAATCTCCGGGATGCCCTTCCACGACATCCCGGAGAGTATATAATACATCATTTATCTGATTCTTTCAAACTAAATAGAGTAACGCTCGTTTCTCTCGACTACAATCTTGATACCGTCATCACCCTTGAAGACTGAACCGGCCTTTATTGTACTGTGGCTTTCTACAATACAATTCTCAATTGTAGTATTATCTGCGATATATACGTCATTAAGAATAATAGAATTCTTAATGACACAATTGTTACCGATATAGCTTGTCTTAAATACTACAGAATCTTCTACAGTTCCGTTGACAATACATCCGCTTGATACAAGGCTGTTGCTTACATCAGCACCGGGATTGTACTTTGCAGGAGGCAGGTCATCAACCTTTGAATAAATATCAGGATATGTTCTGAAGAAGTAATCTCTTACATCCTTCTTGAGGAAATCCATATTTGTGCTGAAGTAATCATTTACCTCTGCGATATTTCTCCAATAATCCTTGGTCTTATATCCGTAGATTCTCTTAACATCCTTATAACGAATAAGAATGTCTCTTACAAAATCATAGCGATCCTCTGCAGCACTCTTCTCAATCATCTCAATAAGCTGACGACGACGAATTACATAGATACCGCATGATACTGTGTTTGACTTAGCCTTAAGAGGCTTCTCCTCGAACTCCTCGATGCGGCATTCCTCATTCATGCGGATAGTGCCGTAACGCTCAGGAGAGGTTCCCTTGGGAAGGTCTGCACATACAACAGTAATATCAGCCTTCTTGTCAATGTGATACTCGAGGATTTTATTGAAATCCATCTTGTATACACAGTCGCCGTTTGCAATTACTACATAAGGCTCATGGCTCTTCTTTAAGAAGCTGAGATTCTGATAGATTGCATCAGCAGTTCCGCGATACCAGTTGCTGTTGTCAGCAGTAACTGCAGGAGTAAGAACATAAAGTCCGCCCTGCTTACGTCCGAAATCCCACCACTTTGATGAATTAAGGTGCTCATTGAGACTTCCTGCATTGTACTGTGTAAGTACAGCAACCTTCTGAATATGGGAGTTAGACATATTACTCAAAGTAAAATCAATACTACGATAGCTGCCTGCTATAGGCATAGCACATACGGCTCTTTTCTGTGACAAAACATCCATGCGATGATTGCTGCCGCCGGCCAAAACGATTCCGATTGCTCTCATTATTCATCACCTGCCTTAATCAAAGTTTTTCCGCTTGCAAGAATTCCGTCTTCATAATCTGCTGCGGTGGTCTCGCCGAATACTACTGAGTTCTTTCCGACACAAATTCCATCAGGAATAAAACTCTTTTCTCCGACAGTGACTAATCCATGATTGTAAATATGAGGTGCTGTATCATTTTCAGCCTCCTCACCGACACCAAGCTTAACATTGTTGCCAATCTTGGTCTCTTCAGCAATAATCGCCTTATTAAGTTCACAATTATCTCCGATTGTAGTCTGATTCATAATGATTGAATCCTTAACAACCGTTCCTGCACCGATGGTAACGCCACATCCGATAACCGAATTGTATACCTCACCATAGATTTCAGAGCCTTCGCCTATGATACTTCTCTCAATCTTGCTCTCCTTAGAGAAGAACTGAGGAGGCTGAATCTCTGACTTAGTATAGATTTTCCAATATTCCTCATAAAGATTGAATTCGGGAACAATATCGATAAGCTCCATATTAGCCTCCCAGTATGAGCTGAGAGTACCAACGTCCTTCCAATATCCGTTGAATTCATAAGCATAAAGGGGCTTATCATTCTCATGGCAATAAGGAATAACGTGCTTACCAAAGTCAAGATTGGGCTGATCCTTAAGTGCAAGGAATGCCTCCTTAAGGGTCTTCCAATTAAAGATATAGATACCCATACTTGCAAGATTGCTGCGGGGATGAGCAGGCTTCTCTTCGAAATCAGTAATACGCTTGTTTTCATCAGCAATCATGATTCCGAAACGGCTTGCCTCCTCCATGGGTACAGGCATAACTGCGATAGTAACATCAGCATTGTTAGCCTTGTGGAAATCAAGCATAACCTCGTAATCCATCTTGTAAATATGGTCACCCGAAAGAATAAGTATATACTCAGGATTGAAGCTCTCCATATACTCGAGGTTCTGATAAATAGCATTAGCAGTACCTGTATACCACTCGCTGTTCTCGCTCTTCTCATAAGGAGGAAGAACGCTAACACCACCTATATTACGGTCAAGATCCCACGGAATACCGATTCCGATATGGGAATTCAGGCGAAGAGGCTGATACTGAGTAAGTACGCCGACCGTATCTACGCCGGAATTTATGCAATTTGAAAGCGGGAAATCAATGATACGATATTTACCGCCGAAAGCAACAGCGGGCTTTGCCACTTTAGATGTCAAAACGCCCAAACGGCTGCCTTGTCCGCCAGCCAGAAGCATGGCAATCATTTCCTTTTTAACCATATTCCCTCCAGCCTACAGGGTAAAATTAAGATCCTCCTGCAGGATTTCTACAATAACATGGTTATTATATCACTAAGCGGTAAATTATGGAATAATTAACACAATTTGTTTTGAATTTTCGTAATTTTCTATTTATTTTCTACAAAAAACTGTTCAACTTTAACAATATTTCGCTTTTATGTTTATTCGCGTCCGATGCTTTTAATTAATTCATGGTCGCTTCTTATAGTTGCACACGCAACTGTTGTAAGCATATTGCCGGTAATACTTGCAGATGCACCTGACTTAAAGGCTTTTTCTCCATCATTTGTCATCAAGGCTCTGCCTGCTGCAAGGCGAATATCAGCCTTGGGATTAATGTATCTGAAAAACGCTATAGTTCTGATAATATCTTCTTCACTGATTCTGGGAAGATTCTCAAGAGGTGTTCCCTTAATAGGCATAAGCGCATTGATAGGAATAGAATCCGCCTCTACCTCTGCGAGACTTACTGCCATATCAAGTCTGTCCTCCCAGGTCTCTCCCATTCCGATAATTCCTCCCGAGCATACATACATTCCCTCTTCCTTAACCATCTTGAGGGTAGCCATCTTCTGCTCATAGGTATGAGTGGTACAAATATTGGGGAAATTACGTTTTGAGGTCTCGATGTTATGATGGTAGCTCTTTACTCCTGCCTCGTGAAGTCTGTGTAGCTGTTCCTTGCTGATAAATCCCATAGAAGCACATAGCTCAATGTTTTTACACTCGGCATTCATAGTCTCATATGCATGAATAGCCTTATCAAATTCTTCTCCGGTAAGTGCGCGTCCTGCGGTAACAATCGAAAATCTGTCTACACCCTCTCGCTCATTGAGCTTGCAGGCCTCAACAATTTTTTCCTCCGGGAGAAAATCATAGATTTCACATTCAGTCTTGTGATGAGCAGACTGAGCACAATACTTACAGTCCTCGGGACATCTTCCGCTTCTGCCGTTTATGATAGAGCACAGATCAATCTTTTTTCCGACAAAATGCTCTCTGATTTTGTCAGCACCCTCACACAATTCATCCAAATCGCAGTTGATAAATACCGAAAGGTCGTCTCTTCTGTTTATTCTTCTGCCATTAATAATTTCCTCTGCCAATGAAAGCATATCTGTACTCATATCATAACTCCTTAATATATCCCTCAAGCCACTGATTGATTATCCCGCAGTCACCTGATTACTCATCAACCGTCTGATTATTCAGCATCTGTAGCCGTACGCTGCTTCTTTGCGTCAAGCTTTCTCATCTCGGGAAGCAAGCCGGCTTTAGTTAATGCACTTCTAACTATTTTACCAAGAATTGACGCAATTACAATCTTGGCAAGGTCAAAAGGAATAAAGGGTTTAACACATACATTAATTGCATCAGCCCAGGTATACTCTGCAACCTTGACAAACCATGCAGTTCCGAAAGCATATGCTACCAGAGTACCAAGCACCATTCCTGCTGCAGTAATAAAAACATTTGCCTTTGAAAGCTTAAGTGCAATTCCACTGATAATTGCCATAAAGATAAATCCAAACAAATAACCGCCTGTAGGTCCTAAAAGCTTACCCAATCCACCTGAATAAGCAGAAAATACAGGAAGACCTACTGCTCCGAGAAGCAGATAAACAAGATAGCTTATTGTCGACTCACGAGGACCAAGCAGGTATACAGCCAGGTATATCACCAAATTTGTAAGAGAAATCGGAATGATTCCGATGGGAACCGACATAGGTCCGAATATACACATCATCGCTGCAAATAAGGCGCAGGTAGTGATGTCATAGATAACGAATTTTTTTGTTGAATAATTCTTGCTCATACTAATTGTTAACCTCT
>JAKSRU010000162.1 GCA_024403475.1 Lachnospiraceae bacterium | reverse complement strand
TCAGAAACCTCTGAAGCGAACTCATCGTTAAGCTCGGGAAGCTCCTGAGCCTTGATAGCCTTTACAGTGCACTTGAATACAGCGGGCTTGCCTGCAAGACTTGCTTCCTGATATTCCTCAGGGAAAGTAACATTAACATCAACTTCCTTGCCGATTTCAGCTCCGATAAGAGCATCCTCAAAGCCGGGAATGAATGAACCTGATCCAATGGTAAGAGGATAATCGGTTCCCTTGCCGCCTTCAAAAGCAACACCATCAACAAATCCTTCAAAATCAAGAGTAACGGTATCGTCAGCAGCTACTGCTCTGTCGGTAACCTCTACTGTACGAGCCTGCTTCTTCTGCTCAGCCTTAAGAGCATTCTCAACATCCTCGTCGGTAACGGTAACATCAATAGCATCAACCTCTACACCCTTGTACTGTCCAAGAGTAACCTCGGGCTTAATAGCAACCTCAAGTACGAATACTACAGGCTGTCCCTTTACTACAGGGTTAACATCAAGGCTTGCAATTGCTACGATCTCTTCCTCAGCCTCATCGATTGCTCTGTCACATACCGAATCCTGAAGAATTTCTACAGCATCCTGATAAAATACTTCCTCACCATACATCTTCTCGATCATCTTGCGAGGAGCCTTACCCTTACGGAAACCGGTAACTGCAATCTTATCCTTATTCTTCTGATAAGCTGCTTCAACAGCCTTCTCAAACTCGTCAGCTGATACTTCTACATTAACCTTAGCCATATTGCCATCTAATTTCTCTAACTGTACGCTCATTATTGCGCATCCTCCTTACGTCCGACCGTCGCGCGGTCACAATCAGTTTCAGATTATACCATACGAAAAACCTGTAGGCAACAAAAAATGCTTGATTTTCAAGTGTTTCAAGCATTTTTGAGCAATATCTGATTACTTTTCAACGCTCTCTTTCGATAATCAAGCATTCTTTACATATTAATTTGTTGTACTAACAGCTTTATCCTTCATAAAGATAAAGAACTTTTTTATTATCTGTGATATTCGCTTCCATGGTTTTTACCGTTTACCTTAACACTTCCAAGGTCTGCTTCAAGATCCATTGAAGCTTCGTCAATATTATCACACTGAACCTGCAAATCACCGAGTGAGCAATCTGCTTCAAGGCTTTCAAAAGAACCTTCAACCTCGATGGCACCTAAATCATCTTGGATAATACCATCAGTAAATTCAGTATTTTTAACCTTAACATCTCCAAGTGCGGCAGTGATGTTAAGTGCTCCGATAACACTCTTCTTGATTTCCACATTACCAAGATCTGCCTGAACGGTAATATCGTCAGCCTTAATGTTCTCAATCTCTACATTTCCGAGATTTGCCTCAATTTCAACATCCCCGAGGATGAATTTATCCTTTATTTCGATGTTTCCGAGATTTACATTCATATTAACGTCACCGAGTTCACTTCCCTCGGGAACATAAATCGTTACATCGCATGCAATATGGTTCCAGCCGTTAATCTGAATCTTATATGCTTCATTTGTATGCTTAATAATAAGTGTATCGCCCTCAACCTTAACCTCAGGCATATACTCCTCAGGGTACTCAACAACTACTCTGTATGAGTCAGCTTCCTTGATTTCTACATCAGCAACAGCAAGATCTATATCTATATTTTTGAATTCAACATCATATTCCTGTTCTACACTATCGCCGAGCTTAATAGTAGGATTAATCGAAAAGCTGCCATTTCCGAAGGCTTCACCGATTTCTTCACCTATACCGGTAAAGAAGCTTCCTGCATTACCGCCCTTAAAGAATTCAATCACATCTCTGGTAAACATAAATGCTCTGTACCAGGTAGATACAATGCAGATGATTACGGTAATAGGGATAAGAATTGAAAGATATATTGTCTTAAACTTTTTAACGTTCATTACTCTACCTCCTTTACAGTCTTCTCAAGAGATACTTCCTTAACTTCTTTTTCCTCTTCATAAGGAACACGGCAGTTTCTTTCAATAATATAGTGAACAATTCCTGTGATAGGCCAAATAATCCAAGTCCAGAGCCATCCTAAAAGTGCAAAGCTTAAAATAAGGTAAACACATGTAACAGTCGGCCAATATACTGACATCATTGCCTCGAGACCGGTGCTGGTATAATGCATCTGCTGTCTCTTCTTAGGCGAATATGAAGCCTGAATGGTATCCTTACGTGAGGTCTTGAGAAGATATCCGTAGCCCTCCATAATCTGCGCCTGATATACGAGAAGCATTACACCGATTCCGACAAAGCTGAAGAAGATAACTCCCTGAAGATCATCTACAAATCTAAAATGAGCAAGCTCATCAAGTAATGCGCAGGGCAACCAGCAAAGAGCGCAAAGAATAACTCCGATGGTAACATACATTGAGCGATTCTTCATAAAGTGATCTTTCTCTTCGATAACATACTTGGTAGCATCCATACTTAATGTAAATTTGTCAGATCTTAAAAAACTAAACTTACTAAGCTTAAGGTTAGACTGAACAATAAATACAATTCCTACAGCGATAGTTGCAAAGAATGAAAGTGCAGCTAATCCGCTGAGGCTGCCGGGAAGAAGTGCATCAGTAATAATTATAACTGCGATACCCATAATGATGATGCCGATACCCAGTGCTCTTTTGAATGCCGAGTCAGTCTTAACCTTCAGGTACTCCTGTGCCTCATCAACGCCAACAACCACCTTGGGCTCTGTCTCAGACTTAATCTCAAATTCCTGCTGCTTAACCTCAGCTTCAATTCCGATTGCTTCAGCAAGTTCTGAAAGGTTACCGAACTCTGCGATAACGGTTCCTACCGCCTCGTTCTGAGTTTTTCCTTCTTCAATAAGCTCGTTATATTTATCTTCCATCATCTGCCAGAGTTCTTCTCTCGCTCTAATAACTGATGGAGTATTCGGCATATTGGCAAACATTGTATCAAGATAATTTCTAATTGTTTCCATCACTGTTCTCCTCCATAATAAACTGCTCAACTACCTCTTTGGTAAGCAGCCACTCCTCACATTTGTCATTGTAGTAATTTCTGCCTGCATCCGTAATTCTGTAGTAGGTTCTCTTCTTACCACCTTCACCGGCCTCCATTACGAAGGACTCGACATATCCGTTTTTCTCCATACGGGAAAAAGCTGAGTAAAGAGTTGTTTCTTTAATTACATATTTTCCATCTGATAATGTCTTGATCTGTTTTGAAAGCTCATAACCGTAAGAAGGTTCTTTCAATAACAGGAACAATATCATCGTGTCATTATATCCGCGAATGACATCACTGCTGATTTCAATCATTTAAGTGCTCCTTTCAACATATAAGTTTATATCAATCGATTGTTCTCTCACTAAATCACCTCATGCGATTTATACTCCGACTGCCGTTGCTACGTTTATCGTACTATGTCTGTCGTTGCTACGATTGTCGTACTACGTCTGTCGTAGTAAAATATATCACCACCTCTGATATGTGTCAACACATATTTTAAATTTAAAATAATCAAGCCCTTGAATCCGGTCTTTTCACCTGAATCCAAGGGCAAAATTACTTGTTTGCAATTATTCTGTTATCTGATTATCGTATTAAGCAAATTCAGTTATTTCCTGCTCTATCTGTTGGCGGCATCTATGTAGACTTCCCACTCATCCGCAGCCCTCTCTGCCATATCTGCAGCATTTCCGTTGCCACTAATATTCCATAATAATTGACTGCTCAAATCAATACCCGGAATCATAAGTGAATGCTCTGCGGCCTGTCTACCTGTCTTCATAAGTAATATTGACTCAATATCGCGATCTCCGAAAATACAGTTATAACTATATCTTTCCATTCCTCCAATATAGTCCCCATATCCCGGAGCAGGACGATTCCACAAATTCCAAACAAAAGCAAGGCTCCATGCCCTGTCAGTGTCATAGCACGCGGGAATTACTACCGGATTTATTGAAGCGTAATTACAATAATCCCCATCATGAACCGCCGGGCCCGAAGGGAATGCCACAAAACCAATATTATCAGCTCCGTCCAACAAATCAATACTGTTATAGAGCCAACCGCCTTCACAGCCTATATATGCGTAATCCACAAGGAATGCAGCCTGACTGTTTATAAAGGCATTTTGATATCCCATCCAGTCGGTATAATCCTCAACATACCAGTCATATATATTATCCACCCATTCAAGAGCATCAAGCGTATTCACACTCTCTACTTCGCAGGTATATCCTTGTCCGTTCTTACCGATAAACTGACCGCCGTTTGAGTATACAGCAGCCCTTGTCATTGTGGCCGTGTTGACTGCCAAGCCAAAAATCTCCGCAACACCGTCATTATTAATATCACGCTGTGATTTATTAACCAGGTCTAAAAAAGCGTCCCAGTTCCACTCTTTGTTTTGCTGCATCTCATATATTAATTCATAGTTAATTCCTGCCTCGCCAAGAAGCCTTTTATTAAAATATACTCCGATTCCGGCATCATTATGTCCTGAAGCCATTGAATAAATACTGTCTAATTTTGAATACGTCTCAAAATTCATATTCAAAGTATATTGAGGATCTGTAAAATCAATACAATCCAAGGTATTTAAGTCATACATTAATCCTTCAGATGCGGCTGAAGTAACTGCATCGCAGTCTCTTAATACAAAAATATAATTATTGTCATCTCCACCGCTTTTTACATACTCATAATAGTCTTCACCAACATCTGTCCAATCCGATATTGCAACTCTTTTTAAAGTAAAATTATAGGTCAGCTCCAGCCAATCCCAATAATCCGCTTGTGCTTCCTCGTAAGCGTTCGTTACATTATATCTTTCATCAGGGTTGCTCCACCAATCCCTTACAGTAATCTCCATTCCTCCAAGATCAATAGTATTACCGTACTCATCTGTATATATCATATAAGAGTCGTAAAAATCATCACCCGATCCGCTTTCATAACCTGATTCTAAAATACTTTCCAATTCATCCTGAAGCTCTTCGTTTTCACTCTTAAGCCTGTCATTCTCTCCTTCAAGCTGTTCAACCTGCTCCTCAAGTTCATCAATTCTCTTCTCGTATTTATCAATCTTTTTTTCAAGTTTATCGATACGTTCATCATTTTCATTTGTATTACCGCCAAAACCGCAGCCTGTGACTGCCACCGCACAAGTAATTGCACATAGTGCTTTTGCTGTTATTCTCCTCATGTAATCCCTCCGATAAAAAGATAATTAATTATACCATACAAAAAGCCGGTATCTGATAAACAACAAATAAAAAAGCTCCGAGCATTTGCTCGAAGCTTTCATATGTCTGATGCGGAAGAAGGGACTTGAACCCTCACGGCCTTGCGGTCACAAGATCCTTAGTCTTGCTCGTCTACCAATTCCGACACTTCCGCGCGCAACAGTGATATAATAGCACCCTAATATTATATTGTCAACAACATATATAAAAATTTTTATTGACTTATTTTATGCTGTTTTTAACTGTTATACGCCTCTACTTCTTTGTAATACAAGTACATAGCACGCATAAGCTTTACACCGTTACTGCTGTTAATTCCCTGCATATCTATCATATATTTTACAGGGCTGTACTTAATTAGCAGATTATTGCCATCAGGTGCGGCAATCTTTACCGAATAGACATTGTCCAACTCATCTGCCGGGATATCAAGTATCTGTACGCAGAGAATATTGCCGTCAAGAATACATGCAATTCTTTCACCATCAATTACTGTATTTATGGTTACAGTAGCCGAAGTCGTTCCTACAACATCTGCCTG
>JAKSRU010000161.1 GCA_024403475.1 Lachnospiraceae bacterium | reverse complement strand
TCAATATTAAGCCTGTACGATAAAGAATAGGATAAAATAAAGAATAAAGGAATGTGGAATAAATCATTATGTGGAAGGTTATCAATCAGATTCTCACTAATCAAGTATTGATAAGTGCTACTATCGGATGGTGTGGTGCTGAGGTGGCTAAGCTTATAACAAACGCAGTGGTAACAAAGAAGTTTGATATCAAGAGATTGTTTGGAGATGGCGGTATGCCTTCGGCGCATTCAAGTACAGTTTGCTCATTGGCGGTGGCTACAGCCTTTGTGTGCGGTATCGATTCGCCGATATTTGCCTTGAGTACTTTTTTTGCCTTTATAACTATGCATGATGCGATGGGCGTAAGACAGGAGACAGGAAAGCAGGCACAGCTCTTAAACAAGATACTTGAGGTATCGGATATAACAGAGCTTCTATCCGAGAAAAAACTAAAAGAGCTTGTGGGACATACTCCGCTGCAGGTTTTCTTTGGCGGAGTGCTCGGTATTTTGATAGGCCTTGCGGTGAATTTTTTGATATTCAATCCTGTGGGATAGTTTGTTTAGAAGATTTGATGGAAGAAAAATTCTCATTATGCATTCTCAAATATAAGTATTGATGGAATTACATGATGAATCCTTCTAAAGCAATAGCAATGTCCTCTGCTTTTTCCTGTTTGCCGTTTTCTTCCCACTTGAGAAAACTGTTGAGAAGTGCGCCGGCATAGGCGTAGAGCTTGTATATTGAGATTTCATGGTCAGTTTTAATGTACTTAATCATAAAATCATTTACGGCTTCAAGAAGAATAGAGTGAAGCTGATTTTTGGCAAGGGTCAGGAAAAATTCCGCATACTGATCAAAGAAATTGAAGGAGAACAGAATGTGGGAACAATCAAAAAACTTGCGTCCGTCATTCAGTTCTTCATCTGCAAGCAGATATTCGGATACAATTATATTCAGATAGTCCTTCAGAACCGAGTAAGGAGTTGTATAGTACTGATAGAAGGAGGTTCTTGATACTCCTGCCACCTTTGATATTTCTGAGATTTTAAGCTGCTCGAAGGGATTGCTTTTGAGCAGCTTTATTACTGCTTCTCCTATGCAACGTCTGGTGAATTCGGTTTTCCGGTTTGTCTCCAATTTATTAAGAATCATTATATACCCTAAAAGTTTCTAAAAGTGTACAAAAAGCGCCATTTTGTAAATTGTACTATAGAGCAATAGTTAATACAATAGTACATGGTGCGTATGCTCGGGAAAACCGAGTGGTACTGCGTGATTATGTTCCGGGGAGAGATTTTGATGTATAAGTTTGTAGCCGATTCATCTTGTGATTTTGATGCATGGGAGGATGTACCTGTTGAAACAGTTCCGTTAACTATTTCGACTGATGAGAGAGATTTTGTTGACACTATGGATATGGATGTTCATGAAATGCTTGACTATTTACTTGAGTACAAAGGACGTTCGTATACTGCATGCCCGTCTACTGAGAACTGGCTCAAGGCTTTTGAAGGTGCGGACGAGCTCTATGTAATAGCAATGACCAGCCATTTGTCAGGTACCTACAACAGTGCTTGTGTGGCAAGAGATATTTATCTTGAAAATAATCCCGATGCCAAGATTTGCATTGTTGATACTTTGTCTACCGGACCTGAAATGAGAATTATTATCGAGCAGATGATTGAATGGAAGCTGGCCGGAAAAAGCTTCGAGGAGATTTCATCGAAGGTAAAAGCATATTGTGACAGTACAAGATTGTTTTTTGCATTCAAGTCTTTGCATAACTTTGCACAGAATGGTCGTGTAAATAAAGTGGTTGCTGCAATGGTAGAGAAGTTAAACATCACCATTACAGGTATTGCCAGTCCTGAAGGAAACATTCAGCCCGGACAGAAAATCAGAGGAACCAAGAAGGTTGTTGCACATTTGACCACAGAGATAACTAAGGCCGGTTTCAATGGCGGAAAGCTGAGAATTTGTTATATTGAAAATGAAGAGCTTGCAGCTATGGTGGCGGACAGTGTTAAGTTTGTATATCCTACTACTGATGTGAAGATTTATCCTGCAAGAGGATTGTGCAGCTATTATGGCGAGCGCGGTGGCATAATAATCGGTTGTGAATGCTAAATATTTAATATGTAACGGTGTGGTGATGTATGCCACACCGTTTTTTAGTGTGAATTTTTATCTGTTAGCGATTGCGTTATTATGATAAAATATAATTTAATGGTTTGGCATAAAAATAAGGACAACGGATATTTGGAGTCCTTGGTTTGAATAATGGTAAGGCAGGTCTTTTACCTATGATAGGAATAAGGGTAGATGTAAATCAAACAGTGGCAACCGGACATATTATGAGAGATATTGCTGTGGCAATAAAGCTTAAAGATATGGGTGCGGATTTTGTTTTTATATCGGCAGATGATAATTGTAAGAAATATCTTGATAAATACGGATTTGAAGCTGTTATACTGGATAGTAAGTGGAATGATTTGGACAGTGAAGCAGATAAGCTGATTGATATTATCAGACATAATAATATAACTTCTTTGCTGGTGGATTCATATTATGTTACCGAGAATTATATGCGAAAGCTATCAGAAGTTACTAAGGTGACATATTTTGATGAAATGTTTTTGTTGGGATATGGATGCAGTCAGATGATTAACGGCGTATTGGAGCCACCGGACTATTCTATGGCTAAGGGAAAGGCATTTTTGGGACCTGAATACGTTTCGTTAAGAGATGAATTTAGTAAGCTTCCGCCTAAGCATATACGAGAGTCTGTCGAGAAGATATTGATTACAAGCGGCGGAACGGATAACTATCATTTTTGCAAATTATTTCTCGAGCATTTTCTGAGTCTTGAGGAGTGGGATAATGTTAAAGTCATTGTTGTTGTCGGAGGCTTGTGTGTTGATGCAGAATGGCTTAAAGAGAATTATGCAGATAATGAGAGAGTGGAGTTATACATCAATACCAATCGTATGGCGGAGCTCTTCAGTGATGCCGATTATGCTGTTACAGCAGGAGGAACTACACTTTATGAGGTATGTGCGGTTGGAGTAGCTGCGTCATGCTTTGCGCTTGCGGATAACCAGTTGGATATAGTCGAGTCTTTTGATAGAAACGGTTTGATTTCCTATGCCGGAGATTTGAGAGTGGATTTCAATTCAGTTATTAATAATATTGTGAAGCATATTTCTAAAGCATCTTCTCCGGAATACAGAAGGATGCAGGCAGAAAAGCTGCAGAGTATAGTTGATGGACGTGGAGCACAGAGAATAGCCGAGATTTTAATGTAGGAGGCAGCTTTTGAAAGATAGAATTTATGTATGTCATACATTTTATCATGTGTATGTTTCATTCTTGAAAGAATTGGCATTGCCACAGGAAAAGCAAGGCAAGGCGACACTGGTAATCAGTCATATGTCTACAGACTTTGGTGCTTTCCCTGATAGGATAAGGTCGCTTAGTTTTTTTGAAGATGTTGTGGATTTTGATGAGAAGGGTGAAAAAGATTTTCCTGAATTACAAGAATATAGGCAAAACAGCGGGTTTGTTAAAAATTTGATTCAGAGAATTAAGTACACCAAACGACTTGCAGAGCTGGAAGAGCCGTATATCCCTGTGAATTTCAAGGAGTACAAGGAAATATATGTCTTTTGTGATTCAGATCCGATAGGATACTATTTGAACAAGAAACATATTTATTATCATGCCATGGAGGACGGTCTCAACTGTCTTAAGCATGGTGACCTGGCTCATTATGACAATCGTAAGCATTTTGCGATTAAGGCTTTTTTATCGCAAAAATGTAATTTAATATTTATTCAAAATGGTTTTGGAAAATACTGCTTAGATATGGAAGTTAATGATATCTCGCAGATTGAGATTCCCTTCAAAAAATATGTTGAGGTATCAAGAAAGCAGCTTGTAGACAGACTTACTGCAAGTGATAAGCAGCTATTGTTAAAGGCATTTGTGGAAGATATCGAAAGCCTTAAAAAGATAGTGGTTGAGGGTAATAAAAAGAGTGCTTTGATACTTACAGAACCTCTTTGTGAACTTGATGTCAGAAGACAGATATTTACAGATATTATTAACCTTTATAAGGATGAATACAGTATTATTCTTAAGCCGCACCCAAGAGATTTACTTGATTATAAAGAAGAGTTCCCGGGTGTCTGTATCATAGACAAGATTGTACCAATGGAAATGCTAAATTTCTTTGATGGCTATAAAATTGATCTTGCCATTGGAGTGTTTACAGAGATGAGTGCTCTTGATTTTGCAAAAGAAAAGCTGAGACTTGGCGGGGAGTTCATGGACAAATATGAGCATAACAGCCTTCATAATCAGCAGGATGTATTACGCAAGGAATTTTCAAAATTATAAATTAAATGAAATAGTGAAAGGACACAAATATGATTTTATCAGGACATCAGCCTAATTATTGGCCTTACCCCGGATTAATCGGGAAGATAATGCTTTCGGATTGCTTTGTATATGTAACAAAAGTTCAGTTTGAGAAGAAGAGCTGGCAGAAGAGAAACAGAATCAGAACCAAGGAGGGGTGGAATTATATCCAAGTTCCTACCATTACCAAAGGAAAATTTGACCAGAATATTTGTGATGTAGAGATAGACAACAATAATGATTGGCGTGAGAAGACACTGAAAACAATTCAGCTCCTTTACGGTAAGGCTCCCTTTTATAAGGAGTATTCGGATTTTATTACTGATTTTTACAGTAAAGACTGGAAGATGCTTTCAGATATGGACATTGAGATAATGAATTTTATTCTTAATGATTTGGGTTGTGATACCAAGATATATTATGATAAGGACTACAATTTTGAGGGTAATAAGACAGCTATGCTTGTAGATATGTGTAAGAAGATTGGCTGTGACACTTATCTTTCAAATCTTGGAAGTTCAGCATATGTACAGATTGATGAGTTTACTCAAGCAGGTCTTAATCATCAATACATTGACTACACCGGAGTAGAATACAGACAGCAGTTTGGAGGCTTTGAACCCGGATTGTCTATTCTCGATATGCTGATGAATTGCGGAAGAGAAAAGACAAGAGAGATTGTGCTTAACAGAGCCAATTATGAGTTCAGTGAGCTTAATAAAGATTTACATGTTGAGTAAGATAAAATGTGATCTGTTTATTTATAGAAATTATCTGTAAAGGATATGAGAATATATGAAAAGTATAGCGATAATAACTGCAAGAGGAGGAAGCAAGCGAATTCCGAGAAAGAACATCAAGGAGTTTTTGGGCACTCCGATTTTGGCATATTCAATCAAAGCCGCACTGGAAGCGGGATGTTTCGATGAGGTAATGGTTTCTACAGATGATCAGGAAATTGCAGATATAGCAATTAATTATGGTGCAAAAGTTCCCTTTTTCAGAAGCGAGAGTACCTCCGGAGATTTTGCTACTACCGCAGATGTTTTGAGAGAGGTTTTGACTGAATACAAGAATAGGGGCCTTGATTTTGATATGGCGTGCGTTATGTATCCTACGGCCCCTTTTATTACTGCTGAAAAATTGTCAAAAGCAATTGATATTCTTAAGAGAGAAGATATTGATTCAGTCCTGTCAATGGTAAAGTATTCTTTCCCGCCGCAGAGAGCTTTTGTGGCTGATGATAATTTTATCAGATTTGCACAGCCTGAATTTGCAAGAACCAGATCACAGGATTTGCAGCCGTATTATCACGATTGCGGGCAGTTTTGCTGTTTTAAGACAGATATGTTTTTGGAGAAGAATACTTTAGTTACTGATAGGACATATGGACTGGTTATGCCCGAGACAGAGGTTCAAGATATTGATACCTTTGAAGATTGGGAAATTGCTGAAATAAAGTATTCCATTATGAAGAAAAAGATGGAAGCAAAGTAACCGTGAGC
>JAKSRU010000160.1 GCA_024403475.1 Lachnospiraceae bacterium | reverse complement strand
ACTTTGAAGAAGCAGCTCTGTTACCATGCTTTGCTACCTTCATTCCACCAGCTGCAGCTACAATACCTGATACAGTAGAAATATTAAAGCTGTTAGACTTATCTCCACCGGTACCAACAATCTCAAATACAGGATAAGGGATATCCACCTTTAATGCATGATCTCTCATTGCTGCCGCACAGCCTGCAATCTCATCAGTAGTCTCAGCCTTTGCACTCTTGGTAGAAAGTGCTGCGAGAAAAGCTGCATTCTGTGTAGGAGTGGTCTCACCGTTCATAATTTCGTTCATTACAGCATAAGCTTCATCATATGTAAGATCCTCTTTACTTACAATTTTTACAAGTGCTTCTTTAATCATTTTTGTATCCCTTTCCGTCGTTTATTTTTTACTATATATTAAGGAAGTTAACCATTATGCTTCTTCCCTTAGGAGTAAGTACTGATTCAGGATGGAACTGAACTCCGTATACCTGATAATTCTTATGCTCTACTGCCATCACTTCTCCGTCGGGAGTTGTGGCCGTAACCTTAAGGCAATCCGGGACTGTATTGGGGTCTGCAGCAAGTGAATGATATCTTGCCACTGTAACCTCCTCATCCATTCCCTTAAAAAGTACAGAAGCCGTATCAACCTTAGCCACTGACTGCTTACCATGCATAAGCTGTTTTGCGTAGGTGACTGTAGCACCAAAGGTCTCACAGATGGCCTGATGTCCCAAGCATATTCCAAGAATAGGAATTTTACCTGCAAAGTATTTGATTGCATCCTCACAAATACCTGCATCACAAGGTCTACCCGGACCGGGAGAAACAATAATATGTGAAGGATTAAGTGCTTCAATCTCTTCTATAGTCATCTCATCGTTTCTAATCACCTTAATGTCTGTAGTTATTGAACCGACAAGCTGAAATACATTGTATGAAAAGCTGTCGTAATTATCTATCAGTAAAACCATACTTTTGCCTCCCTACTCAATGCCTTCAGCTGCAGCCTTAATAGCAAGACTTACTGCTTTAGCTTTGTTAATGCACTCATTAAACTCATTAACCGGTACCGAATCAGCAACTATTCCCGCACCACTTCTTACAAAAACCTTGCCATTCTTTGTGAAAGCAAGTCTGATTGCTATGCAGGTATCAAGATTACCGGTAAATGAAATATATCCGATAGCTCCACCGTATATACCACGCTTATTGTTTTCAAGCTCATTAATTATCTCACAGGCTCTAAGCTTTGGAGCTCCGCTGAGTGTTCCTGCTGGCAGTATTGAGTCTACGGCATCTAGCGCGTCCTTGTCATCTCTGATATCGCCTGCTACAGTTGAACCGATATGCATTACATGCGAATATCTTTCAATTGCCATATACTTTTCTACTTCTACTGATCCAAACTTACTTATTTTACCAATATCATTTCGACCAAGATCAACCAGCATATTGTGCTCTGAACGTTCCTTCTCATCTGCAAGGAGTTCCTTCTCAAGAGCTATATCTTCATCGTCAGATTTACCTCTGGGTCTGGTTCCGGCAAGAGGGAACGTATGAAGTCTTCCATTCTCCAATTTTACTAAAGTTTCAGGACTGGCTCCGGCGATTTCTCCGTCAGAACCCGAAAAATAGAACATATAAGGTGAAGGATTTATAGTTCTGAGCTGTCTGTAGGCATCCAACAGGCTGCCTTCCATCTTAGCCTCAAGTCTGTTAGACAATACAACCTGGAAAATATCTCCTTCATATATATAATGTCTTGCCTTCTCAACCATCTCGCAATACTCGGCTTCATTGAAGAGAGGTTCAAATTCACTGTTAAGCTTCAAAGGTTCATGAGGAGCCTTCGCGCCGTTCAGTATAATATCCTTCATCTCATTGAGCCTTTGCTCGGCCTTGCTATAACCAACCTCAAGTTCTTCAACTCTGATATTATATATAAGAACAATCTTTTGACGATAATTATCGAATGCAATAACCTTGTTAAACAGCATCATATTGCAATCCTTAAAACCGTCCTCATCCTTAGCATCAAGCTTAAGTGTAGGCTCACTGTACTTAATATAATCGTATGAAAAATATCCTACAAGACCACCTGTAAAAGGAGGTAACGAATCCATTTTAGGACTCTTGTAGCTGTCTACGATATTTCTGATTACTTGTCTGACATCATCATGACTGACATGAACACCATCAGGATCAACAAGTGTTGTCTCTCCGTTATAAGCAGTAACCTCCATTAAAGGATCATAACCCAAGAAAGAATATCTGCCCCACTGCTTGTTTGCCTCAGCACTTTCAAGCAAATAAACATGCTTACTTACATTCTTTAATTTTCTGAGAACAGAAATAGGAGTTGTAGAATCTGCAAATATCTCGCAGGAAACAGGTATAACTCCATATTTTCCTGTCTTTGCAATTTCCTGACATTCTTCAAGTGTAGGTGTGATTTTCATAGTCGACTCCTCCTTTGGAGTAAAATAAAAGTCCTTGGCAAATAAACTATTTGCCAAGGACGGGAAATCATAATCTTCTCGCGGTGCCACCTTGATTCGCATTATATGCGCTCTTTACGGATACCATCATATCCTGAACCTCTAACGTTGGCTCTACACGTCGTAGAATACTAAAACTAACGTTTTTTCACTACGCCCTCAGTGGTCCATTTGACAGCCTGTATATCCAACCTTTCTCAGCATCCGGTCTCTCTGTAAGCACATATACTGCCTTTATCTCCACTTCAACAGTTTAGCCTATTAAATTATTGATATTTTATAGCACGATAATTTATTAGTCAAGTGTCTATTTTAAGAATCTTTAAATCTTGATTATTGTCTCGACTATTCGGCATTTACAACTGCATTCGGATAATATTCAAGTATTAATTCATTAGAGAATTTGTATATAAATTCATATGTCATCTGAGAATAATCTTTAACATTCTCTTTAGTAACCAAATAATCTCCGTTTACCATACAATCAACCATATACTTGTTAAAATCCGGCTTAAAATGAACGGAATCCATATATGCGCTCAAATCATAAGTCATAGACTCATCAGCAAAAAAAGCGAAAATATGAACGTTATCATAATCGAGCAATGAATCGCAAAACTGCTCATACTGATACAGGTTTTGCTCAACTCTACCCTCACGATATTCATTATCCCACCAAACAGCTGATGAAGGCGGAATAAAAATATAAAACTCAGTCTCGGGGTGTGCACTGACTCTATCAACTATAAGTTTTATATTTGCGTCTAAAAAATCCTGATTTTCATCTAAAGGTCTGGCTTCATTAATATACTCGAGGGGCTCGTACCTGGATGTTACAGCATTAACCGAATATTCCTTTGTACGATACCAGCTGTAGGATTCTCCTTCATCATAATCAAGCACAAAAGAATACGCCAACATAATTGGAATTTTCTTTAACAATACATCCTTATTTAACAGGTACTCTGCATCATCAAAAGGATTGTTATTAATCAAATAATAATAATCCTGTCCTGCAAAGTTATCATTTGTATCGTACTTAAGCATATCTATCTTGATATTGTAGAATACCTTGTCGAGTTCATGTGTTTCGTATGCTCGATCCAAATAGAACATTAAATCCGAATTGCTTCCGGCGGCCTTTACTGCTTTGATAGCAGTTACGTCAAAAGCCTCATCATACCATGCGTTATTATCATTTTCAGCAACTGAATTACCAAGTATCACCGCATTATAATCAAAATGATCCAACGTACCTGCCACCTGATAATCTCTTTCCTCAAGCACATGCTTTAAGGGCTTAACCGCATCATGATAGTGAAAAAAAGGATCAAACAATACTACTATTCCGATACACACTAAAGCCATTACAAGTGAACATATTGTAAATCGTTTTATGAATTTTTTCTCCATACTAATCTTCACACTATGCTCCTTGTCAGAAATTAAAATAAAGGAAAGTACTTACCTGATTTAATGAAATAATACACCAAATGAAAATTGCGGAAAGTAAAAGGGTAAATTTCATATTAAGTCCCTTCTCCTTCTGATGCTGTAAAATCTCCTGTGCATTTCTTCCTCTGAGAATCAGAACAGCAATTAACCAAAGCAATGCCAAAAGTATAATGTAAATCCAATTAATAAACTGAGGGCACAAAACCTCCACAGCACGAATAATTGCATAAAATTCAGGCACATTTGCAAATGGTAAACAGAGCTCAACAGTCATGGTTCCGAATTTAGGTACAAACATAGCCTTAAGCATTCGAACCATATTATCCCAGTTCTCGCTTCTGAAAATTGCCGAGGTGATAACTACAAAAAGCATATTCGCAAGCCATGTATACCATGCTTTTTTCAGTTTGAACTTCTTACGCTGAGACCATACTGTTCCCAGGCCTTCAGCCAATCCCCAAATCACAAAGGTCCAGCTTGCTCCATGCCAAATACCGCTGATAAGGAAAATAATCATTGGCGTGATATTTCTAAACAGCTTCTTGGTCTTCTTACCGTGTCTGATGGCACTCATCGTAATCGGATTATAGATATATGTGGTAAAAAATCTTGTAAGCGTAATGTGCCATCTGCTCCAATATTCGTTTACCGAATATGTTTTCAAGGGTGATTTGAAGTTAATCGGCAAGTCAAAATTGAACATCTTGGCTATACCGCAAGCCATGTCACAATAACCGCTGAAATCAAAATACAACTCTACTGCATAGCATGCAGAAACCAACCAAGCAGATGGAGTATCAATCCAAACGATTTTATTGAAGCCCTCATTTACGAACAGTGCGAATGTATCAGCCAACAACATTTTTTTGCCCAGGCCTAATACAAACAATACAATACCGTCAGCAAATGATTCCGAATTAAAACGTCGCTTCTCCATATCCATAAACTGAGGAATAATCTCATTGTGCAGGACAATCGGACCGGCAATCAACTGCGGAAAATATGCCACATATGCCATGTAGTACAATATATTATAATGCTCCGCAGAGCCCCAATATCTGTCTGTAATGTATGAAATTTGCTGTAATGTAAAGAAACTGATACCGAGTGGCAACAGAATATGTTTTAATGCAAAATCCGTCTTGAAAACTGCATTAATATTTCCGACCATAAAATCAAAATACTTATAATATCCAAGTATTCCGATATTAAATAACAGACCCAGTATAAACCACAATTTCTTTGTTTTTTCGAACTTTTTAATCAGAAAGCTAATCAAATAATTGACGGCTATACTTGAAAGAATAATAAGCAGGTATGAGGGATTAAAATATCCGTAAAACCAAAGCGACATACCCACTAAAAAAGCTAAGGCTATATTATACTTCTTAAAGTGATTTAATATATACCATCCCGCCAATACCAATGGCAAAAATATGAATATAAAAATCTGTGAATTAAAAAGCATAATACTCCTTAGCTGATTTCGTACTAATATTTTGTTCTATTATATAAGAGCAAGTGTCTCTCTTGCAATAGCAAGCTCTTCATTGGTAGGAACAAACATAACAGTAACCTTACTATCGGGAGTAGATATTACGGTATCATCTCCACGCTTATTGTTCTGCTCCTCATCAAGTTCAATTCCGAGATAGCCGAGATAGCTGCATACAAGGCTTCTTACAAGAGGTCCGTTCTCACCAACACCGGCGGTAAATGCAATCGCATCAACACCATTCATGGCAGCAGTATAAGCACCAACATACTTTGCTACTCTGTAAGCATAGGTCTTCATGGTCATAATAGCCATCTCATCACCGGCAAAGTATGCATTCTCTATGTCTCTGAAGTCCGATGACATATTGTTTGAAAGTCCGTATACACCTGACTTCTTATTAAGAATATTAAGAACCTCAGATACTGACTTATTTTCCTTCTGTGCAATAAACTCAATGATTGCAGGGTCAAGGTCTCCGCTTCTGGTTCCCATAATAAGTCCCTCAAGAGGAGTAAGTCCCATTGATGTATCTACGCA
>JAKSRU010000016.1 GCA_024403475.1 Lachnospiraceae bacterium | reverse complement strand
CCTGCCTTGATGCATCCGGTTCCGTTCGGAGCCGCACGGTCAAAGTCAGAAACCTTGATGGTAAGGGGCTTAACGCCACCCTTGAAGTAAGGACCTACAGGAGTACAGAATACTCTGAACATATACTCATTTGCAGGCTTAACACCGATAACAGGATTGGTTCCCATCATATAAGGTCTGATGTAAAGAGTAGCACCGCTGCCGTAAGGAGGAACTACATTCTCATTAGCCTTAACAACGCGCTCTACTGCATCTATAAACTTTCCATCGGGAAGAACGGGCATCTCAAGACGTGCTGCTGACTGATTAAGTCTTTCAGCGTTGAGGTCAGGACGGAATGTTACGATTCTGCCATCCTCGGTAGTATAAGCCTTAAGTCCCTCAAAGACTGTCTGGGCATACTGGAAGACGCCTGCGCACTCGTTAAGCACGATATTAGCATCTGCTGTAATCTCTCCGTCGTCCCATTTTCCATCCTTGAACATTGATACGTAACGATAATCTGTATCTACGTATCCAAATCCAAGATTGCTCCAGTCAATATTTTTCTTTTCCATGGATCTGTCCTTCTTTCTATAAATTCTATTTGCATTCGCCGTACCCTGTCTGAATTTTTGTTAAAAACACTGAAAAACAAGGGCTTTGCGAAAGTGCTTACTCAATTATCATACCGATAATAGTAAAAGTCAATATAACAATAATAGCCTTTTATCCACCAAAATCCGAGCTTTTTAGGCTTTTTTCACCCTCTCGTATCTGTAAAAAGTATAAGGAAGGTCAAAATAGGTCATTTCATCACTGTCAGCAGTGATTGTCCACTCCGGGTCTTTGTCCAGATTGGGGAAATATGCATCTGCCGTATAGGGATAGTCTATCATGGTAATATGCGCTGTATCGCAATACGGAAGAAGCTGCTTATATATGCTCTCGCCTCCGACCACATATACATCCTCACTCTTATATCCTTTGAGCATCTCCATCAGTTCATCTATCGAATGAGCCACCAGCGCTCCTCTGACCTTGAAATCAGGATTTCTGGTAAGAATAATATTGGTTCTGTTCATCAACGGAAGTCCCTGCGGAAATGTTGCCAATGTCTTTCTGCCGAGCACTATCACCTTACCGGTAGTAAGCTCCCTGAACATCTTCTGATCGTTCGGTATGCTTACCAGCAGATTACCCTTGTTACCTATTGCCCAGTTAATATCTGTAGCCGCTACTAAATTCATTAAAGCTCCTTCTTGGCCTTTCTGCCACAGCACTTATCCTCTGTACAGAAGCCGCATACCTCACACTTGGGAACAAAATATTCCTTGGTAAGCACCTTCCACTCATCAGAATATTCATTTAAGGCCTTAACCATATCGTTCATAAGTGCACGATACTCCCAATATGCTCTGGTACACATTCTCTGATGTGCCATATCAATGAGATTACGAAGATTGGTTCTGAATACAACCTTGGTCTCCATTCCGAGAGGAAGAAGCATTCCTATATCCTCTCTGGGAAGTCCCATTGCCTCGAGCTTCTGCATACCGAGCAAAATCTCATTCATGGTATTCTCATAAATCTCTCTGCTCTCATCGCTTGCTCCGATTGAAGGAGGTGTTACGAAGCCAAAGCCCTTCTGATAATTAATGTATCTGGTTGAAGCCTGAAGTCTGGTAGGGCCTCCGCCAATATGGGTATAGAATTCACGGATAACTCGAGCTGAATATCCCTCCAGAACCATATATACCTGAGGATATTCCCAGGTTCTGCCGTGGCCTGAAGTCAGGCATCCCATTCCTCTCTTGTAATTCTTGTCCGCATCAGCAATGTCTGCTCCCCAGCACACGCCCGCTTCTCTTCCTATCAGGCTGATAGGGTCAATAGTTGTTTCCTGCTGAATTATAATCTTACCCATTTATATATTCCTTTATCATTTCTTTAATAATCTGATTCTTTTGCAAAAATCTTATCAGTCATCGTACTTATCGCACAATGAATTAATCTGATCTGCAAATTTACTGAGTTCCTTGTTAGGTCTGCCTTCCATCTTGGCAATAAGAGCCACCAATCTGTGTCCTGTAGCAACAAGTCTTGCAAATACACCATTGGCGATATGAGTCTTCTTCTCAACCTTAACAGGCTCCTTCTCATAGGTGAATCTGTTGGCTGCAAGGTCGAATTCCGAACCACTGTAGGGAGCATAGGCTCTCTGTCCGTACTCTATTTTTAAGGTCTCTGCAAAGGCAGTAGTTACGCTGTCCTCACCATGAACGATAAATACCTTCTTGGGCTTCTCCTCAAAGGCACTTATCCAGTCGATAAGTCCCTGCTTATCGGCATGTCCCGACATTCCGGTGAGAGTTCTGATTTCCGCATTAACACCGATTGCCTCACCAAAGAGCTTTACCTCCTTGGCGCCTTCAATGATGGCTCGTCCGAGAGTACCGTTAGCCTGATAGCCCACAAACAAAATCGTACATTCCTTGCGCCACAGATTGTGCTTGAGGTGATGTCTGATTCGTCCGGCCTCACACATTCCGGATGCCGATATGATAACCTTGGGTCTCTCCACAAAGTTGATTTCTCTTGATTCATCGCCCGTAATAGCAAGCTTTAATCCTGCGAAGGCAAGAGGATTGATATTATCATTAACCAGTGCAAGAGCTTCTTCATCATAGCACTGACTTCTGTGCTCCTGAAATACAGCAGTTGCTTCAACCGCCATAGGACTGTCGACGTACACGGGGAAATCTTCATGTCCCTTAATCATTCTGCCGACTTTAATCTTTCTCAAGAAATACAAAAGCTCCTGTGTTCTTCCGACAGCAAAGGAAGGAATAACGACATTACCGCCTCTGTCAAAGGTCATCTGAATAATCTCTGCAAGTTCCTTTACATAGTCCGGCTTCTCAGCGCTGTGATATCTGTCCCCGTAGGTGGATTCCATTACTACAAAATCCGCTTCTGCAGTAGGCTGAGGATCCCTGAGTAACGGTTGATTTTTATTACCGATGTCTCCTGAAAATACAATCTTTTTGCTGACACTGCCCTCGGTCAGCCATACCTCAATTGAAGATGAGCCCAACAGATGACCTATATCAGTGAATCTGATTTTTACGCCATCGCATATCTCAATAATATCATTGTAGTTGCAGGGAATCAGTCGCTTGATTGCTCCCTCGGCATCCTCCATTGTATATAGAGGTTCAACCAGAGGATTATTCTCGCTTCTCTTGGCCTTCCTGTTCTTCCACTCCGCCTCCTGCATCTGAATGTGCGCACAGTCACGAAGCATTATACTGCACAAATCAGCAGTAGCATCTGTTGCAAAAATCTGGCCTCTAAAGCCTTTTGCATATAACAACGGCAGCAATCCCGAATGGTCTACATGTGCGTGAGTAAGAAACACATAATCTATCTGTGCCTCATGCACAGGAAGTTCAGCATTTTCAAAAACCTGCGTACCCTGTTGCATTCCGTAATCAACAAGAATATGCTTACCGTTTACCTCCAAATAGTGACAGCTTCCCGTCACCTGATGGTCTGCCCCAATAAATACCAGTTTCATACCCGTTACCTCCATTTTGAAATGAATGTCCCACTTGAGTATATACACCTGTTTATTATATCAGATTTTAACAAAAAAGGATACCAAACAGCTTCCATTGTTCGGTATCCTCTAACTGAATTCTATTTAGCAACAAGCTTTGAAATATCTACTCTTAACATCGGTCTTACACCGATTCCCGCTACCGCAGCAACCTCATAGTCAAACATTGTATCATTGTAGCCGGTAGCTACACAGACAAGCTCGGAATAACTGTCTTCATAAGGATCTCTAAGCCACCAATAGCCGGTAGTCAGTTCGTAGTAACTGCAACGATATGAGTATATATCGCTATTGTCTTTTTCAATAGCTTTCGCTGTGGGCTCACAGTATATATTCAAATCCAATTCCGTAAACAAAGGAATATCAGCCTTGCAGGGAATATATACATAGTCCTGAGTTTCCTTAACTGAAATCTCTGAAGTCTGCCAATTGTGATATTCGGTACTTATAGAAGTAGGTACCAGAGCTGCAATCTCATCTTCCGTGAAATCATGCAAAAATCCGGACTCATTAACATATTCATTTTTTCTGTCGCACATTGAATCTGCAGTAGGCTTCTGACCGATATATTCAACAATATTTTTATTTGAATTGAGCCAAGCTCTTAAGCTTGAAATCTCCCAGTCATTACTTCCGAAGGCTTCCATATTTTCTACGGGAGTAAACGGTCTGTCAGGGCCCTTGGTTTCTCCGGTCTTGGTATAGAAATTATTGCCGCTTTCAGCACCCTCGAAGCCCTTCATACTGATTATATTTTTTGAAAAAAGAGTCGCTATTCCGTCCTCTACCTCAACAACCCACCAGGTGATTTCTTCGCCATTGTAGCTTCCGAAATTGTAGGAGTCACCAACATTTAATTCCACCGGCTTTACTTCCGCTTGAGCATTAGCCTCCAGCTCTGCCTGACGTCTGTCCATATATCTTAAATACAAAGATATGCTCATGGTAGCAAGCCACAATCCCATAGCAACCACCGCGAGGACCTTCCACACGTTCTTTTTGCGCTTCAGCTTGGTAACGGCTGCATGGCTCTTTGAAACCTCCGATTTAACCTGCTCGGGAGCACTCTGCTCAAGAGTTTCCTGCTTTGTTGCCAATTCCTTAACCGCAGCTACCAATTCATCATGCTTGCCGTTCCAGGGATTATCCAGCCACTGAGTAGACATAAGAAAATACTCCATAGCAGGAATGAGTTTAAGCTCTTCATTGCGATATGAGATAATCGGAAGCTTATTGCTGACCGCACGCTCAATCTCTCTAAGCACATGCTGAGAATTATTGGAATTTTCTGTCAGCACCAGCACAACCACCTGTGATGTATCCATTCCGAACACAATCTCCTCGGCATACACATGACCGGTTCTGATGTCTCTTGGTGCAATAAAGCACTCTATATCATTTCGTTCAAGCTCACTGACAATCTCATTCGCCACAGTGGCATCCAATGATGAATATGAAATAAACGCTTTCATCTTAATCTCCGCATCTTACATCTGTTACTAATTAGTATACTCTCCGACTTCCTCAGTATAAAGAATGGTAACCTCTATATTATCAAGATAGAAATCGTAGGTATTATCGGGTGATTCCCAGTATAGTCTGAAGCTCTCGGGACTCATGTTTGAATACATTGTGACATAGCCCTCACAATGATACCACTTTCCGGCCTCCATATTATAGCAGGCAACGCGATTATTCTCGCCGTCCGGATAATAAGTAGCCCCATCTACGGTAAAGGTTGAAGTGCAGGATACTGTCTGACCTTCCTCCTCCATCATTACATCATAACTAACCTTGACGAGATGTCCGTAATGTTCAAAATATCCTTCGGAAAGTGTCATGCCGTTCCAAGCGGATTCACGCATCTTAACAATCATGCATCCCTTGCCGTCACTTCCACCGTCAGCTACCTGTCTGACAATACTGCTTCCGAAACCATTATATGCTGTAACCTGTGATTCGTCACTAAAATCACTTGAAAGAATTGTGACATCCTCAGTAGGCACCGCTGAGGTCTCGGGATTCTCCAGCACTCCTTCCTCATATGTCAGAGGCGCAGGAGCAACATAAGCAACCTCGGTATCTCCGTAATAACCGGTGATATCAATTGTGGTAACGCTGTTGGCAGGGCAAACCACAAGCCCCTCCTGACCAAGCTTACCCATTGCCTTATACATATCTTCCTCAACACCGGCTCCGTTGTATACAGACTGATATACCGCGCTGTCCGTAATGGTATAATCCTGACCGCTTATATAATAAGCCATATCCTGTGCGGTGCTGTTTACTATAACAGCAGCCACCTTGGTATTTTCTTCATTTGCAAAAGCACATACCTTATGATAATTCTGCTCTGCTTTGAGCTCAATTCTGTCATAGCCCGGTCTGATAAATTCCGAATAATGACGGAGCGCATAGTACTTGGCTGTAAGTCTCCATTCGCCTGCGTTGTTAATCTCCATCAAATCCGCGCTGTCAAATCTGTCCGGCGTAGAATCAGCCCAAATAGCACTCCAATATACATATGCATTCATCTCCGCATTGACAAGTGCACTCCAGATAAGCTCTGCAGTCTCAAGTCCCTGTCCTACCCAGAATTCTGTCTGCCACTTTTTAGTGTCCGGGAAATAAGTCTCAAGGCCGGTAAAATTATCGAGATATGATACTACTTTGACAGTATTCTCAGTCTCATTGCTGGTACCGCCTACATAAAGGTGATATGCCAGTCCCCCGAGTGCCTCCGGTCTCTTATCCAAAATAGGCTTTGCGTAATTAAGCATATCAATCACACTGCAGCTCATAGTCTCAGGTCCCAACAGAATAGGTGCATCCGCACCAAAGGCTTCCTGAAAAGCATCATACACAGCAATAAACGCCTCATCATAGCCTGCGTACTGATCATTCTCGGTAACTGCAAATCTGCAGCCCTCATAGCTTTCGGGTGAAAAATCCACCTCGTTTTGTATTGAGACATAATCAATCTCAATACCCTTACTCATATAGTACTGAAGAGATTCTACCCACCAGTCGGCATACTCCTTGTACATATACTCTCCGTCATCATTTTTCTTGAGAGTACCTTTACCGTTATCAATTGCATTATCTGACTTAAGATAAGCCGGCGGTGACCAACATGACATGAGTACTGTGATTTTTTCACCGTACTGTGCCGCTCTGTCTCGTGCCTCCTTATAGTTGGTAGCCATGGCGGTGGCATTTGCCGCCTTACCCATCACCCCATAATTATATTCGTTCTTAAAACGAACTATCGAAATCTTGGCATCCGTAAAAAATGCATCATATCCCTTGTCGGAATTGTTGGCATTGGCAAGTCTGTCACCATACCAGGTGAAAGCTCCTCCAAAGCCGTCGATAGTCTGATATCTGGTGTTAGTGTCAATCACCAGTGTAGATGAAGTCAGACCTGATACATCCATTGTATCGAATATACTGGTCTCAACCACCTCCGGTTCAACTACACCGTTAGCATCCGGTGCATTGCCCGGTTCAACTGTTCCGTTTGTACAACCGGTAAACAGAAGCGCTGATGCCAGCGCTATGCCGGCAATCTTTTTAAACTTTTTCATTCAATATACCCCTTTTAATTATTTCCCCCTGCAGCGTGCTTTCCACCTTAGCCACACTGCATTTTTAATATATATCAGTTAATTAATGATTGCTTTTCATTAGTTGCTCAATTGTATTTGTTTCAGCAAACAAAAAAAGCCTAATCGATTGATCAGGCTTTTGGGCAATAAAAAGAGCGATAGACGGGACTCGAACCCGCGCTCTCCTCCTTGGCAAGGAGGCGCTTTACCAACTAAGCTACTATCGCATTCAACGCCTATTAAATTATTTATCGCTCTTAGCAATAAAAGAGCGATAGACGGGACTCGAACCCGCGCTCTCCTCCTTGGCAAGGAGGCGCTTTACCAACTAAGCTACTATCGCATTTGGTACCGTCTGTAACACGGACAAGTGTTATCATACTACACCGTTATATAATTGTCAACGAGAAAATTGTACTTCTTTTTGTTTTATTGTATGAACAATTAGAACAATTCTTTGAAGTACATTTTCTCACTGCATTTAACGTAATTATCCGAGGAAAATAAGATTTGAGAATACACCTTCCTCCGAATTACCTCTGATGGGCTGTGCATCTACACTCTTCTTGTAGAATTCCTGAACATCATCGTCAACCCATCCGATGATTGCATAACCATAACCGTATTCCTGCATGGCATTCAGGGTTCTGACCAAAAGAGCACTTCCTACTCCTCTTCCGCGGTATGCGGGATCTACACCGATAGGTCCGAAAAAGCCCTTCGCATAAGAATCATAGCAGGCAAAGCCGAGAATCTTTTTATCCTGGGTTACAATAAAGCACTTAGACACATCCTGCATAAGTGCATGCTCAACCTCGTAGGTCCAGTTCTCCTGGAAGTAACGAGATACAAACTGTAATATAGTGTCCTTATCTCCGATGAAAGCTCTTTTTATCTTAATAGTGCTGGCACTTTCCTTAAATGTAGGAAGATTAAACAAGCTGACAATCATATCAGTTCCGTTGTGTTTAACAGCCATAGCTTATCCTCACATCTCTCCGTAATCATATCTTTGCACAAGATACGTATTCTAAATTATAGAAACTCTGTCGTTTTTTTCAATTAATAAAATGCTTAAATAAATGCTCAATATTTTGTTACATTTTTCGCGTGATTTTTGTATATTCTGCGCAGAAACCTATAGAAACGCAATTCCCCCAAAGCAAGCTGTACGGCTCACCTTTGGGGGAACTGCAATATATATCAAGGATACAATTTTTGTTCGATTAATCAGGCACCCTTCTCATCCATCTGAGCAGTATAGAGCTTGTAGTAATCGCCCTTCTTGGCAAGGAGCTCCTCATGAGTACCGGCCTCAGTAATTCCACCATCATCGATATACATAATGATGTCACAGTTTTTAATGGTAGAAAGTCTGTGCGCGATGATGAATGTAGTTCTGCCCTTCATCATCTGATTTAAGCCTTCCTGAAGCGCTCTCTCTGTCTGAACGTCGATACTTGAAGTAGCCTCATCCAATACAAGGATTGACGGGTCCGAAAGAAGCGTTCTTGCAAATGAAATGAGCTGCTTCTGTCCCTGGCTGAGTAAGCCTCCACGCTCTCTTACCTCTGTAGCATAGCCATCCGGCATAGAAGAGATAAAGTTGTCAGCGCATACTCGCTTGCTGGACATCTTGATTTCATCTAACGAAGCGTCCAGTTTACCGTATCTGATATTATCCTCGATGGTACCTGAGAAAATAAAGCTGTCCTGAAGCATAATACCCATCTGCGAACGAAGCGAGTGAAGTGTCACTTCAGAGATATCCTGACCATCGATAAGAACTCTACCACCATTGACATTATAAAATCTTGAGATAAGGCTGACGATTGTACTCTTACCTGCACCGGTAGGACCAACAAGCGCTACGCTCTGTCCGGGCTTAACGGTGAAGGATACATTCTTAAGTACAGGCTTACCCTCTTCATAAGAGAAATCAACGTTTTCAAAAGTAACTTCTCCCTTAATTTCAGGCATTTCAATAGCGTTTTCACAATCTGCTACTGTTACAGGCTCATCTATAGTTTCAAAAATACGCTCAAGATAAGCGATGTTATTGATAAAGTTGTTGAAGATATTACCGAGGTTCATAATAGGCTGCCAGAATCGAGCCGCATAGCTTGAAATAGCTACGATAACTCCGACTGACTTAGCCATTTCGCCTTCTCCCACGCCAAAGATTACGAGGCCGAAAATGAAAATTGCTGCTCTGATACATACTGCTATTGCATCAATTCCGGGCCATACGAGGTTGGTGTATCTTACAGCCTTCATCCAGGTACTTCTGGTATCCTCTGTGAGTCCTTCAAAAATCTCTGCATTCTGGTCTTCGCGAGCAAACATCTGAGTGATTCTTGCACCGACAATGTTTTCCTGAAGATATGCATTGAGGTTTGAGTTCTTGTTGGATACTGCCTGCCATGCTTTTCTCTGTTTATTCTTCATCCAAAGCATGAACACTGCAAGTACGGGCACACCGCAGAGAACTACAATCGAAAGCTGCACATCAACCATGAACATAAACGCAACAATGAACACAAGGTTGATAATCTCGAGGATTACATTGATAAGTCCGTTAGAAAGCATATCAGATACAGAGTTAACATAGTTTACAACTCTGATAAGAATCTTTCCGTGCGGTCTGTCATCATAGTACTGGAATGATAAATCCTGAAGATGAGCAAAAATATCCTTTCTGATATCGTAAATAATATTCTGGCTGACCTTCGTCATAATTACGGATCTTACGGTTGCAAGCACAATGCTGACTGCACTCACTGCAGCAAGCATAACGACCAGCTCCATCAAAAACTTAACAGAACCGCTGGGGATTGCATCATCCAAAGCCTTCTGTGTAATCATGGGGCCCAGCAATCCGAGTGCACCGCCGAGTGCCGAAAGCACTAGCGCGAGTATCATTTTTCCCGAATACTTTTTAATATATACGAATGCTCTGAGAAGATGTCTAAAGTCAAAAGGCTCTTCAAGGCGTTCATCCTGCTTGTAAGTATTTTTTGCCATAGTTACATCTCCTCTCCGGTCTGGAGCTTAACAAGCTCGTAATAATAACCTTTTTTAGCGATAAGCTCTTCATGTGAGCCTTCCTCTGTAATACGTCCGTGATTGAGGATAATAATCTTGTCCGCAGACTTTGTAGTTGAAATTCTCTGTGCGATGATAATCTTGGTGCAGGGGAAATCAAGATTACGAAGGCTCTCCTGAATCTCCTTCTCGGTTTCCATATCTACTGCCGAAGTAGTATCATCCAAAATAAGAATTGAAGGTTCTACAGCCAATGCACGTGAAAGTGAAATACGCTGCTTCTGTCCTCCGGAAAGACCTACGCCTCTCTCTCCGACGATTGTTTCGTAGCCTTCAGGCATCTTTGAAATAAAGCCTGCCGCTGCCGAATACTTTGCAAATTTCATTACTCTTTCAAGCGAAATTCCGGGATTACCGTATGCAATATTTCCTTCAATAGTATCCGAATAAAGCAATACATCCTGAGTTGCAAGGCCAATACTGTGTCTTAACTGACTGAGCTTGAGCTTGTTTGCATCCATTCCATCGATTAATATTTCACCGCCAGTCGGCTCATAGAAACGAGGAATCAAATGGATGAGTGAAGACTTACCGCATCCGGTTTCACCCATGATGGCGATTGTCTGTCCGGGCTCTGCAGTAAATGAAATATCTTCAAGCACGGGAAGATTTCCATCCGGATAGCTGAAGCTTACATTCTTGAACTCAATCTTACCGGTGAACTTATCAGGATGATCAATTGCATCAGGAGCATCAACGATTTCTGCTTCTGAGTAATAGATTTCCATTACCTTATTCGAAGCAGCTGAGAAACGCTGAAACTCGTTCATGATGTTACCCATCATTCTCATAGGGTTCTGGATACACCAAATAAGTCCGGTGAAGGATACATACTGACCGATTGAAAGACCGCTGTTAGGATCCATCAGCATAAAGCCGCCGATAATCAATGCAACTATAGGCATTATATTTGCCACGCCTTCAACAAAAGGAAAATACTTAAGCCATACAAGACCGGTCTGAGTATTGGTATCTCTGTAGTCTTTGTTGGACTCATCGAATTTTTCCTTCTCATACTCCTCGCGGGCAAATGCCTTAACCACACGGTTACCGGAAATATTTTCCTGTGCCTGTGTGTTCATTCCTGCGAACTTTTCACGCAAAAGAGCGTGCATCGGGGCTACTCTTCTTCTGAAGAAATAGATAATTATAAAAATGACCGGTGAAATAACAAGCATGCATAGTGCCAGCTTCCAGCTTGTGATAAAGAAGAAGACCATAGCCGCACCGTACAGGGTAAAGGATTCAATGATTACACGAATAACCCATGCAACCATGTGTCTTACCGCATCAAGGTCTCCGGTAACTCGTGTCATCAGGTCACCTGTTCTGTAGGTACTGTAAAACTTCATATCCTGACGCTGAATCTTGTCATAGAGCTTGTTACGCACTCTGTAGAGAACCTTCTGAGATACATGCTCGTATGCCATACAATCAAGATAAACTATTGTAACTCTCAACAGAGTAAGTCCGACCATACCGCCAACGAGCCAGTAAAACAGTTCCGGTCTGGTTGCCCAGTTTTCAGCAACATGATCACCCTTTACAAACTTGTCGATAATCTGTCCGGAAAATCCCGGAACTACAAGCTGCATGATGTTATAAACTGCAGTACCCAACAGGGCTACAATATATAATCCATGTCTGCCTTCCATGTTCTCCCAGAGCCATTGTAGTTTTGTCTTTGGAAACTTATAAATTTCCTCTTCCTTCTTTTTTCCCATAATTAATCGCTCTCAATAAATGTTATGATTACTCATAAATCTTATTTTTTCTTATTACGTGGTTATGTTATCAGATTGCTTTTTTATTGCAAGAGAATTTTTCAAAAAAAACAAGTATTTTTCATAAAAATATATAAAAGTGCAGATATATTTCAATAAAATTATCAAAATAATTCAAAATCTAAAAATCGCAACAAAATCCCGCTCGGCATGATTTGATATGTAACCCGGTTCCGAGTACACATCATTTTCCAAGCGGGATTTTTACTTTTGACATATTCTGTTGTCGATTTGATATTTACTTATCCTCGTCCAGCTTAAGGACACTCATAAATGCCTCCTGAGGTATTTCAACATTACCTACCTGACGCATTCTCTTCTTACCTTCCTTCTGCTTTTCAAGGAGCTTCTTCTTACGAGAGATATCACCGCCATAGCATTTTGCCAATACATCCTTACGCATAGCCTTGACAGTCTCACGCGCTACAATTCTTCCGCCGACTGCTGCCTGAATAGGAATTTCGAAAAGGTGTCTCGGTATCTCATCCTTGAGTCTTTCGCACATTCTGCGTCCGCGTTCGTATGCCGAATCAGCGTGAACAATAAATGAAAGTGCATCGACTTCCTCTCGATTCACAAGAATATCCAACTTAACAAGCTTAGACTGCTCATAACCCTTCAAATCATAGTCAAAGGAAGCATAACCTCTTGATCTTGACTTAAGTGCATCGAAGAAATCGTAAATAATTTCATTCAAAGGAAGCTCATACTTAATAAGCGCTCTGTTGGTCTCTATGTATTCCATAGACATGTAGCGTCCGCGTCTTTCCTGGCACAGCTCCATGATTGATCCGACGAATTCCTTGGTAACCATAATCTCGGCATTGACGATAGGTTCCTCCATATAATCAATCTCCGAAGGATCGGGAAGATTAGAAGGATTGGTAAGTTCTATCATTTCGCCGTTGGTCTTGTATACCTTGTACACTACGCCGGGAGCTGTGGTTACCAGATCAAGATTGTACTCTCTCTCAAGTCTTTCCTGAATGATTTCCAAATGAAGCAATCCGAGGAAACCGCATCTGAAACCAAAACCGAGAGCCAATGAGGTCTCCGGCTCATATGTAAGTGATGCATCATTAAGCTGAAGCTTCTCAAGCGCATCTCGAAGATCGGGATACTTTGCACCGTCTGCGGGATAAAGTCCGCAATAAACCATTGACTGAACCTTCTTGTATCCGGGAAGTGCTTCCGTACAAGGATTTTCAGCATCGGTAATGGTATCACCAACCTGTGTCTCCTTGAGATTTTTAATAGAAGCGGTGATATATCCTACCATACCCGCACTGAGTTCATCACAAGGGAAGAACTTGCCGGCGCCGAAATAACCAACCTCTACTACCTCTTCTTCTGCTCCGGTAGCAATCATTTTCATCTTGGTACCCTTTTTAACGGTACCTTCCATGATACGGCAAAATACGATAACACCTTTATATGAATCATATACAGAGTCAAAAATCAGTGCCTTCAAAGGACCATTGGGGTCACCCTTGGGCGCAGGAATCTTTTGAACAACTGCCTCCAGCACATCCTCGATACCGATTCCGTTCTTGGCTGAAATCAACGGTGCATCCTGTGCTTCGATTCCGATTACATCCTCTATCTCATCGATTACTCTCTGCGGTTCAGCACTGGGAAGATCAATCTTATTAATTACCGGGAATACATCCAGGTCATGATCCAGGGCAAGATATACATTTGCAAGAGTCTGAGCCTCTATACCCTGAGCCGCATCAACGACAAGAATAGCTCCGTCACAGGCAGCAAGCGAACGGCTGACCTCATAGTTAAAGTCAACATGGCCGGGAGTATCGATAAGATTGAAAATATACTCCTCTCCGTCCTGTGCCTTATATACTGTTCTGACTGCCTGAGACTTAATGGTAATTCCACGCTCACGCTCCAAGTCCATATTATCGAGCACCTGCTCCTGCATCTCACGGCTGGTAAGCAGACCTGTCTTTTCAATTATTCTGTCGGCCAGTGTAGACTTGCCGTGATCGATATGTGCTACGATACAAAAATTTCTGATTTTACTCTGATCCATAAATTCCTCATAGTCTTTATTTACTACTGTTTATATCAACATAGAATAATACTACAAAAAAAAGAATGCAGTCAACTGATGCAGACTGCATTCTCCAAATCATCCTATATTATCAAGCATTATTCAACATCAACAATAGAATTCAGGGTCTTAGCTTCCTCTGCCATTGCCTCTGCAACTATGCGGCTCTGCTTTGCTATTTCTGCATTAGCCTCTACAACCTCAACAATTCTGTCAAGATCACTGTTAACGCTATTGATAAGCTTAGAATTTGCGATTACCTCATCAGTAATTCTTACTACATCCTCAGAAGCCTTTTCAATCTTTTGAACAGCAACATCAAAGCTTTCAACAGCATTTCGAGTCATCTCAGAACCGTAATTGATTGCATCAATTGAATTTCTTATGAGAGTACCGGTTTCCTTGGCTGCCTCTGCACTCCTGCCGGCCAACGCACCAATCTCAGAAGCCACAACAGAAAAGCCGCGTCCTGCCTCACCGGCTCTGGCAGCTTCAATTGAAGCATTAAGTGCCAAAAGGTTGGTCTGGCTGGCTATTTCATCTATCTGCTCAATAATCTTTTGAATTTCCAGCGAAGAGTTTATAATCTCATCCATTGATTTCGAAAGATTGTAAATATTCTTTTTAGCTGTCACGAGATCTCCAACTGCAGTCTTGGTTGAATCAGATACATTCATCGTGTCTGATGCGTTATTCTGCAGCTTTGCAGACAAAGTTGCCAATGTCTCGGAAAGCTGGCTTACTACCTTTCTCTGCTCATCATTACTATCTGCAATTGCCCCCGATGTTTCAAGCGTTGCAGACGAAGACTCTTCAATCTGAGCACAAACTGACTTCACATCAAGTACCAGCTGTTTACTGGTTTCCACATCAGCCTTCTGCTTTTCGATATGGGCAGCATTCTCGGCCATATTATCTCTCACAGTGCGAGTAAGCTCATTTATCGCATTACTCAGGGTATCAAACTCAGAAGAATCATGAACATCTGCCTGAACATCATAATTACCCTTACTGATTTCGTCCATAGTATCAGTTATTCTGACAATGCCGTTCACAATTTCTTTGGAAACATATTTTCTCACAAACAAAAGCAATACGACAATGATAACTATCAAAAGCACAAACAATCCCAATGCATTAACTATTGCTGTAACCTGATATTCTGATGCAGGATATACAATACCGATAACATACCCGCTATACTCTTCTGCCACATAATCATAGGTTGTTCCGTCAACCTTAACCCTTCCTTTTGTGCCAAGCTTCTCAGGGAAACCTACCTCTGTCGCCTGCTTTCCGATCAGTTCTGCCTTGCTATAGGCAGCAAGCATCCCCGTCTGAGCATCTATAGCAAAAGCACAGCCTTTCATTCCGGTGTCTATAGAACCCATCAGAACATCAATAGCAGTCTCAGCCAAAGCATTTTGCAAAACAGTAGGTTCGATTCCTACCTGCACAAAACCCTTTGCATCCTTTCTTGCCACACCAATGTACTGAACAAGCACACCCTCTGCTGCGTTTACCTGAGGTTCCTGAACAAGCTCTATGCTCGGATCGTCAACAATAACCATAAATGCACCGGACTGCTCACCGCTGTTCATATCAAAGCCGATGTATGCCGGCACAGTACTATTGGTAATAATTCCTTTTTCATCTATAACGTGAAGCTCTCTAACCATAAGTCGATTGCATATTTCGACAAGATTATCATCATTCTCCAAAATGCTCGGATCATGCGCCAGCATATCTGCGAAAGCTCTTGATTTGGCCAGATTATTCTCACCAACACTGTCCGTAAGTCTTGCTATTTCCTCCTCGTTACTGTCCATCTTCTGCTCGATATGAGCAAACTGATCGCGCGCTTTTCCTTCACAGGATTTTTTGCTCGAATAATACTGATAGCCAAAAAGAGCGACTATTGCTACCGCGCCTGCAATCAAAGCAAGCATAAGCATCTTGTTAAATAATTTTTTCTCCATACTGTTTCTCCCTATACTAAGCATTGAAGTTTTTACTGCAAAATATATGCAATATACCACCCACCAATTTTATTGTAGCATTTATCCCATTGTATTCTTTATCCGTTAATCCCCTTTTGGCGCCACTCATCCCAATATCAAATTATTTCACAAGCATGCATCATACAAATCTATCCAAGCAATGACCTCAAGCAGTTTCCAAACAAAAAAGGCATTCACTTAATCAGTAAGTGAATGCCCTATTTTACAAATTAAAACGGTTAATAAAATGGTTATTAATATGAATACTGTTCTGTCATAAGTACTTCTCCTGAAGCACTGACCGCTCTCATAATAATCGGCTGTCCTTCCTCATTGTATTCATACTCTGCGAAATACTCGCCGGCAGTCGAAAAATAGGTATCATATTTTACTATATGTGTAATCAAACCATTTTCATCATAATATATACTACCGGTTTGGTATTTTTCTGAGGGGCCGCCTCCAAGCTGAAAGACGAAGTATTCTATTTTTTCAACGCATATCCCATTCTCATAGACATATCCTGTTGAGTCATATAAGCCTTCCGCATTTACAGTGCTTCCCGAATAAACATTTTCAAGTATTACATTATCATCTCTGTAGTACTCATATGTAAATCCGCCATATTCCTCTCCGGAGACATACTTTCTGTAAAGCTCGCCAAACTCATTGTATTCATATACATATTCATAAGGTCCGTTTCCGCCACTATAAGTTATGAATGAAGACACAAGCTTTCCTTCCGAGTCGTAACTGAATTCCTCTGATTCAACCAAATAAGCGTTCCAGTTATATTCTGTTCTCATGATCAAACGGCCTTCAGAATCGTAAGACTCATATGTGGTATCTCCGATATCATCTGTCCTGATAATCTGAGCAGGTTTAGGACCATTTGAATCCTCTTCCTCCTCAATCACCTCTATCTCCTCGGTAACTGCAGCTTCACCGGAGCCCTCTGCTTCACCGTTTCCTGCCGGTTCTTCAGAATTATCGCGCTCCTCCTTCAAATCCTTCTTGGTCTGTTTTAATTCATCTATCATCTCATCGATAGCTTCATATTCTTTAGAGCCCTCTCTGAAATTATCAAGACCATTATTTAATACATCGAGTGCATCACTTACATAATCAAGTGCAGTATCGAAATCCAAATCGGCATGAGCAATTCCTATGATACCGAGATAAGCATTATAAACGCCTTCATATGCCTCATAGTTTGCCGGATTCAATTCGATTGCATTCAAATAATGAGCTATTGCTTCCTCGTACTCAAGCTCGTCAAGGAACTTATCCGCAACTGCCAGCTCCTGTCTTGATTTCTGCTGAGGCACCGCTCTTGTGACAACAAAAATACCCGCCGCAGTTGCAGCAGCCAATACCACTCCCACAATAACAAAAATCAACCATTTCTTACCTTTTTTCTGTGCAGCTACAAGTTCACTCATTCAACCAATTCTCCTTGAAATCACTATATTTTTTTGAAATTCTAAAAATCAGCATATACTATTTTGAAATTCTGATAACCGGTCTGAAGGTATTTCCACATCCGATCATATAAGGATGAGTGCTTCCCATACCGTCAACCATCCAAATACTTTCAGCGGTCAGCCCTTCTGTTCCATTAGGAGAAACATCTCTGAGGGTCCATGACATTCCGTAGTAATCGATTCCCTCCCAATATTCTGCTCCGTAATATTTCATTTCAAACGCTTCCGGGTCCTTGTCTATCTTTATATATCCTTCTTCCTCTGTCCAGGCATCCCCGATCAGGCAGGTGATTGCCAAATGACTTGATGCATATAAGCCGTTAATTCTATATCCGTCTATAGGGAATAACTGCTCAAACTCACTTACACTCAGTACATATATTTTATCCTGTACATTGCCTTGACTCTCCCACTTTGTTTCACCCATATCATAGGTTATAACTTCATTGTCAACAGTACTTATTTGGATTCGATTCTTTTCTGCTTCATCAAACAACTCATTAATAAAACTTTCATTGAGATACTTTCTCAATTTACTATCCTGCCATATAGCATATTCATCATCACAAGCATCCGGCGGCGCAACAAAGGCGTATTTACTCATAATAAGCATACTGTCAGAATCCTCCGAGAGAATTATCCACTCGACAGATTTACCGTTATAGCTTCCGAAGGTGATTTCATCCCATGCCCCGGAATGAATTCTTTCGGTGCTTGCAATTCTATTCTCCAAATCCTCTATCATATCTTCGATAGCTTCACGCTCGTCGGATTCAAAGTAATCTGCTCCGGACGCGAGAACCTCTATAGCATCCTCGTAATATGATTTTGCCTTTCCGATATCTCCTTTTGCGATTGCTACATCGGCAGCGGCAACGTACGATTCATAAACGCCTACATATGCAGTAAAGGTCTTAGGATTAATCTCTATAGCAGCGATATAGTGAGCTGCTGCCTCCTCGTACTCCATATCGTCAAAATACTTATTTGCCATTTCAATTTCCCGGTTGTACTGGGTTCTTTTTACCGCTCCTGATATAAAGAAGGCTGCAAACACCAAACCTGCCACAAGCACAACACCAAGAACAACAAAGATTATCCACTTTTTACTTTTCTTTTTTGAAACAAGTTCAGCCATAATGCCCTCCGATTACTTATCTATTTCAAGTTCAAACTATATTAATTATTCAAAAGACTCTTCTCAATTTCTTCCGCGTATCTGACTGTCTCCATTGCATCCTTACAATAGCTGTCTGCGCCTATTTTGTCCGCATACTCCTGTGTAAGTACGGCACCGCCTACGGTAACCTTAGCCCAAGGAGCCTGCTCTCTGAGAAGCTTAATTGTATTCTCCATTGCCGGAACAGTGGTAGTCATAAGAGCACTGAGTCCTACCAACGGTGCATGAAGCTCAACGACCTTGTCAACGATATCCTGCTCGGGTACATCCTTTCCCAAATCATGCACATCGAAGCCGTAATTCTCAAGAATAAGCTTTACTATATTTTTACCGATGTCATGGATATCTCCGTGAACAGTTGCAATGACAAATGAGCATCTGGTTGGGCCGCCGCTTCCGTTAGCCACCATCTTTTTCTTAATTTCCTCAAATGCTTCCTTTGAAGCCTCTGCTGCCATAAGAAGCTGAGGAAGATATACCTTTTTTGCCTCAAAATCTTTACCAACGATATCCAACGCCGGAATAACATCATTTTGAACTATATCCAAAGGCTCTACATTCTGAAGAAGCTCCTTGGTGATATTGGCAGCCTGCTCCTTCAATCCACGTATGATTGCATTCTGGAGAGGTGATACCTTGGCATCATTTCCGTTGGAGGTACCTGCCCCCGAAGGCGCGCCCGAAGAACCTGCTGCAGGTACTGTTCCTGCAGGTGCCGCTCCTGCACTTGCTGCCTCGCTTCCTGCAGGTACCATTTTGGGAAGTCCCTGCGCGTAGGTGATAAAATCAGTGCAGTTAGGATCAAGATTATGAAGTGCCCTGAAGGTATAATACACACTCATCATCTCTGTTGAATAAGGGTTCATGATTGCAGCAGAAAGACCCTGTTCTAAGCAGAGCGCAAAGAATGTAGAGGTTATGAGCATTCTCTGAGGGAGACCAAAGGATACATTGGAGATTCCCAGTGAGGTATTTACTCCAAGTCCGAATCTGATATCGTGAACCGCCTGCATTGTAGCAAGTGCCGCAGTGGTATCTGCGCTTATTGTCATCGCAAGAGGATCGAAAATAATATCCTTTTTCGCAATTCCGTATTCTGCCGCCTTGGCAAGAATCTTTTCAGCGATTGCAACTCTCTGCTCAGCTGTATCAGGAATTCCTCCTTCATCAAGCGTAAGTGCAACTACAAATCCACCGTATTTTGCCACCAACGGGAATACGGCCTCCATCACCTCTTCCTTACCGTTAACGGAATTGACCATAGCCTTACCGTTATAGCAACGAAGTCCGGCCTCCATAGCTATAGGGTCTGATGTATCCAACTGAAGCGGCAAATCCGTGACTGCCTGAAGTTCTTTGGCAACGCGCTCGAGCATCTCGGGCTCATTGATTTCAGGAAGTCCTACATTGACATCGAGAACCTGCACCCCTGCGTCCGCCTGCTTTAAGCCCTCATTCAATATATAATCAACATCATTTTCTCTGAGTGCCTGCTGAAATCTCTTCTTACCCGTAGGGTTAATTCTTTCACCGATTAATATAGGTGACTTTCCAAATTCAACCACATGAGTATATGAAGAAACCAGTGATTTACCCTTGTCTGTAACAGGTATGGGTGTAATATCGAGAGATGCATCCTTAACCGCCTTAATATAATCAGGAGTAGTGCCACAGCATCCGCCGGCAATTCTGACACCCTTTTCCATCAGGCTCTTTACCGAAGCTGCAAACTCCGGAGGATAAACATCAAAAATTGTCTTGCCGTTTTCGCTTCTCGGAAGTCCGGCATTGGGCTTAATTAATACGGGTACGGAAGCATATTCAAGATACTCCTCCATTACCCCTACAAGCTGATCGGGGCCCAGCGAACAGTTTGCACCGATTGCATCCGCATGCATACCCTCCAGCATAGCCACCATAGCAGCCGGGCTGGCACCTGTCATCAGCTTTCCATCACTTCCGTATGCGTTAGATACGAATACAGGAAGGTCAGAATTCTCCTTGGCAGCCAGAAGTGCAGCCTTGGTATCATAGCTGTCATTCATGGTTTCAATGAAAATCAGATCAGCACCTGCTGCAGCTCCAAGTCTTACAGTCTTGGCATAAGCCTCAACCGCATCCTCAAATTCATAATCTCCGTAGGGCTTAAGCAATCTTCCCAAAGGTCCTATATCAAGAGCGACATACTTTTCCTGTGTTCCGCTGCTTAACTCCGCCGCCTTTCTGGAATTGGCAATAGCCGCCTCAACCAGAAGCTTTAGTTCTTCATCATCAAACTTAAGCGAATTCGCGCCAAAGGTATTAGACAAAACAATATTACTTCCGGCATCGTAATAATTTTTTTGAATATTTATAATCACATCCGCATGAGAAACATTCCATCTCTCCGGAAGCTCACCCGGCTGCAATCCTGCCTCCTGAAGCAGTGTACCCATTCCTCCGTCAAGGAACAGAAAATTATCTTTCATATAATCACGTAAATTCATAACTATCCTCTTTTTCATATACAGCTGCTTTCATATACAGCTGCCATAGAAGCATTACTGCAAATACCGGCTACTCGGTGATTCCGATGATAGCGGTTACCGACTTTGAAGGTGCCATCAAATAGGATTCATTTAAGGTAATACCCAATCTTCTCTGCGCATCTACAAGTTCCAACAACCTAGGCTGAATATCGATTGACAAATCACCATATCCGGGAGAATATCTCGGATGAGTCTTTAAGCCTGCTTCCTCAGCAAACATATCAACCTCCGCATTAAATCGATCGCACAGTGCTTCTACTCTCTCAGCTCCCATACCTTGAAAAATCAATCCCTTCGCAGGCGATGTTCTTTCATATCTGCGAATCAGCATATCTATTCCCGAGCCGACCGTTGCCGCAAAAATTATAACTGCCTTGCAACCGGTCAGATTTTTTTTCAAATCATCCGAATGCTGTTCAAAGGGAAGAATCGGATATCCGTTTTCATCAAATTCAAGTTTAACACAACAATAAGACACTCGGTAGGTCAACTTGTCGGAAGCAAGTTTGATTGCTTCGTCAAGCATTCTATCAAGTGCCTTCTCTTCCTCAGATGCTTCATCTGAAATGCCTTCTGTGCAGTGGTTGGGAACACCTGTCCTCTCCGCCTCCTCATAGGCTGCCGAAAGGTTACATCCCTTACCGCATTTTGCACACTTTTCGCTCAGTACACGCAGATAGCTGTCATCAAAGCCTGATATATTTTGGGCTCTGACTGCTGAAGCCGGCATTCCCGCATATCTGAGAATTTCGCCCCTGTTAATTGCAGGAGCTCCATATTCGGCATGAAGCGGAGTAATTCTATCTGTCACAGCAATTTCTCCGCTGCTTATACTTCTCATTATTTCTTTCATATAAATCACCATTTCATTTTTTGAAATGTGAGCGCACTATACAGTGCATCCCTTGCGGATGACACATTCTGCCGTTTTTATGCAAAATCTTTTCCGAGAATAGCAGAAAGATTATTCATAATTGCCTGCGCAATATCGGGCTTGTTCATCGAATAAACATGAACATTTGTGATGCCGTTGGCATACAAATCTATAATCTGATCAGTCGCATAAGCAATACCGGCCTGCTTCATAGCCTCGGGATCATTACCAAAATAATCTACCAGACTCTTGAAACGCTGAGGCATAAATGAACCGGAAAGCTTAATTGCTCTTGCCACCTGGTTTGCATTAGTAATAGGCATAATACCCGGGAGCACAGGACATTCTACTCCGGTATCACGCAGCTTATATAAAAAGTTGAAGAACAGATTGTTATCAAAAAACATCTGCGTAGTAAGGAAATCCGCACCTGCATCAACCTTTTCCTTCAAATGCTGCAGGTCCTCTCTCTGATTAGCACTCTCAGGGTGAACCTCGGGATAGCATGCCGCACCGATGCAAAAATCACTACCGCTCTCCTTGATATCTCGGATAAGCTCGATAGCGTGTCTGTAATCCCATGTTGAAGGGTCTGATGCCTCAAGCTCAGGAGTCAGATCACCGCGAAGAGCCATGACATTCTCTATACCTGCTGACTGCAAATCCGCAATGCGCTGCTTAACTGTAGCCCTGCTCGAGGATACACATGTAAGATGCGCCAAGGTGGGTACATTGTAGCTTTCATTAATATTTTTGGCGATATCGAGAGTGTACTGACTTGTTCCACCGCCTGCTCCGTAGGTAACACTCATAAATGCGGGCTTGCATTTTGCTATCTCCTCAGTAGCAAGCTTAACGCTCTCGAATCCGCTCTCCTTCTTCGGTGGGAAAACCTCAAACGAAAGAGACATTTTCTTATTATTTAATATATCAATGATTTTCATATAATCTTATCCTCACTAATATGCCCTGTAATAGCTTAAAACTATGCTTACGCAGTGAATGTATTATATCAAACAAGAAAGTCACAATACAATATCAGTGTTCATATCTATTTTATATGGTTGGTTATAGCTTTTGGCTATATCTAAATCCGTAAGAATTTCCCATTGCACAAAAAGACCTCATCTGTATGACGGTACAGATGAGGTCTTCGAAAGTTCATAATATATCTAAAATTAAGCCATTGCGTTTACAGCCTTGGTGATACGAGAAACCTTGCGGGCAACGTTGTTCTTGTGATAAACGCCCTTTGAGCCTGCCATCTCGATAATCTTAGTTGCAGAAAGGAGCTCAGCCTTAGCTGCTGCCTTATCTCCAGACTCGATAGCTGCATAAACCTTCTTGATAGCGGTCTTAACTGCAGACTTCTCAGACTTATTCTTCTCAGCATTGCGCTGGCTTACGAGAATTCTCTTCTTTGCAGATTTGATGTTTGCCATTAGATACACCTCCATTAAAATTTTAATTAGTAAAAATATAAGGATGTGCTTGGAAACTAATTCGCCTTCCTCATGTACTCTACTGTGTAAAACCCATGAGGAAAGCGAACTTGACACGGGAGCTTCTGTACACACACTCAATTAATTTACAGCCTATCAGGCCAATTGTCAACATTTACTTTCCTATTTTTCGGCTTTTTTTACAAAAAATCTTCTTATTTATTGTAATGCTACATTTTTGTCATTGGAATTGCATTATTTCATTAGTTTTGTATAAATAACTCCGTTTGCAACATCCTCAACCACACTCCTGTCAACAAACTGCTCGGCCAGCTTAAGTGCAAACTCTGTAGAAACGCCCATACCCCTTCCGGTAATAACATTATCCGATTTTGCAACGGGATCCTGTGTTACGACAGCGCCTACCAGATGTCCCTCAAAGCTCGGATAGCTGCAGGCAATTCTTCCATTAAGTATTCCTCTGTGTCCGAGTATACTGGGAGCAGCACATATGGCAGCAACATACTTATCAGTCTTATAGAACTCGTCTATCTTCTCCATCAAGGGCTCACATGCCTCAAGATTCTGAGTTCCCTTAAGTCCGCCCGGAAGTACAATCATATCAACCTCGGAGAAGTCAACATCATTAAACATAACATCTGCAATCACGGGAATGTTATGTGAGCTCACCACCTGCTTGTCCTGCATAATTGATACCATAGTAGTTTCAATTCCGCATCTGCGGCAGATATCTACAACTGTAAGTCCTTCAATCTCTTCAAATCCATCTGCAAGCATTACTACAATTTTTGCCATAACAAATTCCTCTCCCGATTAATTTTTTAACCACAAAATAACCATTTTTAACATTGAATTTATATACATATTTACCCGAGTCAAACCCAACACCAAACTTTATTTTTTCAACGAAATAAGTTATAATGATAAGTGTGCGCGTAAATCAGGGCACATCATCATTAGCCTGTATTTGCATCACCTACAGGTGAAATTATAACACATAATATATTGGAGTACACATGGAAATCGAACGTAAATTTCTTATCAAGGAATTGCCTGATAATCTCAATGATTATCCGTATAAAAGAATTGAACAGGCATACTTGAATATCGACCCCGTCATCAGAGTAAGACGTGAGGACGATGATTATTATATGACCTACAAGGGCTCAGGCATGATGGCTCGTGAAGAAAGCAATCTTCCTCTTTCCAAGGATGCATATTATCACCTGCTTCTCAAAGCAGACGGCAATGTAATCTGCAAAAAGAGATATATGATTCCTCTCCCCCATCCCCAGGTCATCGAGGGAGCTCCCAAGCCTCCGGACGGATACAGTCTGATGATTGAGCTTGATGTATTTGAGACACCCTTTGATCCTCTCATCATGGCGGAAGTCGAATTTGGCAGTAAGGAAGCAGCTGCCACCTTCCTCCCTCCCGACTGGTTCGGTGAGGAGGTTACCTATAAGAAGGAATATCACAATTCCTACATGGCTATGGTGGATATTATTAAGGATGACCCCGAAACCTAATCTATATGGATAATCCCGAGAACTAAACTATATAGCCGCAACAATTGAATAACAAGCGACAAACAACAACTCAAAAGGACTCGCTTATGCGAGTCCTTTTTGTTATCCCTCAATATTCAACAAAGCTTATTTTTCATTCTTTGTTATTTTTCTTATCTTTATTTATTAAGCTAAATCACTTATCTTTATTTTTATCTGTTTCTTCCTTCTGAGGAATTCTTCCGTAGGTAGCTGCATAATCCTTAATCTCCTTCGCAAGCTTATCAGTAAGCATTGCGGGATTCAAGCGCCATCTCCAGTTTATTCCAAGTGTAGAGGGTGCGTTGATTCGTGCCTCATTACCAAGCATCATATAATCCTGAAGCGGTATTACACAGGTATCCGATGCAGTTCCCAGAGCCGCCCTTAAGTATGCTGCAGGAAGCTGTTTTCTCTTCTTGACATGAAGATACTTCTTGGCAAACTTTGTACTTGGCTTATCCATCTGTTCAATCCACGCCTTGAGAGTAAAGTTATCATGAGTGCCGGTATATACCACATAATTCTTATCACAATAATGAGGAAGATGCTCACTGTTTTGACTCTCATCAAAAGCAAACTGCAAAATCTTCATTCCGGGATATCCGGCTTTTTTTATCAGATTGCGCACACTATCTGTAATAAATCCAAGATCCTCAGCAATAATTCTTCCGGTTCCAAACTCTTTATTAATAGCAGCGAAAAGACTATATCCCGGTCCCTTAAGCCATTTTCCGCCAACAGCGGTCTTGTCTCCGTAAGGAACTGCCCAATATTCATCAAAGCCTCTAAAGTGGTCAATGCGCACTACATCATACAGTTCAAAGCATCTCTTCATTCGGTTGAGCCACCATGCATAGTTAGTTTTCTTGTGCTCTGCCCACTTATAAAGAGGATTTCCCCAGAGCTGTCCGTCAGCGGTAAAGCAGTCCGGAGGACATCCTGCCACTGCGGTAGGCCATCCTTTTTCATCCAATTGGAAAAGTGACGGATTTGCCCAGGTATCTGCACTGTCAAAAGCAACATAAATCGGAATATCCCCGATGAGTTCAATTCCTTTTTTATTCGCATACTTTTTAAGCTTGTTCCACTGCTGTGCAAACAGGAACTGCTGATAACAATAGCAGCCGATTTCGTCAGTAAGCTTCTTGGAATATTCTGCCACAGCCTTCTTGTCACGAAGTCTGATATCCTCGTCCCACTCCATAAAGTTTACTCCGCCAAAGGAGTCCTTTACAGCCATATAAAGAGCATAATCCTCAAGCCAATATGAGTTCTCCCTGCAAAAGCTCTTATACTTTTTGCTTGCCAAGTCACCACGTGCTTTTGCCCGTTCATACGCCTTTCTGTAGAGCTTAAAGCGACCGAAATAAAGCTTCTCATAATCAATATCAAAAGCGTTGTCGCCAAAGTCTACTGCATCGCACTCCTCTGCAGTAAGCAGCCCGTCTTCGATAAGTGTCTTAAGATCAATAAAGTATGGATTTCCTGCGAAGGATGAAAATGACTGGTAGGGTGAATCACCGTAACCGGTAGGACCAAGCGGTAAAATCTGCCAAATTGACTGACCCGCCTCCTTAAGAAAATCTACAAATTCATAGCTTTCCTTGCCCAAGGTTCCGATACCGTAAGGGGAAGGAAGACTAAATATAGGAAATAAAATACCTGCTCTTCTCATTTTTGACCTCTTGTCAGCATACATCTATGCCTATGATAAATAACAGTAGTTGCCAATACCTCTGAATATGTGGAAACATCTACAATTCCACGCCCAATATGTAATCATAATACAATCGTTAGCGGAAAGTTTCAAGTATTTTTTGAAAACGTTTTCCGAATCATAAAAAAATAGTCGATCAACTGATTTTTCTCCGTCTTCAGACATTATTAATCAATTGCTCGATTGACAACAACTATAGTGAACTGTATAATGACATACGCACATGCAAGCGGATATGGCGGAATTGGTAGACGCGCCAGATTTAGGTTCTGGTGTCCCCGACGTGCAGGTTCGATTCCTGTTATCCGCAT
>JAKSRU010000159.1 GCA_024403475.1 Lachnospiraceae bacterium | reverse complement strand
GAAGAGTATGAGTATGACCCGAATGATTCTTCAGTTCTATATGTCAATGAGAAGTGGTATGATCCCAACGGCAGCGAACTAATCTATAATGTCCCGGAAAATATCAAGACTATTTATATTGCACCCGGATGCGTGCTATATAGTCGCCTATTGATTAAGACAAATGATGTGACAGTATGCGGTCATGGCATGCTGGTAGATCCATATAGTGATTATTACGATACGCAGAGTATTGGCGCAGATAATTACAAGATGGTGGTGCGAGTGGAAGGCAGTAATATTACACTCAGAGACTTCAAGATGATTGATTCCCAGAACTGGAATATATATCTGTATGGAGGACAAAATCACTATATTTATGATGTCAAGATTCTAACAGCCAGAATTACTACAGATGCCGTGGCGGTTGGAAGCGGTAATGTAACAATTGATAATTGTTTATTTTATGTCAGTGACAATGTATTTACCTATAACGGATACAGAGGGTATCATCATATCAGCAATTGTCTGATTGGAACTACCTGCGCAGCTATTTTCCCACAGCATGAATCGAAATACGAGATTGATTTTACTGATATTTACGTGTTCCGTGCCAATGAAGGAATTATCAATAACTGGTATAATCCTGCGCGTCATCAATCAGAGATTAAGCATATTACATTTGAAAATCTGGATTGTGTGGATGTAGTGAATACTCCTTGGATTTTCAATGCTCATGATATGGGAACCGCCGATAAATATTTCACGTTCAGCAACTGCCATTTTGCTAATATTCGCGGAGATTCTAATATCGAACAGTGGCCCGGCAGGGAAAATCAGGCAGTATATGTAGTGCATAATCAGAATTACATGGCATGTTCCGGATATAGGCTTGAATTTTTCAATTGTACTTTAGATGGCAGGTTGATTACTTCCGCTGATGATCTGCATCCGCAGATGGATTCCGGCGACATTGAGTTCACTATACAAAATAGTGGTGATGTAAAAGAGAGAACTGCAAGGATTAACACAGTTAATTATGTGTATTACAAGAAGGTTATGATTGGCGATTGGCTTTTGCCACTCGAGAATCAGCCTGTTGATATAGGTGGAACATTTTATCTTCCGGAGCAGGAAATCTGCAAGGCTCTGGGTGTAGGAGTGAATCCCGCTACCAATGGCATCATAAGTGAAGGCTGCAAGTTAGTTACGCTTAGCGAAATACAGCAGTACTACGCGGAGGCTGTGTACGATACTGACAAGAAATGCATCAGGCTGAGCACCGTGCCGGAAATCTGCAACAATATGCTCGGGGATTTTAATTATACCAGCCGTTTTAATCCGTATGCATATCCGAATGTTATTTTGGGACCGTATGTTGAGACTAACGGTGAAGTTGTTCTTCGATGTGATGTCAATAGCAATGTGAATTATCCGGGTATGTTTGCCAATATAACTGATGATTTGAAAAAGTATGGAGCTGATTTTTATACTATTTCTTTTGATATGAAGAGTACGGATGGTAAATCTTACGCAGGGCAGATAAGGATTGACAACATACAGTACGAGGGATATCGGGAGATTGACCGTAGAGTAGTAGAGAATTTCACAGCTACCGGGGAATGGACGCATTTTGAGGTACAGGTTGACCTTTCTACGTGGGATACTTCAGACAATTCCCTTGAGTTCATTCGAATTTGTTCTGCCAATACTCCGGGATATGATGTATTGTTCAAGAATATTAAGATGACTAAGTCAAGTGCTGCCGGAGAGCCGGGTTATAGCGAGAACCAAGAAGGTGTTTGCCGAATCGTGGGCGTAAGTGCTTCGGTAATTGAGGATGGCAATCTGGGCCTGCATTATTATATTGATTTGGGTTCTGATAACAATACAAATAATAATACAAATAATAATACTAATGATATTAAGGTTCAGTTAAGATATGGCAATGAAGGAGCATTTGCAGATTTTGGTCAAGAATGCATATCTTATGATGAACTGCTTGACCTGTACAGATACACAGTATGGGTTAATGCCGGCGATATGACTGAGGAGATAGGTGTTAGAATAGTATCAGCTTCAGGGGGAACTGTTCTGGCCAATCTGGAGAATACGGTAGAAGATTATATGAATCTGCTTTTGACCAATAATGCATATGCTGATAAGCATTCATTGATTAAGGCTGTATTGAATTATGGCACAGCAGTGCAGGTTTATTTTGACCGGAATACCGACAAGCCGGCCAATGGGGGACTTAATGCGGACGACAGATACTTATCGGAAATACCGAGTACTGTATTGGAAGCATATAATGCATTGCCTATGCTGCAGATGGATGGAATCACATATTGCGGTTCAAGCCTCTTGCTTAAGGAGCATATTGTGCTCAGGCATTATTTTGTCTGTGATGATGGTTTCAATATAGACAATAGTGCTTTCTACGTAAATGATGCAGCAGTGACCTATAGTGGCAAGGATAGGATATATTATGTGGATATTGATGTATCAATCTATGATATTCAGTCAATATTTGAATTAAAAGTGCAGTCAAACGGTCAGACGGGAGTATTAAGATATGGTCCGATGCATTATGCGAGCAGAGTAGAGAATGATGCTTCATTCAGCACGGAATTAAAAGATGTTGTGCGCTCCATGTATCAATTGTCAGAGGCGGTAGCGTCAGCATAAGATAAATATATGTAGTTGTAAACCAACAAATGGGAATTAACGCATACAGAAAGGGTTAAAAATGAGCAAGTGGCAGAGAATTAATTATCAACCGGTATTACCGCTGGGAGAAGATGGCAAAAGACTTACCGGATCAAAGGAACACATTGAGCTTTCAAGAAAAGCAGCATCAGAGGGAATGGTGCTCTTAAAAAATACTAATGATGCATTGCCCTTGAGCAAGGGAGCAAAGGTAGTCCTTTTGGGAAAGGGTACTATCGACTTTGTTAAAGGCGGTGGAGGAAGCGGAGACGTTACCTGCGCGTATGTGCGCACTATCGCAGAAGGAATGCTGGCAAAAGAGGCTGAGGGAAAGCTTTCGGTATTCCCCGAGACTATAGAATTCTATAATAATTATGTGGAAGAGCAGCATAAGCAGGGCTATACGGCCGGTATGATGAAGGAGGCTGTTTTGCCTGCTGAGCTTATTGAAAAGGCCAAGGCCTTTGCAGATGTTGCAGTGGTATCTGTAAGCCGTTATTCCGGAGAGGGCTGGGACAGAGGTATAGATGAATCTGATGATATCAGAACCGAGTATACCATGTGGCCCGGTGAGGAGGAGCAAAGAGAGTCATATAGAGAAGTATTTAACAGCAACGATTTTTATCTGACCAAGGAAGAACAGCAGGTAATTGATATTGCCAAGAGCAACTTCAAGCAGGTAATCGTGGTCCTCAATGTAGGCGGAATGATTGATACCAACTGGACCTTTGATGAGGGAGTAGATTCGGTACTTCTCTCATGGCAGGGTGGAATGGAAGGCGGACTTGCAACCGCAGATGTATTGTGTGGTGACGTCAATCCTTCCGGTCATCTGAGTGATACCTTCGCTAAGAAGCTGACCGATTATCCTTCAACAGAAGGCTTCCATGATTCGGCTGATTATGTGCTGTATACAGATGATATTTATGTAGGATACAGATATTTTTGTACTATTCCCGGAGCGGCTGAGAAGGTTAATTATCCCTTCGGCTTTGGTCTTTCGTATACAAGCTTTGATATCAAGACTACCGGTGCCGAATGCAAGGATGGAGTAATCACCTTCAAGGTACAGGTTACCAATACAGGCGCAAGACCCGGCAAGGAAGTAGTGCAGCTGTATTACAGTGCTCCTCAGGCAATTCTTCACAAGCCTGCAAGAGAGCTGGCTGCTTTTGCCAAGACCAAGGAGATAATGCCCGGACAGAGCGAGATGCTTGAGCTTCAGGTCAAGGTAAATGACATGAAATCCTATGATGATACAGGCAAGATTAAGGACGCTTCATGGGTACTTGAAAAGGGTGAGTACAGCTTCTACATCGGAGCAAATGTACGAGATGCTGTTAAGGCGGATTATACCTATGAGCTTGCCGAGAACGTGGTGCTCGAAACTACCGGTCACAAGGTATCGCCCGTCAGAGCTATTGAAAGAATCATTTCTGATGGAACCAGAGAAGCAGTTAAGCCTGCTGAGCCCAAGCCGGATACCTGCGGACTGACCAGACAGGGGCCCTATGATTTAGAGGGAATTCAGCCCGGTATCAAGGGATTGGAGCAGATTTCAATACTTAAATATAAGTATGATGAGCTTCAGCTGATTGATGTATATTACGGAAAAATCACAATCGATGAGTTTATCAATTCTCTGAGCATCGAGGAAAGAGCAGATATTCTCGGTGGACAGATTAATACGGGAGTTGCCAATACCAGTGGTGTCGGCAATAACAGAATGCATGGTATTCCTAATGTGATGACCGCTGACGGACCTGCGGGTCTTAGAATTATTCCTCAGGTTGGGGTAACTACCACTGCATGGCCTATTGCTATGAATCTTGCCTGCACCTGGGATGTTGAGCTTATCGAGCATGTCGGCAAGGAGATTGCACTTGAAATCAAGGAGAACAATCTCGGACTGTGGCTTGCTCCTGCCTGCAATATTCACAGAAGTCCTCTGTGCGGACGTAACTTCGAGTATTTTTCAGAAGATCCTTATCTGACAGGAAAGGCTGCAACCGCAATTGTAAGAGGTACTCAGTCACAGAATATCGGTGCTACTCCCAAGCATTTTGCAGCTAACAATAAAGAAACCAACCGTAAGGCATCTGACTCGGTTGTATCGGAGAGAGCACTCAGAGAGATTTATTTGAAGCAGTTTGAGATGATTGTCAAGGAAGCAAAGCCTTATCTGATTATGTCTTCATACAACAAGATTAACGGAATTTATGCTTCTGAAAATACCGACCTTTTGACCGGCATACTGAGAGATGAGTGGGGCTATGAAGGACCTGTAACCACAGACTGGTGGACTCTCTGTGAGCAGTATATGGAGGTTAAGGCAGGAAACGATTTGAAGATGGCCACCGGTTATCCCAAGCGTCTCTTGGAAGCATACGACAAGGGCTTAATCTCAGAGGCTGAAATCAACAAAGCGGTTAAGAGAATTCTTGAGATGATTTTAAAAATCGATTAAGAGGTTGAAACTATACGGCTCGTCCTTTTTCCATTGCTTGGTTCTCCATTTTATCGCCTATGATTTTAGCACAGTATATCAGTTATTAATATAGAAAAATCAATTATGAAGTCTAGTAAAAAAAGAGATTTATTAATAGTTACTGCAATTTATATTTTGGCCTTTGCGGTGGGCTTTGCAGCCGGCATGCACATTGAAAATATGATGATTAAGCAGCTGGTTTTTGATGTAGTGGCTACAATTGTAACATTTATTTTTTCTGTATTACTGAAAAACTCAAGTGTTTATGATGCATATTGGTCGCTTACACCGATGGTCATGTCCGTATGGCTTTTTGTGGTAAACAAGTCGTTTGCACCGTTTCAGCTAATATTCCTGGTGGTATTCAATATATGGTCGCTGAGACTAACCATGAACTGGATTAAGGTGTTCACGGATTTTACTTACGAGGATTGGAGATATAAAAAATACAGGGAAGAGACTCATAGGATTCTATGGCCGATTGTCAATTTCGGAGGAATTCACATGATGCCGACCATCCTGGTGTTTTTAGGAATGCTGCCGATGTATGTAATCAGTGATAATAAGCTGGGATATTGGTCCGTGTTTGGTTTTGCAATAATGCTTATGGGAATAGCTTTTGAATTTTTTGCAGATATGCAGATGCACAGACATTTGAGTCAGAGTGAATCAAAATCAGTGTGCAGAGAGGGACTGTGGAAATATTCAAGGCATCCGAATTATCTCGGAGAAATCAGCTTTTGGATAGGCGTGTACCTGGCAATGCTTCCATATGCTATCGAGTATTGGTACTACGGAATCGGTGCGCTGGGTATGGTGATATTGTTTAATGTTGTGTCTATACCGCTTATGGAAAAGCGTCAGCTCAAGAGACGTCCGGAGTATAGTGAATATAAAAAGGAGACCTCAAGGCTGCTTATTCTTCCGAAGAAGAGAG
>JAKSRU010000158.1 GCA_024403475.1 Lachnospiraceae bacterium | reverse complement strand
ATGTGCCGTAAAATATGCAAGATGCATTACAGAAAAAACAGTTGAATTTCTGTCCCACTTGTCATTCTTAATCAAATCCGTTTCCATAGATCCCAGCACGGAAAATGCCCAACAAGCTCCTTCTGAGCCCTGGTCTCTAAGAACCGCCGGCACATACTTCAATTCATAGCCATTATACTTCTCCGGATAAGCCGTAGCAGTTACAGCATCAGCTTCACCATCTATGGTATATTCAATATTAGGTGCTTGAAAATCATCCTGAATATATCCGTAGTTCGGAGCATCTTCAATATCTATAAAAATAATATCTTCTAAATTCCACTCTTCATCTGAAGCTTCTTCCTGCGCCGTCTCACTTTCTATACTGTTCTCACTCTCTGCATCAGACATAGTATCATCCCCTGTACCAGTCTCTGCATCAACCTCTGCGTCCGTGGTGGTCTCATTTTCTACAACGATTACTGCCTCTGTTTCAGTATCAGTCACTTCCTCTGTGTCGGTTACAGTCTCAACCGTTTCTGCTGTAGCTATCTCCGTATTATCTTCACCTTCTGTAGCAAAAACAATACTACTCTGTGCCAATGTCAAAACGGCGGTCATTCCTATAGCTATCAATTTTTTCTTTCTATTCATACAGCCCTCATCATCCTTTAGCACGCAAGTATTTCCGCGTGATTTCATTAATTAGTGTAATGCAATCCATCAAATGACTGTTTTCACCAGCCAAAGTTGTTCTATATAACTTCACATTTATAATACCACAATATATCTAAACTATCTCTAAATTCATCCTTCAACAGCTCAAATTCATCCTTCCATACATCATCACCGTGTCATTACGAAAAAATATGAAAAAAAAGAAGCATCCTTAGTATCTACTAAAGATGCTCCTTGAATTTTTTGCCTATTGACAAATGTAAGTATTAATTTTGCAATTAATCCTGTACATAAGGCATCATAGCAAGCTGACGTGCTCTCTTGATAGCAGTAGTAAGCTCTCTCTGATGCTTAGCGCAGTTACCGGTGATACGGCGAGGAAGAATCTTGCCTCTCTCAGAAACAAACTTCTTCAGCTTTGCTGAATCCTTGTAATCGATAACGTTGTCCTTACCACAGAAAATGCAAACCTTCTTACGTCTACGGATGCCACCCTTTCTTCTTGCGGGGCCATCAGGACGCTCGGTCTTTGTGAATGCCATAATAAAATCCTCCTGAAATTAAACGCTTAGGTAAACGGTAATTCTTCGACAATGCCGTCAGGAATATTCATGAAGCCACCGGGCTGGGTATTAGACGCAGGTGCTGCGTTATTGTATCCTCCGCCATAGTTGCTCTCACTGCTAGCATTCTTGCTCTCAGCGAACTCAATCTCATCTACCATAATCTGTGTGCTATACTGCTGTACACCATCCTTATTGGTATAATTGTCATTCTGAATACTTCCTACAACGACAACCTTGGTTCCCTTGTGAAGATACTTCTCGATAAACTCTGCCTGTCTGCCAAAAGCAGTGCAGTTGAAAAAGTCTGCATCAGGCTGACCTTCACGCTTAAATCTACGATCTACTGCGATTGAAAATCTTCCAATTGTGGTCTGTCTCTCACCCTGAGAAACTCTAACCTCGGGGTCACGGGTAAGTCTACCCATAAGAATTACTTTGTTCATACATTACTCTCTTTCTTATGCTTCGTCCTGTCTAACGACTAAGAATCTGATGACGCCATCCATAATACGGATTCTGCTCTCGATTTCTGCAGGAGCAGTTACATCAGCCTCGAAACGAATGAAGTAGTAGTATGCTTCCTTCATCTTCTGGATCTCGTAAGCAAGCTTCTTCTTGCCCCAGTCATCCACCTCTGTGATATTGCCACCGAATCTCTCTACGAGAGCCTTAACCTTATCAACAGTAGCAGTTCTCTGCTCGTCTTCGAGGTTAGCGCTGACAATCACGGCTAATTCATACTTGGTCATTTTAGTTACCTCCTTTTGGTCTCTGGCCCGCTATATGCGAGCAAGGAAAATATATCACGGAGTCCTATATTATCATAAACCTCCGCACTTTGCAATAGTTTTTCCTACTGTTTTCACGCTGTTTTCTACTACTGTGTTCTGAAGCTGAATACAACTCGTCTTGATGCAGCCTTGTCCACATTTCCGTTTTCATCATATATAGGATACAGATATGAATAACCTACAGTAACTGTACAATCTGCAAGTTCAGGCTGACGCTCAATTACATAGTCAGCAACTGCCTGTGCTCTGCGCTCAGACAAATCAAGGTTGTACTCATAGCTACCGTCAGTATCTGTATGACCTTCGATAACGATACTGGTTACAGAACCATCATCAAGATAAGGCTTAATAGCAGTTACATAGGTTACAATGAAGTCATCGAGGTATGCCTTACCTTCTTCTGAAATCTCAGCAGAATCTACGCCAAAGAGAATGTTATTATCCATGGTAATAGCACCGGAATTCTCATCGACTACAGCATCGTCACCAAACGCCTCACTAAGATCGTTTGAAACCTGTTCATGAATATTAAGGCTGCTTGCAAGTGCTCCGTTGCTTGAACCGCTATCAGAGTCATCACTGATTCCATTATAACCGAATACGTCGTAGTAATATTCTTCCTGGCTTGACTGATAGTAATACATTTGACCATCAACCTTCATTACAAGACCGTGGTCTGAACCGCCCCATACAAACTGTCCGCTTACAGACTTGTAAGCAGGTGAATCATCAAAGGTCCATCTGTCACCATTCATAATATAAGTAGGTGCATATGTAAGCCTGAATCTTCCGTTTTCAATATCATACTCAAAAATCTGTCTCTCGTAATCACTGAAGGACTCAGATCCGTCAACGAAATAACCATGAGAAACGTAAAGTCCCTGGTCTCCATCATCTGCGATTGAAAGACCGCACAAATCATCAAGTGCTGCGCCCTTATTGTCTACAAAGCTGGGGCCGTTATAAATATACTGGCAGTAGTGAGACTCTCTAAAATCATAGGGAACAAGTTCAAATACTACATCATTCTTAGATATCTCAAGCTTGGCGCCCTTGAAGTCAAATCTGCAGCTAAATACTTCATCAAGAATAGTGACGGTTTTGTCCTCATTATACTCGTAATCATAGAAGTGAAGCTTATTACCTTCAGCCTCTACAACAGTACCTATCGATAAAGTATACGAACTGCCTTTAACCGGAAAATCGAGAACAGCATAATCAAGGTTGTAGGATTCCATCATATTATCATAATATGTGATACCATCTGCACCATACTGATTCAGAAGCATCTCCTTCTCGACTCTCAAATCTTCCTGTCTGAGCTTGCCTAAGGTGTAACGGCCTTCTCCGCTATATGTGATATAGCCGCCTTCACGATCATCGTAATATATATTTCCCCAAAACTCTGAGAATTTACCGACCTCAATTTTCTGAAGCATTGAATATACAGTAGCTGTGTCTCCCCAGTAAGGATCTTCAAGCTCCATTGTCTCTCTGACATTTTCTTCAAACTGCTTATAATACCCGGGATCGTAGAAATCTTCTCCGTCTACCACATACTCGCCGTAGAGGACTCTAATATCGATATCGGTATCATAAAGAATTGAATCAGGCGAAACTGCAAACATGTCATCGTATTCTACAACAACATCCGCATCATCATCGTCTTCATCATCCTCATCTTCATCATCTTCGTCATCTTCGTCATCATCATCGTCTTCATCATCCTCATAATTCGAACGATTCTGATCACCGCAACCTACAATCATAGTGGTTGCCATTGCCGTTGCAAGCAATACTGCCAAAAATCTTTTTTTCATTTTCTCCTCCTGCTAATAATCATTTATTACTGATTATTTAACCTTTATCTGCGAAAGCACCTCACCAACAGGTGCATTTATCACCAAATCTGCGAAATTATCTCTGGGAGTTGAAGCCTTATTAATAACAACCAGCTTTTCACCCTTAAAATAATCAATAAGCCCGGCAGCAGGATATACTGCCAAAGAAGTACCGGCAATAATCAACACCTGAGCTTCACTGATATATTGAATCGACTTACTGACCGTATAGTTATCAAGACCTTCCTCATAAAGCACAACATCCGGCTTAACAGGTCCGCCACACTTTTCGCATACCGGATAATCACCCTTGGAATTGAGCATATACTTCATATCATAAAATTCATGGCAATCTTCGCAGTAATTTCTAAGTGTAGAACCATGCAGCTCCAGCACCTCTTTGCTGCCTGCCTTCTGATGCAATCCATCTATATTCTGAGTGATAACAGCCTTAAGCTTTCCGGCCTCCTCAAGTTCAGCCAATTTTAAGTGAGCTGCATTGGGTGTGGCATCCTCTAAAAGCATCTTATCCTTATAGAAGCGATAGAATTCCTTCCTATTTCTCATATAGAAGGTATGGCTCAAAATAGTCTCAGGCGGGTAATCGTATTTTTGATTGTATAAACCGTCAACACTTCTAAAATCCGGAATTCCACTCTCGGTAGAAACTCCGGCTCCGCCGAAGAAAACAATATTATCGTAGGTATCTATAATATTTTGAAGCTCTGCAATTTTTTCCATTCTATCCCTCACTTCTCATATCAGCAGCCGTATGTCAGCTTATATCCTTACGAACCAGTTTCTTCGCAAATTTATTAAAGTTAGTTGTCAGTACGTCACCTGTTATACGAATGGTATTATCGTAATTTTTGTGGGTGATGCCTTTCTTAATACGTTCGAGATTTGTATGGTCATTACCCATAACCTCATTTAACAGGAAATTGGTATGGTCATAGCCCTTCTCTATCATATGGTCGATATTATCCTTTGTAAAAATGAGAGATTGCTTGATGAAATTCTCATTAGGGAAAGTAATCTGTATTACTTTACTGTCAAAGGCTTTACTCTCAAAACGATATGTATATGTATCAAAATATATGCAAATGATATAATCCAAATTTCTTCTGATCAGCGGATATACAGGAATATTGTCAATCATCGCGCCGTCATAATATGTATTGCCGTTTATTTTTACAGAAGGATTGTAAAAAGGCATAGCTACACTTGCACGGAGAATAGATGCATATTTACCGGGATCTTCCTTGGCCATATTCTTGTAATTCAGCTTCATGTGAGTTGAATCGAGCAATGAAACAAAGAAATCATGATTGAATTTATCCTTAGGCGAATACAAATTTTTGATATCCTCCTGAAGAATACAGCTTCTCAATACCTGGCTGATAAAAAGTCTGTTATCCTCAATGCAGATTTCCTTCCACATATTTTCTGCTTCATCAAGCTTATTCATTGCATATGAATATCCGTTCAGTGTACCTATAGAGGCACAGCTGATACACACAATATCTTCTCTTGGTATGTAATTGCTGAGTGCCTTCAATGCACCTACCTGATATGCGCCTTTAGCCATCCCCCCGGATAAAACCAAACCGACCTTCATTTCCTGTTCTTCCTCACTCGCACCAATTTTTCAGGATACATGCCCCTTAAGATGCGCCACCTATTATAATAACAAAATCTTTCATCTATTTTATATAGTAATTGCTACTATATTTAATAGACTCACACATTGAATATATACATATATTGCATTATCAAAGGAATTAAAATGCCTGTAATCACGCAAAAGACCGGTAACCCGATAAATATAATAATCATCGTAACCTTATCTATTGCAAACCTGTTTCTTCCTATATTACACACACGAATGTTTACATCAACCTCCGGTTTATAGAGCTTGACCATAAATTCATCCGTCGGAAACAAATTACGAAGCACCTGTTTATCTAACTCATAAGCAGCAAATGCAACCCTGTTTTTATCCTTCTCCGTTGAATATTCCTGCTTATTCTCACTCTCAGAATCGCTTTGCCTGTCCCAATACATAAATCCTATGAATCTGCTTTCAGCCGTCTTTGACCGCAATAGATTTATCAGCGAAACAAAGAAAAACACAACACAAAAAACTGAAAAAATCAGCATCAGTGCCAGCGCGCAAAACAGAATAATCTCTCTCGGAACGCCAAGTATAAACATCATCATAAAGACAACAACTATACCTATAAGTATCGCCATATATGCTCCTTATTTATA
>JAKSRU010000157.1 GCA_024403475.1 Lachnospiraceae bacterium | reverse complement strand
ATGATACAGGGGAAAATGGGCCCGGATTATGCGGCCGAGGTTCCTCTGTTTTTTGTATGCTCAAAACAGGAATATGAGCTCACTGTGGAAGGCCGTGCAGACGGAGTTATCTCTAATGCTGAAGGTATTACCATTGATGAGATTAAAGGTACCTACAGACGCCTTGATAAGATGAAGGAGCCTGTATTCGTGCATCTTGCTCAGGCTAAGTGCTACGCATATATGTACGGACGCGAGATGCGGCCGGAAACCATTAAAATCCGTCTTACATACTGTAACCTCGAGACTGAGGAAATCAGATATTTCTATGATGAGATAGTCTTTGATGAGCTTGAAAAGTGGTTCATGGGATTGGTGGATGAATACGATAAATGGTGCGTTCTTCAGTGCAAGCAGTTCAATGAAAGACGCGAGTCTGCAGCGGAGCTGGAATTTCCATTTGAGTACCGCCCGGGACAAAGAGAATTGGCAGTGCAGGTGTATCAGACCATCAATGACAGGAAAAAGCTCTTTTTGGAGGCTCCTACAGGCGTAGGAAAGACTATTACAACTATATTCCCGGCAGTAAAAGCAATAGGTGTCGGAAAGGCTGAAAGGCTTTTTTATCTGACGGCCAAGACTATTACCAGAACAGTTGCCAGTGAGGCTTTTTCTATTCTAAGAGAGCGCGGGCTTAAGTTTAGAAGTGTAGTTGTTACGGCCAAGGAAAAGATATGCTTTTGCGAGGTTAAGGACTGCAATCCTGAAAATTGTGAGTATGCTTCAGGCCATTATGACAGAATAAATGAAGCTCTTTTTGCTATGCTAACCGAGAATGAGGTTTTGACCAGAGATGTGGTCGAGGAATACGCACATAAATATAAGGTGTGTCCCTTTGAATTGACCTTGGATGCGACTCTTTTTGCGGACGGAATAGTATGCGATTACAATTATTTATTTGATCCGCATGCCAGATTGCAGAGATTTTTTGGAGATGGAGCAGCGAGCGGGGATAATATATTCCTCATTGATGAGGCTCACAATCTGCTGGAGAGAGGCCGTGAGATGTACAGTGCGGTGCTTTTTAAGGAACAGTTCATGGAGCTTAGACGAAGCATCAAGCAGACTATTCTGACAGAGACTGCAGGGCGCAAGAAGAAGGATATAGAGGGGCAGCTGTCACTGGATGCAAGCGGAGCAGTGATTGAACAAAAGGATGATGAAAAGCTGCTTCCTTCTGCCTTTGAAACCGAGGATGAGACTATTGACTCGTTGTATATTTCAAGCGGAAAAAAGCGTGGCAGTGGAAAGAGCTTATTTGTAAAAAACGGTTATGCCGAGCAGCTGGTAGCACAGTTAGAGCGCTGTAATAAGGCTCTGCTTGAGATGAAGCGCGAGTGTGAGAGCAATATGGTACTCTATGAGATTGACAGCTTTGTTAAGCCTCTAAACCGTGTGTACGCCATAATCAGTAATTACCTGGAGGAAAGAGAACAGCATACACCCGATGTAATGTCGGATTTATTGGACTTTTTCTTCGAGGTGTCTCATTTCCTGCAGACCTATGAAGTCATGGATGAGAATTATACCATGTATTCGCAACTGGATGATGATGGCGGCTTTATGGTTAAGCTCTTTTGCATGAATCCGGCGCAGAATTTGAAGGATTGTATGAAGTTTGGGCGCAGTTCAATTCTTTTCTCAGCTACTTTTTTGCCGATACAGTATTATAAAAAGCTGTTAGGCGGAGAACCTACGGATTATGAGGTGTATGCAAAATCAGTATTTGATCCCAAGAACAGTGCAATACTGTTAGCTTCGGATGTAACCAGCAAGTATACTCGTCGTTCGGAGGAGGAGTATAGACGAATTGCGGGATATGTGGACGAGGTGGTGCATGCAAAAAAGGGAAATTATATGATCTTTTGCCCATCACATGCATTTATGAGAAATGTTTTTGATATATACAAGGAAATGTTTGCCAAAGCAGATGAGGAGTGCATAATTCAGCAGGAAACAATGTCTGAGGAGGACAGGGAAAGCTTCCTGGAACTGTTTAGTCTTAGTGAGAACATCACAGCCTTTTGTGTTCTGGGCGGAATATTCGGAGAAGGAATAGACTTAAAGGAAGACAGGCTCATAGGCTCCGTAATTATAGGAACCGGCTTGCCTCAAGTATGCTTTGAGAGAGAACTGCTTAAGGAATTTTTCGATGAGGAGGACGATAACGGATTCGATTATGCCTATCGTTATCCGGGTATGAACAAGGTGCTGCAGGCAGCAGGAAGAGTAATCAGAACCGAGCGTGACAGGGGCGTAATTGCTCTTTTGGATGAAAGATTTCTTCAAAATAACTACAATAAATTGTTCCCGAGAGAGTGGGTAAATGCCTCGAAAGTCTCGATAAATACGGTATATGACCGATTAATGGACTTTTGGGGAAGCGTCTAATTGAATTCACAGACTATAAATTATAGGTTTGAGGTGTATTTTATCGGCTTGTGGGGCATATTTTTGAAAGGGCTTAGGCCCTTTCTTTTTTTATTTCAGACATGTTTTTTATTGGTTTGTTAGAAAATTGTAAGCAACAGGCTTTGATCCCCCATAAAATGACATCGAAAAATACACGATTTTACAAAATAATTATGTAAACTAAAATAAAAATGAAAATGATGTCAAACTTGCAAAAAAGTAATATATGACATCAAAATGTTGCAATAAATGACAGGTATGACAGATGTGGATAACTTGGTGGATAATGTGGATTATAGCGAAAACCTCCCTAAACAATATGGGTTTATGACACAAGAGTCCGGTGGATACCTTTGTGTCACCCTTGCAAAATGAAATGTCGTTATTTAAAATAACATACGATATTCAAGAATATTATGTAAACCATAAAATGCTGACATTCGTTTACATTTATGTACATTTGTGGGAAAATTGTATAAATAAATTGAATCTACGGAGGTAAGTACTATGTGGGCATATGAAAGCGTTTTTTATCAGATATATCCACTGGGCTTTTGTGGAGCACCGTTTGAAAATGACGGAGTGGCTGAAAGCAGAATTCTTAAGGTTATAGATTGGATACCTCATATTAAGAAGATGGGCGTTAATGCCATTTATTTTTCTCCTGTGTTCGAGTCGGATACTCACGGTTACAATACCAGAGATTACAGCAAGATTGATACAAGACTCGGAAGCAATGAGGATTTTGCTTTGGTTTGCAAGAAGCTGCACGAGAACGGAATCAAGGTTGTGCTTGATGGTGTATTCAATCATGTCGGAAGAGGCTTTTGGGCATTTCAGGATGTTCTTAAGAATAGAGAGAACTCACAATACGTTAATTGGTTCTCCAGAATAGCCTTTGACGGAAATTCAAATTATAATGACGGACTCTGGTATGAGGGCTGGGAGGGCAATTACGATTTGGTAAAGCTCAACCTGTATAACGAGGACGTTGTAAGACATATTTTTGATTGCGTGACCGGATGGGTGAAGGAATTTGATATTGATGGCCTGAGACTGGATGTTGCTTATTGCCTTAATGATGATTTCTGCAGAAGACTCAGAGGTCATTGTGACAGTATAAAGAATGATTTCTTCCTGGTGGGAGAGGTGCTTCACGGCGAGTATGGAAGAATGCTTGATGCAAAGCAGTTCCATTCGCTGACAAATTATCAGTGCTACAAGGGAATTTATTCTGCCTTCAACAGTTACAATATGTTCGAGATAATTCATTCACTTGCGAGGCTTTTCGGACCCGAGGATTGGACTGTCGCAAGAGGCTCACATCTTTTCAGCTTCTGTGATAACCACGATGTGACCAGAATTGCTTCAATTATTTCAAATGAGAAGCATTTACCGCTGGTATATGCTATGTGCTTTGGTATGCCGGGTATTCCTATTGTGTACTATGGAAGTGAGTGGGGAGCCAAGGCGCGCAAGGAAGAGGGTGATCCTGCGCTTAGAGCATGCTTTGAAAAGCCTGAGTGGAATGAGCTTACAGAGTTTATTTCTAAAATGGCTGAGGCCAAGAAGAATTCCAAAGCATTAAACTACGGAGATTTCCGTCAGGTGGTTCTCACAAATCGTCAGTGCATATTCCAAAGATACTGCGATGGTGAAAGAGTGCTTGTAGCAATCAACATGGACGAGAATCCTTATACTGCTCATTTTGATGCCGGATGCGGTAAGGCAGTGGACCTCATCAGTGGTGCCGAGCATGATTTCGGTGGTGGAAGCGAGCTGCCGCCCTACAGCGCATTTTTCTGGAAGTGTGAGCACTGATTTAGTCAAAACGCATTAGTGCTGATTTAGAAATAAAAGCGGTCGCAGATTTGAGTACACCCGGATGAGAGTGACTTGAATCTGTCGGCCGCTTTGCTTTGTTTAATTATTTGACGAATCAATTTTGATTGCTGAATTAAATTTGTTTTTTATTTAATTTCAGGCAATTAGAAGAGCTTGGTGATGTTCTCGATGGCATTTGATGCCTTTGAAGCACCGATCTTGGCCTTTACGGCTGTGATTACCTGATTGCATACATCATCGGGAAGGTCTACTCCGAGGATACCCTCAACGGTTTTTACGGGATCGTTTTTGAAATTAGCAAGCTGCTTGGGATCTTCAGTGATTTTTTTTACTGCGGTCTGAACCTGTGCCTTAATATCCATTTTAGTCCTCTTCTTTCCTTATCGCACGGCGATAATCAATAAATTTCTATATCTGTTAATCAATATACATCGCGAAAAATATAAAATCAATAGGATTAAAAAATGCATGAAGCATATTTATACGCATAAAATATTGAATATTCACTAAAATATGCATAATTATACATAAAAGGAAAAGATTTATGCATAAAAATAAAAAACAAGTAGACAAAATTTGAAAAAGTAGTATTATATAGAAGCAAGTGCTCGCAGGAGCGCTTACTTTTTCGTTGATTTTTATACCCATAGGGACATTTTTTACAGTGTTGGAATACTTATTTATACCTGTGGGATACTTTTTTATACCGGTGGAATATCGAAGGGTGGTTCGTAATGAATTATACTGTACGCACGATGACAATCGAAGATTATGATGGAGTTAGGGCTCTTTGGATGACAATTCACGGTTTCGCAATCAGAAGCATTGATGATTCAAGAGAAGGCGTGGAGAGATTTTTAAGAAGAAATCCTACTACTTCTACTGTTGCCGTTGCAGAAAACGGAGAGATTGTCGGAGCTATTTTATGCGGACATGACGGAAGAAGAGGCTGCCTTTACCATGTATGTGTAAGAGAGGATTGCAGAAGAAACGGTATCGGCAAGGATATGGTTGTATTTTGCATGAATGCACTCAGAGCAGAGGGTATCAACAAAGTTAGCCTTATTGCTTTTTCGGTTAACGATATCGGTAATGCATTTTGGCATTGCATAGGTTGGACCGAGCGACTGGATCTTAACTACTATGATTTCACATTGAATGAAGCAAATATAATCGCATTTAATCAGTAATGTGCGAATGAATAAATAAAAGAGGATAAATGTTATGAAGCAGATTGAAGGCGGAGTTACAGCAGCAAAGGGATTTAAGGCAGCAGTTACAGCTGCAGGAATTAAGTATCAGGGAAGAACAGATATGGCTATGGTTACCTGTGATGTTCCCTGTGAGTGCGCAGGAACCTTTACCAGCAATGTTGTAAAGGCTGCATGTGTTCAGTGGGATATGAAGCTTGCTTATTCGGGAAAGCCGATGCAGGCAGTTGTAGTTAATTCCGGTATCGCAAATGCATGTACCGGTAAGGAAGGCTTTGATGCCTGCGAAGCTACTGCCAAGGCAGTTGAGGAGACTATGGGCATTCCTTTTGAAAGTGTAGCTGTTGCATCTACCGGCGTTATCGGAATGCAGCTCCCTGTTGAAAAGCTTGTAAACGGTGTTAAGGCTATGAGCGCAGAGCTTTCTGATACCATGGAAGCAGGTACTGCAGCTTCTAAGGCTATTATGACCACAGATACTATTAATAAAGAGATTGCTGTAAGCTTTGAGGTTGGCGGCAAGACAGTTACACTTGGTGGTATGAGCAAGGGTTCCGGAATGATTCACCCTAATATGTGCACCATGCTCGGATTCCTGACTACAGACCTTGCAATTGAGAAGA
>JAKSRU010000156.1 GCA_024403475.1 Lachnospiraceae bacterium | reverse complement strand
TTCCTTCTGCTCGTTTTCTGTACTATTAGTATTTTCTGCCATTTCTACAAGTCCTCTATCAACCTTTAGTCTTTACATGTTTACCACATGCTGAGGATGACCTTCGATAAATGCTTTCATATTTTCATATGCGCCAATAACGCATCTGGTTCTTGCCTCAACGCTGCCCCATGCAAGATGAGGAGTGATAATCAGCTTATTGGAATCCTTAATCTTGGAAAGGTGATTAGTAAGCTGAAGCGGCTCTTTTTCTATTACATCAAGACCTGCTGCCTTAATCTCACCGGCCTCAAGTGCTTCATACAAATCAGTATTATTGACGATCGGACCGCGAGCCACATTGATGAGTACTGCACTCTTCTTCATCTTCTTGAGGGCTTCCCTATCAATAAAATCTCTGGTCAAATCGCTGAGCGGACAATGTATTGATAAAAAGTCGCTCTCTGCAAGAAGCGTATCCTTATCCACCTGCTCGTATTCGGTGACAGTGCTCTTACCCGTTACAGAATGGAAAATAACGCGGCAGCCGAATGCCTGCGCTATAGAGGCAACCTTGCGACCTATATTGCCCATTCCCACGATGCCCCAGGTCTTGCCTGCCAGCTCATAAAAGGAAACATCAAAATTGGAAAATCTGTCCTGTGCACTGTACTCTCCGGACTTCACATAATGGTCATAATGCGGAAGACTCTGAGACAATGCCAGCGCCATAGTGAAGGAATGCTGTGCAACCATATCAGTGCAGTAATTAACCACATTACATACGGGAATGCCTCTTCCCTTCAAATATTCCAAATCGCAATTATCATATCCTGTAGCGAATTCACAGATAAGCTTCAGATTCTTGGCATTAGCAAGACTCTTCTCATTCATGGGTGATTTGTTGGCTACAACTATCTCGGCATCTGCTACTCTCTCAATAACCTCCTCAACGGAAACCGTATTGGGATAGCAAACAACCTCGCCCAGTTCACTGAAACAATCGACCGATATATCGGGTCCTACGCTGTTTCTTTCAAGTACGACTATCTTCATAGTATCTCTCACCTTTGTAGCCAAATATAGTCAAAATGTACGATTTATCACTATATACACATAGCAACCCAATCGTAGTAAGTTTAACAAAGATATATAGCAAATTCAAGTCGTAAGTGCTACAATAGGCGGTAAAGAAATATTAAGAATTCATAAGAATTTGGAGGTAATTATGGTTTACAAAACAACCGGAACCTGTGCTCAGGCAATTGACCTCGCGCTCAATCCCGATGGAACTATCGAGCATGTAACCTTCGTAGGCGGATGCAATGGCAACACCCAGGGTGTGGCTGCTCTCGTTAAAGGTATGAAGGCGGAGGAAGCCATCTCAAAAATCAAAGGAATCAAATGCGGCTACAAGAGCACTTCTTGTCCCGATCAGCTTGCACTTGCTCTCGAGAAAGCAATCGCTTCCAACAGCTAAAGCACATACAGCAAAGTAGAAAAATAGAAATTTCACATTTCAAGAATGAAATGGAGATATTGTTAAGTTATGAAAAAAATCGTACTCACCGGAGGCGGTACTGCAGGTCATGTAACACCTAATCTCGCTCTCCTTCCGGCTCTCAAAGAGGCCGGCTATGAAATCTCGTATATTGGCTCCTATGACGGCATCGAGAAGCAGCTCGTCAGCGATTTCGGCATACCCTACTATGGAGTATCAACCGGTAAGTTCCGCCGCTATCTCGACCCGAAGAATCTGAGTGATCCCTTCAGAGTAATCAAGGGCTACAACGAAGCAAAAAAGATTCTCAAGCAGATAGCTCCCGACGTTGTATTTTCAAAGGGAGGCTTCGTAAGTGTTCCTGTAGTTAGAGCTGCAGCCGCACTCAAGATTCCCTGCATTATTCACGAATCAGATATGACTCCCGGTCTTGCAAACAAGCTTTGCATTCCCGTATCGTCTAAGATTTGTTGCAACTTCCCCGAGACAGTAGACAGTCTCCCCAAGGGAAAGGCTACTCTCACCGGAACCCCTATTCGCGCAGAGCTCTTTACCGGCGATGCAGCAGAGGGCAAAAAAATCTGTGGCTTTACTTCAGATAAGCCTGTACTTATGGTAATCGGCGGTTCACTCGGTGCTGCTGCCGTCAATCAGGCTGTAAGAGACGCTCTTCCCGAACTGCTGAAGAAATATCAGGTAGTTCATGTCTGCGGCAAAAACAAGGTCGACAACCTGCTTCTTACCCAGGAGGGCTACAAGCAATTCGACTATATCAAGGAAGACCTTCGTCATCTTTTTGCAATGGCTGATATCGTTATTTCCAGAGCAGGAGCCAATGCAATTTGCGAGCTCCTCGCCCTTCACAAGCCCAACATACTGATTCCTCTCCCTTCCAAGGCAAGCAGAGGCGATCAGCTGCTCAATGCCAAGTCCTTCGAACAGCAGGGCTATTCGGTAGTATTGGATCAGGACGATCTCACAACCACCCTCATCACTCAGACAGTTGACTCGGTTTATGAGGAGCGTGAAAAGTATATCACCGCTATGAACGACAGCGTACAGCAGGATTCAATTGACAAGATTATGAAGCTCATAAACAAAGCTGCAGACGGTCAGTATTCGAAGAAGAAGTAATTAATAAAATTAATTTCTAAAAAAGCAATTCATATAATAATTCTATGATAAAAAAGCGGTTAATCCTCGATTAACCGCTTTTGCTTTACATTTTGCTTCTTTTACCAGTATCCTAATCAGCCCAACTAAATTATGCCCAAACCTTAAGCTCACCCGGCTGAATACATTCAGGCTTTTGAGATGCTCCCTGATACCATACGGTAGTCATTGAAGGGTTCTTGACCATCTTACCATCTGCAGAGAATTCAAGTCTGCGAATGGCCTGCACATAATCATAAATCTCTCCATTCGTTGCATACCATATTTCATCAATATGCTGCATCTTTTCAGCAAATTCCTCGATAACATTCCAGTTGTCATTACGTGCGAATTCAAATGAGTGTCCCCACACATACATAAGCGGAAGCTCCTTCCAATCAGGAAGTGCCAGGAACTCATCAGCCTTTTTCATAAGCTCATGACCATGGTGGCAGGTAGAATTCCATTCAAGGAAATCTCCGGGAATAGTGAATTCGGGATTCTCTCCTACTGTTCTTGAATATTTGATACCGCAAGCCTTGAGCAAGCTCATTATATGCTCATTATAGGCACCATACGCATACGCCATACCCTGAACCGGCGCACCGGTGAGCTTTTCAAGAGCAATTCTGTCGTTCACGATTTCAGTAATAATCTCTGTGTCTGTGCAGTTTCCCAGATTTTTGTGTTCAACCCCGTGAACTGCAATTTCGTGTCCTGCATATATCTCATCCAGCTTGTTTTTATTAACAAAAAGGCTGTTGTCTTCATTCGCAAGCGTGCCTGAGTTGAGATTGAAGGTACCCTTAAGTCCATGGCTTCTGAGAATTTCAGTTAATCTGATATCATGAATCTGTCCGTCATCATAGCTAAAAGTCAGTGCCTTCTTTTTTCCTTCGGGATATAAGTATTTCATTTGCCACCTCATTATGTTTTAAGTTATTTTTTGAATTAATGCTTTGAATAATATTTGCAATGATATAATATAATATCATTAGGATATATTACAATAAACACGCAATTTTCAACTCGAACATCTTACATCATTTGGTGAATTATGGCTAAAAGAAAAAACATTGCTCTATTTGTATCAATCCTCGAAAATGAATTCTGCCATTCGGTTATCGAAGGTGCTATGAAAGGCGCCGAGGATTATGATGCTCATTTATACATTTTCCCTCTCGACCTGTTAACCACATATGCTTTTGACCTGTCAAGCAACTATTACAGATATCAGTATAATACTCTGGATAGTTTTCTTGATGTACCGCTATTTGACGGCGTAATAATCGAATATGGTACAGTAACTTCTCTTTTATCAGATGAAGACAAAAAAAAATTTCTCTCGAAATTAGGTAACAAGCCTACTGTATTATTATCAGAAAATGTTGAAGGCTACACCTGTCTGTGTGCCGATAATTCCAGTGGCTTATCTGAATTAATGTGCCATCTCATAGAAGATCACCAATATAAAAAAATTGCCTTTCTGTCAGGTCACGCCCACAGTTCAGATGCCAATGCGCGTCTCGAGGTCTACAAAAAAGAAATGACAGCTCATGGCCTATATTGCGGCGATGACTATATTATGTATGGTAATTTTTCCATCTATGTGGAAGAGCTCGTAACCGAATTCATCAACAAACACCCGGATATAGAAGCAATTGTATGCGCCAACGATGCCATGGCCCTTGGTGCTATGAACGCAATCACCAAGCTTGGTCTGACTCCCGGCAAGGATATCGCTGTAACAGGCTTTGATAATCTGATTGAAGGATATCTGTCAGAGCCGTCGATAACCACCGTAAATGCAGACCCCTCTGACTTGTCTTACAGAGCAGTACAACTCCTGTGCGGTAAACAAGTCGATTCATACCTGGTTAAAACCAAAATGGTTTGCCGCGAATCCTGCGGCTGCCACTCCTTCAGTATGGAAGAGAAATGGAAAACCTCCATTGGTATATCCACAAGCTGGCGTGAAACTGCGCAGCTTCGAATTAACGAAAACACCTCAAGACTACGCTTTGAATCAGAGCTTTCCAATATAACCAGAGAGCTTGTGTATAAATGCGATTCAGAAAAGGAACGATACGATGCAATTCTGAATACTCTTAAGCGAATGGATTTCTTCAATGCCGGAATTTTTCTATTCGATTCCTTTGTCGAACACTCGCTTAACAGCCCCTGGGAAATGCCTGAGGTCATCAATCTCGTAGGCTACTATGAGCGTAAAAATTCACCCGAAAATTTCATCTATAGCAAAGGTGAGTACGCGGTACCTACTCATATGATTTTTGCAGGTATAGAGCCTTCAAAAATTCAAGAACGCATAGATGTAGTAATTCTTCCGCTCTTTTTTGCTCAATATCAGATAGGTATACTAATTGCCGGCGGCATAATCAAAGATTTCCTGTATGCCCAGCTTATTGCAGGACAGATCAGTACAACCTTATATACCGTATCTATCATCGAAGAGCAGAAGCGGATACAAAACGAGCTCATCGAAGCCAACCACGCCAAGAGTCAATTCCTGGCCAATATGTCTCACGAAATCAGAACTCCCATCAATGCCATGATCGGATTCAACGAGATGATACTCCGCGAAAATCATGATGAGACTATCAATGACTACGCAATGGATGTAAAGAACGCAGCTCAGGCACTGCTTCTGATAGTCAACAACATTCTTGATTTTTCAAAGATAGAAGCCGGCAAGATGGATTTAGTAATTGTTGATTACTCATTACCTCAGTTACTTGATTCAATAATCAGTATGGTAACCGAACGTGCAGAGAAAAAAGGCTTGGCCCTTTACCTCAACTGTACCAATGATATTCCTCCCTGCTTACAGGGTGATTCGGGACGAATTCAGCAGATTCTGATAAATCTGCTCTCTAATGCCATAAAGTACACCGAGAAGGGTACCGTCACACTCTCTGTCGACTGTCAAGCCCAAGGTGAGGATGCGCTTGTGACCTTCAAGGTTACTGATACCGGTATCGGCATCAAGTCTGAAGACATCGAAAAACTGTTTAATGAATTCGAGCGTCTGGAGGCTAAACGAAACAGAAACATTGAAGGCACAGGACTGGGCATAAACATAACCACAGGCTTGCTCGACTTGATGGGAAGCAAGCTTAATGTCGCCAGCGAATACGGCCACGGCTCTGAATTTTCATTCACCCTCAGACAAAAGGTTGTAAAATCTTCAGTGTCAACAGAAAACGATGAAAAGTCTTCAAAGGCTTCATCCAACGACAATTTGTTTACAGCCCCCGAGCTTAAGATTTTAATAGTAGATGATAATACCATGAATCGCAAGGTGCTCTGCAGTCTGCTCAAAATAACCCAAGTACAGATTGACCAGGCCGAAAGTGGAGCAAAATGCATCGAAATGGTTAAGAGTAATACCTATGATTTAATATTACTCGACCATATGATGCCCGAAATGGACGGTATTGAAGCCCTAACCCAGATGCTTGACCAAAAGCTGATAGACACCGCCCAAACGCCCGTAATAGCCCTTACAGCAAACGCTATTGCCGGTGTAAAGGAAATGTACCTGGATAACGGATTCTCAGACTACCTTTCAAAGCCTGTTCATCCTAAGGATTTGTATTC
>JAKSRU010000155.1 GCA_024403475.1 Lachnospiraceae bacterium | reverse complement strand
GAAATTCGGATTTGTAATTACAAGCAGTATGTAATCTGCTATTGAATGTTATCCTATTTTTTATACAAAACACCCAAAATAATTTTACATATATCTCAAAACTATATCAATTACAGAGACCTGCCATTCATCCCCAAATCGCGCCATTCAAAAACCCTGTGATAAGAATAATCTCTTATCACAGGGTTTGTTAGAATAATTCACTAATTTGATGATGTAGTCACCAGCATAGTTGTCGTAATAGCAGCAAGCATAGCAGCCTCCTGCGCAATGATTATGGTCACAACACCGTTCAATGCAGTTGCCTCTAAATCCTTTACTTTAGATGTATACTGCTGCAATACCAACATTGATGCATACATCAATCTCTGTGCACCACCTATACCTAAAGCACCAAAGCCCTTCTGAGTCTTTAAGTAATCATCCAGCTCTACTATCTGCTCTACAAGCTCTGATACCTCAACATCAGCTAATGCAAGGCCGCCCAAGGTACTAAGCTCATATGTCTGACCATATTTCTTTTTCTTGCTCTTTAAGCCTTCGTGGATGTCAATAACACGATTGCATTTCTCCTCACTGTTTCCGATTTCCAATGACAATGCATGGCTCAAGGATTGTATTCCATTGGCACTTCCAAATTTCTTGGACGCCTTTAATATCTGATAACATTTCTCCATCTCTTCAACGACACAATCTGTCTGCAATCCTGATATAGCAAGTAATGCAGCAAATCCTGTATCATCGTCTCCGGTTAACCAGGGATGATTCTCGCGCATGTGCTTCAATAATTCATTAGTTTTTTCAACCAATTCATCATATTTGCTTTCATCTTTTTCGTTTTGTGCAATGACCATAGCTGCAACAACACGATATTCTGATGCGAACCATTTCTTCGCGTTCAGCTTCTCGTAAACACTCTTCACCACATCGAAGTAGCCTTCCATATCTTCAGCAAGTGCCATCTGTGTTATCATTGCCATGCGAGTATTACCGCGGAATTCAGAAAGTATTCCGGTTTTACTCTTAAGCAACTGCTCTGCCTCTTTCATTCTCTCAATGTTGATTTCCGCATGAACCGAAGTATACATCAAGCTGCAAAGCGGATACACATATTCACTCTCCCACTTAAACGCTTTCTGTACGCCTTCTTTGTTGGCTACAAATAAATCAACTGTTTCTCTTAAAGCTTCGTTCATAATATTCCTCCCATATAGTAATTTTTTGTACTGAAGCTGCTAATCGTTATAATTCATCTTTCCAAATCAGCTGCTCTTATTTAGCTCGTGATTTTTTGAAAAACATAATCACAAAACATACTCCCGCTAAAAACAAGGCACAGCCTAAACCCGAATAGAAAAATGCAACAAATACATCCGGGAAAATGCCTGCAGCTCTTAAGCCAATTCCGCCCCCCATCATAACAGCCATAATTATGTATGACTTAATGTCAAAGAAATTCCAGAAGGGGCGGTAAGCTTCTTCATAATTCATAATTCTTTTACAATGCTTCTGTGTCATCTTGAAAAACATCAATCCAAAAAGAGTAAAAATGACTACCGAAAGTACAGGTAAATACCATTTTATCTCAATCAGCATATAAGATATTATTCCTAATCTAACGACATTGAACCCTGCTATCATCCATATAATTCCCGCAATAATCATTAATACATGCTTGGGAACTTCATAAAATTTTCGCTTCATAAAATGACTCCCTGCAATACCAAAGAGTGAATTCTTCGCCTATCTGTTATCCAGTGAGAATTTACTCATAAATAACCATGCCTGTTCACAGGTATGACGTCTGCACTCATGTCCCTGATTGTCTACACTGCCGAGTGCAATTCTCTCCACACCATCTTCACTCGCAAAATAATTTACTGTCAAAACAGCATCTCTGCTTTCATCTCTGAACTCTTCTATGCGGTCTCCGGCAATACCCCAGATAGGATCAACCCAGTTCTCGCGCTCTTCAAACTTAACATTATAAGGTGTTTTAGCTTTGTTGAGTTCAAATACATATCTGATTCTATCGGTACACTTATCTGCCTGAAAAGGAAGCTCAGGTAACGGAGTAATTGCCCCACCGGCATAGAAAATCGGTACTGAAATCTCTGTATTTGTCCTGGGTGCAGCCTTACCGAAAACATTCAGACCAACCTCAAAGGTTGCATCCATCGGAGCCAATGCTGCGAATCTCTCAGGGAACTCCTGACAGAAATCCCAAGACTTACAACCGCCCATCGAAAATCCGCTGGCGTAGAGCCTGTTTTCATCGATATTGTATTTAGCTTTTATCTTATCAATCATTTCCATAGTCTCTGATGCAGTTACACTTGTATGATTTTCAACTGCAATCAGAAGGAAATTGTATTTATGCGCAATCTCCCACCAGCCGGATACTTTAGCAATATACAGTGCCGAATCACCACCACCGTGAGATGCTATCAGAGTAGGTACAGGACCTTTATCAAGAAGTCCCTTGTTGTACCATACCATATAGCCTACCTTGTGCTCCTCGGTGCCTTCGAATTCACCATAATTATCAGGAGTGGTCTTTACCACCTCATATCCATACTCATTGACCATGCCGAGAGCTTCATAATCAGGATCTTCATTGAGCTCTCCGCACCATCTTTTGTACTTCCACATAAACTCGCTGTAGGTCATCTCATAATCTGCTTCATCAATTACGCAGATATGGTCACAGCTTTCATGTAACGCGGCATTTATCTCTTCCGAATTACCTACTGATACAACAGGAATATCGCGTCTGTCAGGCTTGGGAATTACAGTCAGATTTTCCAGCGAAACTGCTGCCGGAGTAATCTCTCCCGGTCCCCACAGATATTGTCCCTCCACCTTGGTAAGTAAATTCCGGGCAATATAATCAGCTGAAGCTCCGAAACCATAGAGGAAGGTCTTAAACACTGCTCCTCTGATATAATATGATGTCGGTCTTTGATGAAATCTGTCGATATCAATCAGTACACCGTCTTTATACACAGCTCCTATTTTGGACTGTGCTATGAGGTCTTTAAATAACTCTGCATCGGCGGTCTGCCAACCTCCCTCATTATTAGGTGTTACAAAAACTACACTTCCACCGGTCTTGGCAGCAATTGCTGCGAGCCCGCTATTTTCTGCAAAAGCAGCTGCCCCTTCATCATCAAGCTTACTCTCAGGCATTACAATCAAATAAGGAGTATCCATTCCCAAATTAATCGCGTCTCCCGGTACATCATTATCAGGAACATATACTAATGCACTAAATAAATCTCGCTCGAGATTCCATATCTTTCCTGTCTTCAGCTTCCTAACTTCATACATACTATTACCCCCATAAAAGCATAAATGTTTATTTATATATAAATAGCATGAATGCTTTTTTATATATAGTTATAATAACACAAAACAGCGGTCTCAATGAAACCGCTGTTTGACCTTTTCTATGTTTTTTTATACATAAAATAATATTAATCCTGCAATCCTTTGTAGAATTTTTGCAAAATATAGAAAGCCGGCTTACGATACGTTTTATCCTCGTTCAACAAGCCCTTTCTGTTGTAATAATTCTGAATAAATGCAGTTCGTCTGGGACACTGAAAATCATATAGTATCCAAGGTGTCATTCCCTTGATATATGATATCTGTCGGATTGCCTCTATCTGCTTTTCATAAACATCAGCCTGGCATTCCTCTGTACCCTTGTCATCCTTGGTACCGTGATGGTGACTCATAGCATCTGCACCAAATTCCGTAATGATGACCGGCTTATCGGGATGACTGTTTTCAAAAAGCTGAGGAAGTCTCGCAAAATCAGGATTGTACCAACCATAATACTCGTTAATACCGATTACATCCAAATAATCAGCAAGTCTGTCCGCTATGATATTGAGTTCACCGTCTACAAGACAGGCTGCCGAAATCAATCTGGTGGGGTCCAGGGCTTTGGCACATTTTGCAAGACCTGACATAAATTCCAGTCTCTCATCACTGTCTGCATTCTCATTTCCGACAGACCATATAATAACCGATGCCCTGTTACGGTCGCGAAGTATCATTTCCTTCAGCTGGTTCTCTGCATCATCATAGGTAGCCTGTCTGCTAAACTTGATAGCCCAGTATACCGGCACTTCTTCCCATAGCAAAATACCCATTTTGTCTGCCAGCTTTGACATATTTTCATGGTGAGGATAATGCGCCACACGCATAAAGTTACAGCCAAGCTCTTTTGCAATTTTTATATTCTCAATACGTTCCTCATCGGTAAGCATTTTGCCGCCGACAACACTATCCTCATGGCAGCTGATTCCTCTTAAGAAAATCTCCTTACCATTAAGCCATATCTTACCATCAATCGACTTTATCTCTCTAAAACCGATTTCATCACTCACACAATCCAGCACTTCGTTGATGTTATCTTCAGCGGTTATTTCAAGCTTAACATTATAAAGCTTAGGATTTTCGGGTGACCAAAGCTCCGGTTCACTGATAGTTATAACCTTGCCGACTCCGCCCTTAATCTGAAATACTTCATTTACACCGAGCTCCTCGATTGTAAGGTTTGCCAAAGCATCCGTTTCCTCTGAAATAGTAACTGAAGCTTCTATTTTGTCAAAGAATCCGTCATTTACAAGGTTACATGAAAAATCCTTCACATGTACTTTGGGAACTCGAATGAGCTCTATCTCACGATAGACACCACAATAGTTAAACCAGTCAGTATTCTCTGTAGGCACCTGCTCGGGTCTTCTGGTACCATCTACCGACAGAATAATTCTGTTGTCCTTCTGAAGAAACTCTGTAACATCCCAGAATGCTGGTGTCGAACCACCTCTGTGCATGCCCACATACTGCTTGTTCATAAACACTCTGACAATATAATTGGCTGCACCGATTCGCAAAAACACCCTCTCATCCTTAGCTGCTTCCAGGTAGCCGAATTTTCTCGTAAACACCATGGGGCATTCATATAGATGGTATTCTTCCTTTACATTATTCCAGCAACAGGGCAGATTGATGGTCGGCCACTGATCAAAAGAATAATCCACCGGAAATGTAAGTCCGTTGGCATCTGTGTAGCCTTCATTAAACCATTTCTGTCTCAGACAGGTATCATACTGGTCTACTGCATACTGCCAGATTCCATCCAGTGATTCCTTATACCGACCGCCGGTAAAAATCACATTATCCGCAGTCGCATACCCGGTTTCATACTGTGCGGTGTAATCCTCCAAATGAATGTCCGACAAATACTTTCTCTTCTCTGCCATACTCTCAAACCCTTCCCATTGATATATAAAAAACTCGTGGAGCGTTTTCATGTAATAAGAAAATCCCCCCGACATTCCCCAATGCCGGGGGTAAAATTATTTAAGTCCTACCTGATGAAGTATTGAATTAGCCTTAAGCCTTTCCTTTACATACTTAATATTGCTGATATATTCCTCATCTGAAGAAAGATGCTCGATAATCATCGGCATATCCATATCATATTTATCAGCCAGCTCTACATATTTTTCAATATTGAACACACCGTCCCCGCAAGCGCATTCCTTAAGCTGGAAAGTAAATCCGTCCAGCAATCTAATATCCTTTAAATGACAGCTCTTAATCTTGTCACCTAACAGGTCAAAGGTTTCCTCCAAAAACTCATCGTGGAAGAAATATCTGTCAGGACAGTTAATCATATTGATAATGTCCATATGAACCGCAAAACGATCCCTGTCTACAGCCTCTATCAATTTGAGATATTCCTTGGGACCGGTCGGCACCATCCAGGGCATCGGCTCTAAGGTAAAATAAGTATTTTGCGGCTTGACCTCATCAATTATAGTCTGAGCCATTTTTACAGTTTTATCCCAAATTTCCTCAGAGAAATTTTCTTTGTATCCGCCGTCCCAACGAGCTCCGTTAGAACCGCCTACATTTACAGCGCATCTTGCTCCGATTCTGTCAGCAAGCGCGAGCTGCTTAATACTGTACTCAAGGTTTTTCTTGCGTTCTTCTTCTCTGCGGTCGATGCCATTTCTCCAAATGCCAACCTCTGCAATCAGTAAATCATTGGCCTTAGCTGCAGCTACATACTCATCTACCTCGCTGTCTGAGGCATCACAATTAAGCGGAAAAACTACACTTTTGCAGCCGAGTGAAACCATTTTTTTAGCCCACTTTTCTGCACTTCCCTCGTTGAAATTAGTAGATAAACCCAATCGCATACTTTTACCTCCTTACTTCTCATATACCCATATACATAATTTCATAACTACAGTACTACATATCTA
>JAKSRU010000154.1 GCA_024403475.1 Lachnospiraceae bacterium | reverse complement strand
AGCCACAATTATTGATTGAGTTAAAAGCTCAAATTTTATAAGTTGATTACTTTATAATCATTAATATCACTTGTGAAACGGTCAATAACAGTACGTAACAGTATTTTGCAGAGGGCTTCCGATTGCGGTAGAGGGCTTGCAGTAATATAACACGATTACTTTTAGATAAACTATTCAGGGAAGGTGATATTATCACCTTCCCTTTTCATATATGCAAAATAGATAGGAGTGCAATCATGGATCGCAAAGAACAGCACAGAGCACCGGTATACGAGGCGCTTGAGGCTTTTAAGAAAAAAAGAGTAGTTCCGTTTGATGTTCCGGGACATAAAAGAGGAAGAGGTAATCCGGAGCTTGTAGAGCTTCTTGGTGAGAAGTGCGTTGGCCTTGATGTCAATTCCATGAAACCCTTGGATAATCTCAGCCACCCTATATCGGTAATTAGTGAAGCCGAGCAACTCACTGCGGAGGCATTTGGGGCAGAGCATGCATTCCTGATGGTAAATGGTACAACCAGTGCAGTACAGAGCATGATACTTGCTGTATGTAAAGCCGGTGATAAGATTATTCTCCCGAGAAATGTTCATAAGAGCGTAATCAATGCACTTGTTCTTTGCGGCGGTATTCCTGTATATGTTGAAGCCAAGATTAATCCCAAGATTGGTATTGCGCTTGGTGTTCAGATTAGTGAGATTAAAAGGGCTATAGCTGAAAATCCTGATGCTGTAGCAGTATTTGTAAATAATCCTACTTATTACGGCATATCTTCAAACCTTAAAGCGATAGTTGATATATCACATGAAGCAGGAATGAAGGTACTTGTAGATGAGGCACACGGAACTCATTTGTATTTCGGTGACGATCTTCCTATGTCAGGTATAGCAGCCGGTGCTGATATAGCTGCAGTATCGATGCATAAATCCGGTGGAAGCCTTACACAGAGCTCAATCCTTTTGTGTGGTGCAGGCTTTGATGCAGAATACATGCGTCAGATTATTAACTTAACTCAGACTACCAGTGCTTCTTATCTGTTGATCTCGAGTCTTGATATTTCAAGAAGAAATCTAGCACTGCGTGGTAAGGAATCCTTCAACAAGGTAAGTCGAATGGCTGAATATGCTCGTAATGAGATTAATGAAATCGGTGGCTATTATGCTTACGGCAGAGATCTGATTGACGGCGATGCAGTATATGATTTTGATGTGACCAAGCTATCTGTATATACTCGCGGAATCGGCCTTACCGGTATTGAGGTATATGACCTTTTGAGAGATGAATACGATATTCAGATAGAGTTTGGAGATATTAATAATATCCTTGCATACATTTCAATCGGTGACCGTATGCAGGATATCGAAAGACTGGTAGGTGCTCTTGAGGATATCAAGCGTGTATACGGTAAAGAGGACGATGACCAGTTCTGTGGAGATTTCATACAGCCGGAGGTTGTTTATTCACCACAGAAGGCCTTTTATGCTGACAAGAAGCAGGTTGCGCTTGAAGAATCCGGCGGATATGTCTGCGGTGAGCTGGTAATGTGTTATCCTCCGGGAATTCCGATTCTGACACCCGGTGAGCGTATTACTGATGAAATCATTGAGTATATCAAATTTGCCAAGGAGAAAGGCTGTTCACTTCAGGGTACAATGGATATTAATGTTGAGACTCTTCGAGTTTTGGAGGAGAAATAAATGGATATTTGGTTTTCACAGCTTGATACCGAAAATGTCAAGACAAGTGTGAGAGTGGATAAGCAGCTGTTTAGTGCTGAAAGTGAATATCAAAGAATAGATGTATTTCAGTCGAAGGAATTTGGAAAAATGATAGTCTTAGACGGTGAAATCATTTTTTCGGAAGCTGATGAGTTCATTTACAATGAGATGGTTGTTCATGTTCCTATGGCGGTTCATCCGAATGTAAAGGATGTCCTTATCATAGGTGGTGGAGACGGCGGAGTTGCCAAGGTTCTCACTATGTATCCGGAGCTTGAGCATATCGATGTTGTAGAGCCTGATGAGATGTTCATCAGTGTCAGTAAGGAGTTTTTCCCTGAAACTGCAAAGGGCTTTGATGATCCCCGCGTGGAGATTATCAATATGGATGGCCTCAGATATTTAAGACGCTGTGTTGATAAATATGATTTGATTATCAATGATTCCACCGATCCCTTCGGACATACCGAGGGACTTTTTACCAAGGAGTTCTACGGTAACTGCTTCAGATCGCTTCATGAGGATGGAATCATGGTATATCAGCATGGAAGCCCGTTCTATGATGAAGATGAAGCAGCCTTTAGATCAATGCATAGAAAGGTGTTTAGCAGCTTCCCTATCAGCCGTGTATATCAGGCAAGCATTCCTACCTGTCCGGCCGGCTATTGGATGTTTGGCTTCGCGTCTAAAAAGTATCATCCTCTGATTGATTTCAATCCTGTCAGATGGAAGGCAAGAGGATTAAAAACCTGGTATTATACCACCAATTTGCATCAGGGAGCATTTATGCTGCCTAAATACGTTGAGGACCTTCTCGAAGAGGAAGAAGGCAAGAAATCAAGAAATTCGGAGGATTAATAAATGAGCAGATTAATGATTATTGGTTGTGGCGGTGTAGCTTCTGTAGCAATTCACAAGTGCTGCCAGAACAGCGATGTATTTGATGAAATTATGATTGCAAGCCGTACCGTATCAAAGTGTGATGCACTTAAGGCTAAGCTTGAAGGCAAGACCAAGACAAAGATTACTACAGCTAAGGTGGATGCTGACAGTGTTCCTGAGCTTGTTGCACTTATTAAGTCATATCAGCCTGATGCAGTATTAAATCTTGCGCTTCCTTATCAGGATCTTACTATTATGGATGCCTGCCTTGAGTGTGGGGTTGATTATATTGATACTGCGAACTATGAGGCAGAGGATATCAATGATCCCGTATTTAAGGAAAGATATGAAAAGAGATGCAAGGAGCTTGGTTTTTCTGCATACTTTGATTATTCATGGCAGTGGGATTATCAGGAGAAGTTTAAGGCCGCAGGTCTCACAGGACTTCTCGGAACAGGATTTGATCCCGGCGTAACTTCTGTATTTGCAGCATATGCAAAGAAGCATTATTTTGATGAGATTCATACCATCGATATTCTCGATTGCAACGGCGGTGACCATGGTTATCCTTTTGCAACCAATTTTAATCCTGAGATTAACTTAAGAGAGGTATCAGCTCCCGGTTCATATATGGAGAATGGAAAGTGGATTGAAATTCCTGCCATGAGCATTAAGAGAGAATATAATTTCGAGGGAGTAGGCATGAAGGATATGTATCTCCTTCATCATGAGGAGATAGAGGCTCTCGGAAGAAATATGCCTGAAGTTAAGAGAATCAGATTTTTCATGACCTTCGGACAGAGCTATCTTACACACATGAAGTGTCTTGAAAATGTAGGAATGCTTTCAACTGAGCCCGTTAACTTCAACGGAACACAGATTGTACCCATTCAGTTCTTGAAGGAGCTTCTTCCCGATCCTGCAAGCCTCGGTCCCAGAACTGTAGGAAAGACAAATATCGGATGTATCTTTACCGGTATCAAGGATGGTAAGGAAAAGACTCTTTATATCTACAATGTATGCGATCACCAGGAGTGCTACAAGGAGGTCGAGTCACAGGCTATTTCTTATACTACCGGTGTACCTGCAATGATAGGTGCAATGATGGTTGTTACCGGACAGTGGAAGCAGCCCGGTGTATTTACTACCGATGAGTTTGATCCCGATCCTTATATGGAGGCTCTTAATAAGTGGGGACTTCCCTGGGTAGTTGACGAGAATCCTGTTCTCGTACCTTAATCGTTTGATGCATGCTCGCTTAATCGGCGGGCATGTTTTATAAAGCTGTTCAGTAATCAGTATGGAGATTGCAATGAAGATAAATGAGATTCCCACACCGGCTTATGTTATTGATGAAAAAAAGCTGATAGAGAATTTGGAAATATTAAAAAGTGTACAGGATGCAGCAGGCTGTCATATTCTTTTGGCACAGAAAGCCTTTTCAGCTTTTGCGGAATATCCGTTGATAAAGAAGTATCTGTCAGGCACTACTTCGAGTGGTTTGTTCGAAGCACGTCTCGCATATGAGGAGATGGGTGGAGAGGTACACGTATATGCACCTGCATTTAAGGAGAAAGATCTGCTTGAACTGGTTCGTATTTGTGACCATATCACTTTTAATTCTGTCGCACAGGTAAAAAAGTACGCTGCAATGGCTATTGAGGCCTCGAAAAAACTCCATGGCAATCCTTATGCAGAACAGGGGATAATGCTTCTTAATGAGCCTCCTGTGATGCCTGAAAGCCTTAGTTTAGGTCTTAGAATAAATCCTGAATGCTCTACGCAGGGAGATCATGCAATTTATGATCCATGTGCCCCCGGTTCACGTCTGGGTGTCACATTTGATGTATTCAAAAAGGCTGTAGAAGATGATCCTCATGTTCTTGATTATATTGAGGGACTTCATTTCCATACTTTGTGTGAGCAAAATTCGGATGATTTGGTAACTACCTTCGAGGCATTTGAGAAAAACTTCGGCCCGTATCTTAAGAAGATGAAGTGGCTTAATATGGGCGGCGGTCATCATATAACCAGAGCCGATTATGACAGAGAAAAGCTTATTGGTTTGATTAAAAGAATTAAGAACGACTATGATGTGGAAGTATATCTTGAACCCGGAGAGGCTATAGCTCTCAATGCGGGTTATCTTGTTACAGAGGTGCTCGATATCGTAGAGAACGGCATCAACACACTTATACTTGATGCTTCTGCAGCCTGCCATATGCCGGATGTACTTGAGATGCCTTACAGACCTCCGCTTAAGGATAGTGGTGAGGCAGGCGAGAAGGCTTATACTTACAGGCTTTCCTCATACACCTGTCTGGCAGGAGATATCATCGGAGATTATTCCTTTGATCAAAAAATAGGTATCGGCGACAGATTGACCTTTGAGGATATGGCGATATATTCGATGGTAAAAAACAATACCTTTAACGGAATTCCGCTTCCGGATATCTGTGCTATGGATGAGAACGGAGATTGTCGTCTGATAAAGCGTTTCGGATATGAGGACTTTAAGGGCAGATTATCCTGATTAATCAAGTTTGTGATTTTATAATGAGTATTTTTTATAATAAAGCTTGAGGCGGATTTTTGCAGGACAAAAGCTCGGAGTGATATATGAACAGATTAAGCAGTATCCCGACTGAAGATGGCTTCAGAATGCCGGGAGAATACGAATTGCATAGAGGAACAATGCTTATATGGCCCGTAAGACCCGGCTCTTGGGTGGGCGGTGGCGTTGATGCCAAGAAGACCTTTACAGAGATTGCATGCGCTCTGTCAAAGCATGAGGAAGTGTATCTGTTGTGCGATGATAAGCATATAGATGAAGTTAAGGCAGCCTTTCAGGGAAATGACAGGGTTATACCTATGCTTATTGAAACAGACGATGCATGGTCAAGGGATGTCGGACCAACCTGCGTTGTTAACGATAAGGGCGAAGTGAGAGGAATCGATTGGAGCTTTAACGCCTGGGGAGGCACCTATGACGGTCTGTATGCTTCCTGGGATAAGGATGATGCGGCAGCAGCTTTATTGTGTGAAAAGCTGGGAATGGATTGCTATGATGCCAAGCATCTCGTGCTGGAGGGCGGCTCTATACACAGTGATGGTGAGGGAACGCTATTAGTTACCGAAAGCTGTCTGTTAAGTCCCGGCAGAAATCCTCATATGAGTAAACAGCAAATTGAGGATGAGTTGAAGAAGTACTTAAATGTATCGAAGGTTATTTGGCTTCCTCGAGGAATAGAGGGAGATGAAACCAACGAGCATGTAGATAATGTTTGTGCATTCGTAGGTCCTGCAGAGGTTGTTCTGGCATGGACGGATGATGAAAATGATATTCAGTGGGGACCTTCAAACGAATCACTAAAGGTTTTGCTTAGTGAGACGGATGCCAAGGGAAGACCCTTTAAGGTTCATAAGCTTCCTATACCGAAAAAGCCGGTATGTATCACCGAAGAAGAGCTTGAGGGCCTGGAGTTTGAGGAAGGCGAAGATACGCGTGAGGCAGGTGAAAGATTAGCAGCCAGCTATGTTAATTTTTATATTGCCAACGGATGCATATTATTGCCACAGTTTGGTGATGAAAATGATCTGAAGGCGGCACAAATGCTTGGTGAGCTTTTTCCTGACAGAGAGATAGTTAAGATAGCAGCCAGGTCTATAATTGTTGGAGGCGGTAATATTCATTGTATTACCCAGCAGATTCCCTTAGGTAAGTAATGTT
>JAKSRU010000153.1 GCA_024403475.1 Lachnospiraceae bacterium | reverse complement strand
AGCTTGTCCTTTTCTTAATATTTATTTAAGGTTGCAGCAATTGGCTATGATTGAGGAGATAAGTATGATATTTTATCATGTAATATCGGACAGGCCTAAAAAGGCAGGTCAGAGATAATCGTAAGTGGTGAACTCGAAGTGGTATAGATAGTAAAGGAAATCAGGGAAAAAATATGATAAGAGAGGCAAACAGGAAGGATATAAATGGATTGCTGGAATTGTATCTGCATCTGCACGAGACGAGTGTGCCAGCGGATGATGAGCATCTGGCAGAGGTATGGAATAAGATTGCAACCAACAGTGATTATCATCTGATAGTTGCTGAAGAGGACGGAAGGATTGTATCATCTTGCACCTGTATTGTAGTTCCCAACCTGACCAGAGGTGTAACTCCGTATGCGCTGGTGGAAAATGTGGTTACTCACAAGGACTATCGCGGACGTGGATTGGGGACTGCCTGCCTTGATTATGCTAAGGATATTGCGACTAAAGCAGGATGCTACAAGATGATGCTTATCACAGGCTCAAGCAATCCGAAGACGCATGAATTTTATAAAAGAGCCGGATATTCAGCAGAGGGAAAAACTGCATATTATCAAAAGCTCAAGGAAGTGAATTGGAATAAGTTGTAAGCAGATATTAGGGGGGTAAGTACATATGCATAAACTGACAGAATTACAGAGCTGGGAGCGCTTGTTCAAGAAAATAGTATGGGCGCAGTTAGGAGATATCAAGGGAAAGAGAATTCTTGATTTCGGAAGTGGAGAAGGAATCACAGCTAATCATTTTGCGGCAGAAAATGAAGTGGTGGCGGTGGAGCCCTGGGATGAGATGCTCAAAAACGCCTGGAAGGATAACGGGTACAAACAGATTGTGGGAGATATCAATGCATTGGCTCAGTTCGAGGATGAAGCATTTGATGTAGTGATCTGTCATAATGTTCTCGAGTATATTGATGACAAGGCAGCAGTGATAAAGGAGCTGGCACGCGTGGTTAAGAAGGATGGATTTATCTCTATCGCAAAGCATAATCGTCCGGGACGAGTAATGCAGATGGCGGTCCTGCTTGATGATTTTGACAAAGCACATGCATTGCTTGATGGTGAGAATAGTGCGGCATCTAAATTCGGAGCTATCAGATATTATGAGGATAGTGATGTGGTTGAATGGTGCTCGGAACTGCATATTGATGAGTGTTATGGAATCCGCACATTTTGGGATCTTCAGCAGAAGCAGGAGAAGCATGATGATGAAGAGTGGCAGGCCAAAATGGTGGAGCTTGAACAGAGGGTATCGCAGCTTGAGGAGTATCGTAACATCGCTTTTTTCCATCATCTGATTCTGAAAAAATAGAAGTATTCCGGGTAAGTGGTCTTTTTATTTGAGGGAGGAAAAAGAATGAGTAATCAAGACAAAATCAATAATCGGGATGAAAGAGTATATCAGGACGAAATTAGGAAAATGAAGGTTGAAGAAATCCCGATATGCGTGGATGTGATAAGAAAAGCGTTTAAGACTGTGGCGGATGAATTTGGCTTCAATGAGGAAAATGCTCCAAGATTTACGGCATTTGCTACGGATGAGGGAAGACTTAATTATCATTATGGAGTCGAGATGAGACCGATGTATGTATATGTCCATGAGGGAAAAATAGTGGGATACTATTCTCTTTTGGTTCTTAATGAGGATGAGATTGAGTTGAATAATCTCTCTGTTTTGCCCGGACATCGACACCAAAAGATAGGAGAAAAGCTTTTGGAGGATTGCTTCAAAAAGGCTCGAGAATTGGGTAAAAAGAAACTGAAGATTGGTATTGTAGAAGAGAATCAGGTGCTCAGAAAATGGTATGAGGCACATGGATTTATACATACCGGAACTGTGAAATATGACTTCTTTCCATTTACCTGCGGAAATATGGAGAGAGAGCTAAATATTTAGTTTATCGGATTGTAGCGGATTATGATTTTTAAGGCTGGTAATGAAGCACAAATAAACGAGGCGCTTTTAGAATTCTTTCAGTTCCACTGAATATAGAGTGATTCCACGAGATGTAGGGTGCTTTCCACTTAGTGTAATGATAAGGTTTTTATATAAACACAGACCTAATCAAAAACGAATGGAGAAAAACTCATGAACACAAAAAAGACTTCAAAGAAAGTAACCACAGGTATCATCATTGCTATAATAGCTGTAAGCTTGATAGGAGGAATAGTATTCTTTTTAATTGACTATACGAGCTACCATCGAACTGTTGAAAGACTGAAGCATAGGCGTAAGGTCTTTGAATTTTTTCCTGATTATCTTCCGGAGGATGCTACCGGATGGCAAAAGAGCAGTATGCCTACAATATTGCAGGGAAGCGGTTATACAAGAATTACCATCGATTGTACTGATGAATATATGGACAGTATATCCAAACAGTATGATGGTAAGGTTCAAAAGGCTTTCTATGTAGAAAGAAGTCAGAATGGTTATGCTTCTGTCGAGGCGATAATTGTTACAGATAAGGATCAAATGTATGTGAGTAATTCATATGATGTGAATTACAGTTATTCTCATCCTCAGTATAAATATGACTACAGAGAGGATGATGTAAGCAATATTCATTACTATACTCTTGAAGATGATATATTTGATAAAACAGGAAATGTAGACACAGAAGAATATGATGTGAGAACAATTAATCTTCCGGATGTGCTGATAAACAAAGAGAAGCTGGAAGGAGTGATAGTGTATATCCTCTATGATAGTGATAACTGGAATCATTCTCATTACAGCTTAATAGTGGTGAACAGAGAAAAGGGTACGGTCACTTTTCTGGTTATGTAATAATATTGATGAGGAACTAATCGTGGGAGAAAGAAATAGTTCAAAAGGGAATAAAAGCATAAAAAGAATAGTGATTCCGTTAGTTGTAATTGCAGCTGTAATAGTCGGCATGTATATGTTAATTCACTATGTTGGCGGGCTTGGTATATGGAGAGGTACCACACAAGACGGTTATTATAAGCATGTGATTAATAAGCTTAGTTATGCGGATATTCCTGAGGAAGCGCAGGATTTCAGATATGTATGCAAAAATATGGGAATCGGCGGGATCTCAACGGTAGCATTTACGCTGGAGGAAGGCTACGATAAATATGTGGCAGACATTAAGGAAAAGGCTAAAGAAGCTGCAGATGATAAGTATGAAGTTATCGGAAAAAAGGTAGCAGATACATACGACAATCGCGATGAGTATGGTTCATATATGGGATTGCCTAAAGATGGATTCGGATATGTGGTAGATGATGATATCGATGGATATGATGTTCTATTCTACGGAGCGCAAACCGGTTCGGGTACATATACCTATGCTATAGTCACGAATCCGGATACGAAGCGGGTCGTGATATACAGCTATGGCAGTAATTAATTGCAGCAGGAAAAATTAGGGGCTGCAATTCTGATATTTTGATGTTAGTTTATGCTTATCGTTTGATAAATATAGGGTTAATTTTTGCGGGTCTATTTTGCATATGCAAGGTGGACCCGTTTTTTTGCAGGCAAATTTGAAGTGATTGCGCGCGAGGTTTGAGGATGTTGACCGGGATGGGTTATTTTAGCTATTTTTTCTGTGAATAAACCATCAACAATTTAGGTAATTTTTTCTGTAGGATTGTAATGTGACAGGTATATAATAGAAATACGGGGAAAAAATATGCGTGAGCATATGGTACTGATAAATTGTCCTAATATATGGAGGTATAAGGGGTATGAAGTTTACAGAAGGCTTTTGGATGACCAGTGAGCGAGCAAAAATCAGCTACGCTTCGGATGCACATTATGTTACAGAGATTCCCGGGGGAATGAGAATTCTTTGTCCCTGCAGAAAGATTAACGGGCGTGGGGACGTTCTTAATCTTCCTACTATTACACTTGAATTTAGAGCAGTCGGAAAAAATACAATAGCAGTGAGCGCCAGTCATTATTTGGCTTATGAGTCTCATGAGGCAAGATATGAATTGACGGAGGAAACTGTTGAATATGCTACAGAATTCGACGAGGATGCAGCATATCTTTCTACCGGTGATGTTACCGTTGTGGTTGACCGCAAGAATTTCTCATATTCATTTATGGTCAATGGAGAAGTAATTACTTCCTGCGGATTCAGAAATTTGGCTTATGTTCAGTACGACAGACCTACTTCTACTATGCTTCCGGGCAAAAATTATTTTACTGAGAACGGTGATCCTTATATGGTAAATCAGCTTTCGGTTGCTCCCGGAGAGTATATCTATGGTCTGGGTGAGAGATTTACTCCATTTGTGAAAAACGGACAGTCAGTGGAGACCTGGAACGAGGATGGTGGTACTGCTTCTCAGGTTTCATATAAGTGTATACCTTTTTATATGTCTAACAGAGGCTATGGTATTTTCGTAGACAATACCGATAATGTTGAGTTTGAGGTGTGCAGTGAAAAGGTTGAAAATGTATCCTTCAGTGTTCCGGGAGAGCAGATGAGATACTATTTTATGTACGGTCCCAAGCCTGCTGAGGTTATTGAAAACTTCACAGCGCTTACCGGACGCCCTGCACTTCCTCCGGCGTGGAGCTTCGGACTCTGGCTTACTACATCCTTTACCACAAGCTATGATGAGGCTACTGTAACCTCATTTATTGATGGAATGGCAGAGAGAAATATTCCGCTTCGAGTATTTCATTTTGACTGCTACTGGATGAAGGAATTCCAGTGGTGCGATTTTGAATGGGATGAGAGAGTATTCCCTGATGTTGAGGGAATGCTTAAGAGATATCATGACAAAGGACTTAAGCTTTGCGCTTGGATAAATCCTTATATAGCACAGAATTCTGAGTTTTTCCGAGAGGGTGTTGAAAAGGGCTATCTGGTTATGCGTGCAGATGGGCACGGAGTTAAGCAGGTAGACGAGTGGGTAGCAGGAATGGGCCTTGTTGATTTCACTAATCCTGCAGCAACCAAGTGGTATACCGACAAGCTTAAGACCATTCTTGATATGGGAATCGACTGCTTCAAGACGGATTTCGGTGAGAGAATTCCCCTTGATGTAAAATACTATGACGGCTCAGACCCCAAGACTATGCATAACTATTATACCTACCTCTACAACAAGGCAGTATTTGACTTGCTCAAGGAGGTAAAGGGAGAAAATGAGGCATGCCTTTTTGCCAGAAGTGCTACCGCAACCTGCCAGCAGTTCCCTGTACATTGGGGAGGAGACTGCAGTGCCAGCTATCCCTCAATGGCGGAGACTCTTCGTGGCGGACTTTCTTTTGCTATGAGCGGATTTTCGTTCTGGAGCCACGATATTTCAGGCTTTGAATATACTGCACCCGCAGACCTCTATAAAAGATGGGTGGCATTCGGCCTTTTGTCCTCACATTCAAGACTTCACGGCTCTACCAGCTACAGAGTTCCGTGGTTGTTTGACGAGGAAAGCAACGATGTCGTAAGACATTTCACCAAGCTTAAGTGCTCACTTATGCCATATATCTATGCCAAGGCAGTAGAGGCTCATGAGAAGGGTACACCTGTGATGCGTCCGATGGTATTTGCTTATCCTAATGATCATGCATGTACTTATTTGGATATGCAGTATATGCTCGGCGAGAGTCTGCTGGTTGCACCTATTTTCAATGACAAGGGAACCGTAACCTATTATCTCCCGGAAGGAAAATGGACGCATCTTCTCTCTGAGAAGATTAAAGTCGGCGGTAAGTATTATACCGATACCTACGATTATTTTTCACTCGGACTCTATGTGGCCCCCAATACTATACTTGCAATGGGTGGAGATGTAGAGGTGCCTGATTATGAATACGAGAAAAATGTAGAGCTTCATATCTACGAACTTGCGAACGGTGCGTCTGCTACCTGCGAAATCGTAAATATGGCCGGTGAGCATGTAAGCACGGTTACCGCTATCAGAAGGGGTAAGGTAATTAGTGTATCAATGACAAAAGATCTTCCGGGTGCTAAAATAATTCTTCATTCGGAAGAAAAATGTACGATAGAAAGAGAATAAGAAAATGAGTAAGTTCGGCGAAATAGTAAAGAGAGAGTTAACCGGCTGGAAGCCTTGGCACATTATTTGGATGGTAGTTGCAAATCTGGTAATCATAGGTGTGTCAATCTATATGAGAGACCCTGCGGAAAGCACTCTCGATACTGTTTTGAACATAGTGGCAGCAGTTACCGGTGTTATATGTGTCATATTGTGCGGACTTGGTAAGGTCTCAAATTACTTATTCGGAACAATAAATGTTGTGCTGTATGTATTTATAGCCTTTAAGGCAAAATACTACGGCGATGT
>JAKSRU010000152.1 GCA_024403475.1 Lachnospiraceae bacterium | reverse complement strand
GAATGCGCCTTGTTTCCAAGACGCATTCGTGTTTCTTATGAGGGGGGGAGGATAGTTGACTTCCATCAACTATCTGTACTCAATATACATCTAAATTGTGTCCAAATTGTGAACAAAACATAATTTATATATAAAAAACTTAAAAAAATTTGCGTAATAAATACGTCTGAAAATAAACAATATTTTCAGTTAATTCAATTTAGCTTTTTTTAGTCTGTGTCTTGGAATCCTCAGTTTCCTTGGATAATCAAAGTATTTCTTACACATCACATGTAATTTTTCAGCATAAATTGTAGGTTTTCCCCACGGTAATTGTTGATACCAAGTTGATATGTTGCGTTTATCTTGAATGCGCAGTTTCCTCGAGCCAGCTTTTCGCTACTTCCGTCACCATATTTTTCGTTTAAAAACTTATTTATCTGCTCCGGATGCTCAAAACAGGTAATTTCTGCATTTTTTCCTTCCGGTGTGCGGACCTTGAGCCTGCAATACTGTTTTTCAGCACCAAATGGCACTATTCCGTACAGCTCCAGATCCTTCTGCGCAAATAGCGGATGAGGATTACCTGTACCATAAGGCTCCAGCTTCTCTATCTCCTTAGCTAAATGCAGACTCGCATAAGCAAACGGCATAGGAACATCTATGCTTACCTTCGCAACAAAATCCTCTTCCTCCAATCCCGCATTTTCATTTAAGGCTTCTTCAAGCTTAACCAGATTTTCTTCCTTTAAGGATAAACCGGCTGCCATAGCATGGCCACCATATTTTTCCAAGAGTTCACCGACCTCCACAAGATGCTCCTGCATATGGTATCCGTCAATGGATCTTCCCGATCCCTTAACCATTTCCTCTCCTCTGGTAAGAATAAATACCGGATGATTGTATCTTTCACGTATTCTTCCTGCAATGATACCGGCTATACTCTCATGAACCTCCGGCAGGAAAATAACCCATACAGCCTTTTGTGCAAGATTATTATCCTTTACATATTTTTCTGCAGCCTCAATACCCTCTAAGGTCAGATTTTTTCTGCTGTCGTTAAGTGCCTTAAGCTCCACTGCTGTTACCAATGCTTCCGCCTCGCTCTTAGCCCTAAACATTCCGAGGGCACGTTCGGCAGTATCTAGTCTTCCCGTAGCATTAATGCAGGGCCCTATCACAAAGCCAAAATGATATGCACTTATTTTTTCCGGGGAAAGCTTATTTACTTCTATGAGAGCACGCAGACCATAATTATCCGTGGTAGCAATTCTCTTTATACCCTCTCGAACTACAATTCGGTTCTCGTCCTTAAGCTCCATAACATCACAGACCGTACCTATAGCCGCGAATATCAGCAGTTCATCCATCACAGTTTCGTTAAGTTTGTCCTCATTGTCCTTTTCTCGCAGGGCACAAATCAGCTTATAAGCAACCATAGCCCCGCATATGCCCTTAAAAGGATATTCACAGTCGTATCTTTTAGGATTGACCACAGCCAGTGCATCAGGCAAAATCTGATGCTTGACATCCTGCTCCAACACAAACGGTACCTCATGATGATCGGTAATTACCACCTGCATTCCCAGTTCATTGGCCAAATCAATCTGGTCCTTAGCAGATATACCGTTATCGCAGGTCACTATCAAGTCTATATTGTCATTGTGTGCATCCGTCACAAGACCATCACTCAATCCATATCCGTCGTGAATTCTGTGAGGAATAGCTGTCGATACCTGAGCACCTATGCATTCCAATCCTTTACAAAGGATATATGTGCTGGTAACTCCATCCACATCATAGTCTCCGATAATGCGAATATTTTTGCCGGCATTAACAGCCTCCAATATACAATCCACTGCCTTGTCCATATCCTTGAGCAGCCAGGGGCTGTGTATGTCCTTCATTCCGCCAAACAAAAAGCGTTTTGCTTCCTCCAAGTCTTCTATATCACGGTTTCTGAGAATTCTGGCAGTCACCACATCTATTCCCAGCTCGCGGCTCCATTGTTCAAAATCTGCTCTTTTGGCCTGAACTACCCACTTTTCCATATCCGACCTCTTGATTTCGTTATTTAGCATAAAAGAATCCCCTCAGAACCTACATCTATAATATAAGTCTCTGAGGGGAATAACTTCGCCTCAATATACTAATGCTGTGCACTAATAATTGATGTGTAATTAATTATTTTGCTGACTTAGCCTTCTTGGTTTCTACCTTAGCTACGTTCTTCTTGCCTGCATTCTTGAATGAGAACCAAAGTGCGCCGGCAATGCAAATTGATGAGTAGCATCCGCATCCGATACCAACCATAAGAGGAAGTGCGAAATCACGAATACTTGATACACCAAAGCCGTAAAGGAAAGCTACCATGATGAAGGTTGTCAATGAAGTAAAGATACTTCTTGTAAGGGTCTGAGTAATACTTCTGTTAACAATAGTCTTCAGATCCTCCTGATAAATACTTCTGTTCTCACGGATACGGTCAAAGATAACGATGGTAGCATTAATTGAATAACCTACGATAGTAAGCAGGCATGCTACAAAGGTGTTACCTACTGATACTCTTGCTGCTGCATAGAATGCAATAACAACGAGTACGTCGTGTGCAAGTGCAATGATTGAGCTGATACCGAAACGCATATCCTTGAAACGAATTCTGATGTAGATAAGCATCAGAACAATAGCAACGATAACTGCGATAAGTGTATCTCTCTTCATCTCATTACTGATGGTAGAGCTGATAGTCTCTGAAGTAATCTTTGCCTCAGCAATACCGAATTCAGTCTGGAACATTTCTGAAAGAGCTTCTCTCTTATCAACATTAAGTGAGTTGGTCTTGAAGATAACCTCGTTTGTTCCGGATACAGTCTGAATCTGAACGGTACTTCCGGTAACATCCTCAATCTTACCTTCAACCTGAGCGGTAAGCTCATCAAGTGTCCAAGCTCTGTCAAACTCAACGGTAGTAGCGGTACCACCCTTAAACTCAAGTGAATAGTTGAGCTCATCCTTGTTGAGAGCGAACTTATTAACACCCATGATTACAAGGCCTGCAATGATAACCGCACCTGATATTGCAAAGAAGATTCCCCTCTTGGCAAGGAAGTCTACAGGCTTTCTGTCCTTTGCACGTCCATAGAACTTAACGTCCTTAATACCAAGTGCAATGAATGCCTGAATAATAAGTCTTGTTACTACAAGAGCAGTAAACATTGAAAGCACAATACCAAGTACAAGAGTCTGTGCAAAGCCCTTTACTGAGCTGGGTCCGAGGATCCAAAGTACGATTGCTGCAATAAGGGTTGTGATGTTTCCGTCAAGGATAGCTGAGAGAGCCTTGTTGAAACCAATCTTAACTGCACTCTGTACGCTCATTCCTGATTCGATTTCCTCACGGATACGAGCGAAAATAATTACGTTAGCATCAACCGCCATACCGATTGAAAGAATAATACCTGCAATACCTGCAAGTGTAAGTGTCATGTCAAAGCCGTTAAGTAAAAGCACAATTGCTACTACATAAACAAGAAGCGCAAGTACTGCTGCAAGACCGGGAATAAGATAAGCAGCAATCATAAATATTGCTACAAGTGCAAATCCGAAGATACCTGCCTTAACAGATGTGCTGATTGCATCCTGTCCGAGTTGTGCACCTACAACCTTAGAATGGAGCTCCTCGAGCTGAAGTGAAAGTCCACCGATTCTGATGGTTGAAGCAAGCTTTTCTGCCTCGTCAAAGGTAAAGCTTCCTGAAATCTCTGCGTTTCCGTCAAGGAGTGCTGCCTTAACATTAGGAGCAGTAACAATCTTATTATCATAATAAATAGCAAGAGTCTCGCCCTTTGAATATGCGCGGGTAGTAACCTCTCCGAACTTAGCCTTACCTTCCTCATTCATTGTAAGAGATACAATGTACTGAGTATTCTTATTCTCGTTCTGAACAGCCATAGCCTTAGCATTGGCTACATCATTACCGCTTACCTTTATTGATCCGTTGGCAATCAACTCATCAATAGAATAATTCAAGGTATATTCATTGGTAGCCGGATTGTATGTATAGTTGGTATTGCCTGCATCATCAGTCTGCTGAATGAAATACAGATTACCGGGCTGACCGAGCTCCTCAAGTATTGCATTAGCATCACTTACACCGGGAATTTCAATACAGATACGATTGGTACCTTCCTGATAAACCTGTGCCTCTGTGCTGTACTGTGCAACACGCTGCTGAAGCTTGTACTTTGTGTCTGCCATATCCTCTGCGCTGGGAGTTTCTTCTCCAACTACCTGATATGTAATGCTGACACCACCTGCAAGATCAAGTCCGAGAGTAATGTCCTTCGCACTTCCTGAGCCGTTGATTCCCCAAATATCGATATATCCGATACCGAGTGCAACAATCAGGACGATAATGAGCGTTAATATAGCTCTGCCCTTCTTCATGATAAGTATCCTTTCTCTTAACCCTTTTTACCGGGTCTTCTGCGCTTTATCGTTATTATTTATAGAAATATCCATAAAATGCGCCACTAATCTAAAATACACTTTTTTTCTCAAAAAATCAAGATTTCTGCGTATCTCAACCGTTTTTAAGAACCGATTTAAGCCTCATTTTCAGCTTCCATGTCTGCCTCTGCAGCCTTCATCATGATAGCGCACTCAATGCGCTTCTTCTGAAGCTCACAGCCTACATCATAACAATCGGTAATTTTTCCGTGGAAATTGTATGAATTTGCAGCACATCCGCCACTGCAGTAAAACTTTGCAAAGCACTTACGACACTTTTCCTTGGCATATACATTGCACTGTTTAAATTCATATTTAATATCATCACGAGTAATTCCGTCATCGACATTACCCATAAGGAAGTCTTCATTTCCTACGAACTGATGGCAGGGATAAAAATCTCCCCAAGGAGTAACTGCCAGGTATTCACATCCCGAACCGCATCCCGAAAGACGCTTAGCCACACAGGGACCACCCTCAAGGTCAATCATAAAGTGGAAGAAGTTGAAAGGTCTTCCTTCCTTTCTTCTCTTGAGCATCTCAACCGCAAGTCTGTCGTACTCATCCTTAAGCTGAGGAATATCCTCCTCGCGGATAGCATAATCGTCTGTAGGCTGAGCGACAACGGGCTCTACTGAAATCTGCTCGAAGCCGAGATCAGCAAGATGAAGAACATCCTCTGCAAAATCAAGATTATAGTGAGTGAAGGTTCCTCTCACATAATAGTTCATCTGATTTCTGCTCTCTGCCACATGCTTAAACTTGGGAACGATAATATCATAGCTTCCCTGTCCGCCTCTTAAAGGTCTCATTCTGTCATTAACTTCCTTACGTCCGTCAATCGAAAGAACGATATTGCCCATCTCCTTATTGGCAAACTCCAGGATATCATCATTCATGAGAATTCCATTAGTGGTAAGAGTGAAACGGAACTTCTTGTTGTGCTCCTTCTCGATGGAACGTCCGTACTCTACAAGCTGCTTAACCACATCAAAATTCATTGTAGGCTCGCCGCCGAAGAAATCCACCTCAAGGTTTACTCTGTTGCCGGAATTGGCTACAAGGAAATCAAGTGCCTTTTTACCTACCTCGAAGGACATGAGTGCACGACGTCCGTGATACTCTCCTTCCTCCGCAAAGCAGTACTTACATCCGAGATTACAGTCATGTGCGATGTGAAGGCAAAGGGCCTTTACCACAGTCTGTCTGTCCTTGAATGCATCGATATAATTCTCATAAATATCCTTGGTAAACAGCTGATTAGCTTCTGCGAGCTCAAGTACCTCTTCAACAGCCTCCTTAATCTCAGCCTCGGGATATTTAAGTCCTCCGACATGAACAACAGCTGCAACCAAAGTATCTACTTCCTTGATGCCCTCATTATACAAAGGCTCAACAAGCTGAATCATATCATATACAATATCATCTACCACGTGAACAGATCCGCTGTTTACGTCAAGTACGATGTTGTATCCGTTATTTTTGTAACAATGAATCATAATCGTCAAATCCTTCCAAATCAATACCGAAAAAGAAAGCAGCGAAATAATCGCTGCTTCCCATCGTTCTCATACCCAGTGTGGTAAGTAAATTACTTACGAACCTGCTCACAAGCCTGATTACCAACGGTGCAAGAAGTCTTGCATGCTGACTGGCAAGAAGTCTGGCACTCACCGCAGCCACCCTTCTTCATAGACTCTTTGAGATCTCTGGTAGTTAAGGTCTTAATATGCTTCATGGAAAAAGCCTCCTTAAAATAATAACATATTAATAAAAATGCGCGTCTACAGAAATTCCATAGACGCACATATATTACCATATAGTCAACACTTTTGACAAGAAATATTTA
>JAKSRU010000151.1 GCA_024403475.1 Lachnospiraceae bacterium | reverse complement strand
CAAAAAACAGAGGAACCTCGGCCGCATAATCCGGGCCCATTTTCCCCTGTATCATTCTGTGAATACGGCTTCCCTCCTGCATAGCGGTCAGCTCGCCGCCACCGCCGTGACGGTTATCAATATCTCCGCCTCGCAGAAGGAATTCCACCAGTCCACGCACCGATATATGAATCTGATATTTGTTATCTGCTGTATCCAATTACTATCCTATCCGATTCGCGCTCATGCGCATATTAAAGCCGTAAATCCGCTTTCCGAGAATCCTATGATTATTCTGTCGGAACAGTCAGCACGGCGTATTTGTAATTAACATAAGTAATCTCGTATCCTGCCTGTTCGAAATAATTAATCATAAGAGTCCACTTACCGTTTTTCATCACAGCTTCAGCTTCTTTTCTCTTACTCTCGTCTATAGTTTCGTCCGCAGCAAGCTTTTCGGTTTGTATGGGATCCATATAAGCCACATACTTAGCATCCACTATCACGACAGGATATGCGTTGGTAGGACTCAACACAGAATTCATAATTTCTTCTGCCTCAGGTGAGTCCTCCTGTATATTATTGTCCATTATAACACTTTGAAGCTTTGCCTCAGCTTCACTCAGGCTTTTAGCCATAGCTGCCTCAGCCTCTTCCCTGGTTAAATCCAGATTCTGTGCTAATATCGCCTCATTATAGGAATCCAAATCAACCCAAGCATTAAATGCCGGAGGCATCTGAAGATAAAAGGCCAATGCCGGTATATTGCCAAAGGTAATCAGTTCATTATCCTGAAGTCCCTCGTCGTTGATATATCTGTACAAATCCGAATAAGTACTTGCCTTTAAATAATCCATTCGGATACCATTCATCGTTTTATCACTGCTTACAATGTAGTATGTATCCCAGGCATTATGTCCCTCAGTAAATACAAATTCCTTACCAAAGGTAGTAATCTGTACCAGGCAGAGTATACCGTATGCTATAAGTCCCGCCTTAATCGGGAACAATGACACATAGCTCCATACGATTTCATAAAGCTTTCTTCTCTTATTCGTCTCACGGACAATCAGCGGATTATAATAATTATAGCGACTGATTCCCTCTCCATCCTTAATAATAAGTAATCTCCAAACACAGTAAATCAAGTATGGTGCAATCATAAACATATTGCTGATTACAGGGAAAATACCGGTATTACTTCCTATCGGAGTAATCAAAATAATGATTAAAATCAAACCGCTGAGCAGTCTGAAATTTAATGCGGTACCGGGCTTAAATATCTGTATCAGGCATACTATTACCGCTATCAGAATCACTACCATACAAGGTAATAAAATAGATCCGTATTCACCGTAAGCATTAAATGAAAACTTCTTGTAATACAGCCATCCGATAGAACACAATGCAAAGATTGAAGAAATAATATATGCCAGTCCGAGGAAGGTAAATTTCTTTCCAAATAAACCTTTTCCATCGTTTTCTCTGATACCATTCTGAATATCAAGATATTTTGCAAATGCGCATACCAATATACCGCCAACAGCGAACACAGCCAATCTGCTCAACCAATAGCTGCCCTCAAGATACCATTTTACCAATCCGACAAGCATTGATTTTGCTGTATAATCGGAAGCCTCCCCGGTCATACCCAGAAGTCTGGTAATAGCATCGAAATAAGCTCTAAAGCCATATTTCAAACCAAAGAACAGAAGCATTCCGCCCACAACACTTATATATCCGAGCACGCACAAAATTGTACGCTGAGCAGTACGCTTAAAGCCTGATTTACGCTCTCTCTTTTTTACAATTTCTGTTTCAGCCTTGATTTTTTCCTCAGTTTCGAGGATACCGTATACCCAAACAGCAAAAATCAAAACCACCTCAGGCAGATTCGAAAATCTGACAAAAACATTAAGTCCTAAGCATAATCCGGCCGCAAACAGACAATGCGCACGCTTATGCCACAGACCATAATACAGACAAATTGCAGCCAGCATCAGGAAGTAATAGGTCATATAGTTGTACAACAATGCGGTCGGACACCAACACAGGCTGATTGCTACATACTCACCCGCGAACACCAAAATCTTAGGCAATTTAAGAGTTCTGGTAAAGAACATATATGCCGTAATCGAGCATAATGAAACGACCAAGGAGGTATAAAAATTCATACCCAGCAATGTCTTTCCGAACGGGAGCAGGGATAGCAGATGTCCCAAGCCTGTAGCCAGATATGTCGAGAAAAACCACATAGAATCCATAGAATCCAATCCCATGTATTCAAAATTGGCATAATTGTAACCCACGTCCCAAAGATCTATTCCGATGTGAATATGTCTGAGGGGATAAAGTGCCATAAACAGCACCATGAGAGCTTCCAGGGTTCTTCTAAAATATGGATGTTTTTTAAAGTAAATATCAATCCTGTTAATCATATACCTATTTGTCAGCGGCAGTTTTTTCCGCAAATACTTTGTCTATACTTTCTATCTTCTCGGTGAGAAGTCTGTACGGCTTTATAGCTTTAAGTCCCTTGTGAAGCAATCCGAACAGCTTGCTTCTGACAAACTCAACAATTATTCCTGCTGCGAACACAACTATCATTGCCAGCAAAACAAATCCCACAAGTGAAGGCACCGAATCTATGCGTTCACTAAACAACCATTTAGGCCAAATAAATCTCACTGCCAGATTCTCATGAAGCAAATATACTCCCAATGTATACGGTGCAATGGCCAGCACAAGACGCCCCATCGGACCGACTTTTTTAACCGCACTAACCGCATTATCCTCATCCCTGTTGCATACAAGCCCGAACAATCCTATTGAACCCAGAACCGGGAATATATGATTGTAATGCATTGAAACGGTGGCTATATACTCAAGCTTACCCGTAACCATTCCAACATATCCGATTGCCATAATCTCCGCAAAGCTTCCGGCCATGCCTACCACCATCATAATTGCTGCCCACTTCTTTCTCATAAACTTGGGCGAATACAATCTGATATATGAGGCCAGCAAAAACATTACCGAATACCAAAGGAAATCATATCCCTGCTTATCTGCAGACAATTCAAATGGCAAAATTGACTTGAGTACACAATTGACTGCCAACAGAATAATCACCACTACCCGGTGCTGCTTCTCTGTCATCTTTCTGACAGCAAGTCCCAACAACGGCAGCAACAGATAGAAATAAACATATGCTGTCAAAAACCAATAATGCTCCATGGACACAGGAAGTCCCAATCTGAGCAGAGTATATATATCCAGCTCTTCCCGAGGCATAATCCCCGTCAGTACTGCCACCGCTCCCACGCCGACAGAATAGCACCACAGCTGAATATACAAAGAAATAAGTCTGCTCAACTTAAAGTGAGAGCAGCAAAGCAAATATCCGCTTATAAGCATATATACGTTGACAGCGACAATGCATATTGCCTCTATTCCCCAGGCTGTGATTCCGACAGTTGTCCATGCTTCCGGCTTAATCATATCGGGAAGCAGTTTACCCTTTCCCAAATAATGAAGGCCCACAACCATCATCATTGCGATACAACGCAACAATTCAAGGCTAACATTTCGCGGCTTTTTAATTGTTGTCTTCACTGATTCATTAGCCATTACATACTTCTCCGAAGATACTACATTAACTGTTTTATTTTATCACGATTACCCTTTTTAGTGAATACACCAGGATATTAAGAATCCTTCATACTTTGTTCGCAAAATCAAAAGGCTGCAGAATAAATCTTCTGCAGCCTTTTATAATAATCTCTATTAATCAGACAAGCTATATATAAGCTTTTATGCAATATAAGCTTTTACGTAATATAAGCTTTATGTATTCGGTAATACGCTTTACAGATTTGAATAGCCCATGAGGCTTTCATCAACTGCTCTTGCACAATCGCGGCCCTCTCTGATAGCCCAAACTACAAGAGACTGTCCTCTATGCATATCACCGGTAACAAATACATTGTCTACTGAAGTAGCGAATTTGCCGTTCTCGGTCTTAACATTGGTTCTCTCGGTTACTTCTACGCCGAAGGCATCAGTAACATACTTCTGTGCTCCGAGGAAGCCCGCTGCGATGAGACAAATCTGAGCAGGAAGCTCCTTCTCACTGCCTGCAACCTCTGTCATATTCATACGACCGGTAGCTGCATCCTTCTCCCATTTAAGCTCGACAACCTTAACTGCCTTGAGGTTACCCTTCTTGTCCTTAACGAACTCCTTGACAGTAGTGCAATACATACGAGGATCATGTCCATAAAGGGCAATCGCCTCCTCGTGACCGTAATCGGTCTTGCATACCTTGGGCCATTCGGGCCAAGGATTGTTTTCAGCACGCTTATCGGGAGCCTTAGGCATCATCTCAAGGAGAGTCACACTCTTAGCACCATGTCTGATAGATGTACCGAGACAATCGTTACCGGTATCACCACCACCGATGATAACCACATCCTTACCCTTGGTATCGATATATGCTTTGTCGGTAAAGTTTGAATCAAGCAGGCTCTTGGTATTCTTTGTGAGGAAATCTACTGCAAAATAAATGCCCTCAGCATCTCTTCCGTCCGCCTTAATATCTCTGGGATTTGAAGCTCCGCAGGCAAGAACAACACGATCAAAATCATGAAGAAGCTTTGCAGGCTTAATATCCTTTCCGATATCAGTATTTGTAATAAAGGTAACGCCCTCTGCCTTCATTACTTCGATTTTTCTGTCAATAATCTGCTTTTCAAGCTTCATATTGGGAATACCGTACATAAGAAGTCCGCCGACTCTGTCTGCGCGCTCATATACGGTTACATTGTGTCCGCGCTTGTTGAGCTGATCTGCAACAGCAAGTCCTGAAGGACCGCTTCCGATTACGGCTACACTCTTGCCGGTTCTTACCTGAGGAGGATTGGGAGCAGCATAGCCTTCAGCATATGCGTTCTCAATAATCGCATACTCGTTTTCCTTGGTAGCAACGGGATCTCCGTTGAGACCACAGGTACATGCACACTCACACAGTCCGGGGCATACTCTTGAAGTAAACTCGGGGAAATTGCTGGTCTTCTTCAATCTGTAATATGCCTGTCTCCAGTTTCCGTTATATACAAGGTCATTCCACTCGGGAATGAGATTGTTGAGAGGACATCCGCTGGTCATACCGCAAATCATCATACCTGCCTGACAAAACGGTACTCCGCAATCCATACATCTAGCACCCTGAAGCTGCTGCTTCTCCTTGGGCAGATGCTCATGAAATTCATTAAAGTGATTAATTCTGCTGAGAGGCTCTTCGTCCTTGCTTACCTCTCTCTTATATTCCATAAATCCGGTAGGCTTACCCATATTATTATCTCCTTATCAACTCCTGTAGAAAAATACTATTGCGTCTTGGATTATCAAGTTGAAATTTTTCTACTACTCTTATTTTCTGGTATTTGCATAGAAGGCTTCAATCTGTGCCTGCTCGGCAGAGAGTCCCTTCTCTTCCATCTGTACGATTGTGCTGAGCACTCTCGCATAATCATAAGGGATAATCTTCTTGAACTTAGGAACAAACTCATCGAAGTTATTAAGGATTTCCTTACCCTTGCTTGAGTTGGTCTGAGCTACATGCTCCTGAATCAAAGTCTTAAGTTCGAGAATGTCATATTTATTAGACAATACAGTGGATGAAACCATTTCCTTATTAAGGTGCTTGTAAAGATCATTGTGCTCATCGAGTACATAAGCGATACCACCGCTCATACCTGCTGCGAAGTTCTTACCGGTTGAACCAAGTACTACAACACGTCCTCCGGTCATGTACTCACAACCGTGATCACCCACACCTTCAACTACTGCATAAGCGCCTGAGTTACGAACACAGAAACGCTCACCTGCAACACCGTTGATAAATGCCTTACCACTGGTTGCACCGTAAAGTGCTACGTTACCGATAATAATATTCTCTTCAGGCTTGAACTTGCTTCCCTTAGGAGGATATACAATCAGCTTACCGCCTGAAAGGCCCTTACCGAAGTAGTCATTTGAATCTCCGACAAGCTCAAGGGTAAGTCCCTTGGGAATGAATGCACCGAAGGACTGTCCGCCGGCACCGTTGCAAAGAATATGATAAGTATCTTCTGCAACATCATCACCAAGTCTCTTGGTGATTTCACTACCAAGAATGGTACCGAAGCTTCTGTCAGTATTAACTACATCAACCTCAATTGACTTCTTCTGCTTATTAGTAATTGCCTTATCAAGTGACTTGAGAAGCACCTTCTCGTCGATGGTCTTTTCAAGTTCAAAATCATATACCTGCTTGGGATCGAAGGTAAACTTCATATCCTTTCCTTCATAAGGATTGTTAAGGATAACAC
>JAKSRU010000150.1 GCA_024403475.1 Lachnospiraceae bacterium | reverse complement strand
AAAGACACATGGGTATTATCTCAGTAGAACAGGTTGATCATCTTTATTGGTTGGGCAGATATACAGAGCGTGTATATACTACTCTGAACCTTTTTGCAAAAAGCTTCGATATGATGATCGATGCAGATGAAGATATATATCAGAGATATTGTGATTCTCTGGATATTCCGAATATCTATGAATCAAAGGAAGATTTTTTGAAGAGATATCCTTTTGATGATACTATATCTGACTCGATTATCAGCAACTTAAACAGAGCCTATGATAACGCAATCGTACTTCGCGAGACCATCGGTTCGGATGCACTTTCTTACATTCAGATGTCAATTTATGCGATGAACAACGCGGCGAAGAGCGACTCGCCTTTGATTGAACTCCAGCAGATAATGGATGAAATTTTATCCTTCTGGGGACTTGTTGATGACCAGATTGATGTTGAGCAAATCAGAAATATTATCAAGGCCGGCAAGCGCATAGAAAGAATTGATCTATACGCCAGACTTAAGCTGGACAAGAATAAGCTTCAGCGTGAGATTCAGAGAATGATTCCCCGTGTACTCAGAAGCGGTATTAAATATAACGAAGCATCACTCAGCTCCGTAAGCACGCTCATTAATGAAAATGTGACAGACTATAAAGGAATAATAGCTAATGTAGAGGCTATTATTGCGTAAAGATTGAAGGTGTTAGGATGGCTTTTTTGAACTACGAATACAAGATGAAAATCAATTATTCGGAGGCGGTTGCTAAATGCTACTTCACGATTAAATCAATACCTGCAAATGATTTTAGGCAGATTAGTATTTCACATGATATAGGATTGTGTCCGCCGACTCAGTATTCAGAAAGTAAGGACTCTTTCGGTAACATTCAGATTATCGGAAGTGAAGATAATCCGCATGACGAATTTATCTTCAGCATTAAAGGATTGGTAGAGACTTACCCGGTAAGTACCACCGGAGGAGTAAGCTCCAATACAATCGGAATGTATAAGTATCCGCACGGAAAATGTATCCCGGGGGATAACATCAAGGCCTTTGCAAAAGAAATCGAAGAGGAGGTCTCTAACTGTTGCTTTGCCAAAGAAAAATGCATTCTGATAATGAACAGGCTGTACGAAAAAATGAAGTACAAAACCGGCTGCACCAATATTGATACTACTGCAGAGGAAAGCTTTTCCGAAGGAATGGGTGTATGCCAGGATTATGCACACATATACATATGTCTGCTGAGACTATTTTCAATCCCCGCGAGATATGTATGCGGATTGATAGTCGGAGAGGGTCAGAGTCATGCTTGGGTGGAAGCCGCCTGTGACGACAATTATGTTGCATTTGATCCTACTCACAACAGAGAGATTACAGATGAGTATATTAAGTTAGGTGTCGGAAGAGATGCCACAGATTGTGCTATTAACCGTGGTGTTATGTGGGGTGGTGGAACTCAGACTCAGGACATCAAGGTGACAGTGGAAAAATACTATTAAGGGAAAGGTTGTTGAGGAACAATGGTTGAAGTAATAGCTTCTGTAGGCTTGCCTATAGATGAAGAATTAATGATCAAGAAAAACAGAATTATGCCTGTCTGTAAGGATGCGGGAGGAATGAAAAGAATCAGTATCGTTACCGGTATTCACGGTGATGAGCTGGAGGGACAGTATGTATGCTATGAGCTGCAAAGAAGAATCGCAAAGGATAGCGATAAGCTTGCAGGAATAGTAGATATTTATCCCGCAATGAATCCGCTTGGTATTGATTCTATAACTCGAGGAATACCGGCCTTCGACCTTGATATGAATCGTCTGTTCCCCGGTAATATTGAAGGTAATATGACCGAATATCTCGCTGCAGGTATTATGGAGGATGTGGCCGGCTCCGACTGCGTTCTTGATATTCATGCAAGTAATATTTATTTGACAGAAATTCCCCAAATCAGAATAAATGAAATGCACGAAAAGATATTGGTTCCATTGGCAGAAAAATCCAATGTGGACTTTATTTGGGTGCATGGAGCCAGCACGGTACTGGAATCAACCTTCGCTCACAGCTTAAATACCATAGGTACTCCTGTTTTGGTAGTTGAGATGGGTGTGGGAATGAGACTTACCAAGACCTATGGTGATCAGCTCATAGACGGAATTTTTAATCTGATGAAGGAACTCGGAATCTGGACCGGAGAAGTGGCTGAGGTGCGTAAGCCCATGATATCCAGAAATCCCGATGATGTCAGTTACTTAAACGCATCTGCCAGCGGATTGTTTGTTCCTGAGGTAAGTCATGGTGCAAGATTGGCAGCAGGTGATCTTGTTGGACGAATTGTCGATCCCCTCTGCGGAAGAGTGCTTGATGAAGTAAAAGCGCCCCGTGCAGGAATGCTTTTTACCATTAGAGAGTATCCTATAGTTGATGAGGGCTCTTTGATGGGAAGAATTCTTAATGAGGAGGTCTGCAATTATGAATAAAAAGATAATTTTTGAAATAAAAGGAATGTACAGAGATGATTTCAGAGTGACCGGTTATGAATTCGGAAGCGGGGATAAGTCTGTATGTATAGTAGGTAACTCAAGAGGTAACGAGGTTCAGCAGATATATTGCTGCTCGCAGCTTATTAAAAAAATGAAACAGCTTGAGGAGGAAGGCAGAATAAAGAAGAATCGAAAGATTTTGATTATTCCGTCAATCAATCCTTATTCGGTAAATATTCAGAAAAGATTTTGGTCGACAGATAACACTGATATAAACAGAATGTTCCCCGGCTATGATAAGGGAGAGACCACTCAAAGAATCGCTGATGCGGTATTTAGAGAGATAATGGATTATCAATATGGAATTCAGTTTACCTCCTTCTATAATCCCGGAGATTTTGTTCCTCATGTCAGATATATGAAGGAAGGCTTTACCACCAGTGAGGAAGCCAAGAAATTCGGAATGAAGTACATCGTTGAGAGAAGTGTACGTCCCTACGATACAGCTACTCTTAACTATAACTGGCAGGTATGGGACACCACCGCTTTTTCGTTGTATACCAATGCAACAGAAAAAATCAGCAACAAGGGAGCAGGGCAGGCCGTTATTGCTGTAATGAATTTTCTGGCTAACAGCGGAATAATAAAGTACAGTGCCATAGAGGAAAAGAAGCCTCGTATCATCGATGATACAGAGTTGATTTCAGTACGCACAGAAAAATCAGGATTCTTTGAGCCACTGGTTAAGGCAGGTGAAAAGGTCGAGGCAGGTACACCTCTTGCCAATATCCTTAATCCGTATGAGGCAACTATATTGGAGACCTTATATGCGCCTGTGGACGGAACTATATTCTTTATTCACAATGCACCGCTTACCTATGCGAGCACTGCGGTAATTAAAATACTGGGAGATGATTAGTGTTGGCAAAGCAAAGTGAAAAAATCAAAATTCCCGGCATAGGAATGCGTATAATAAAATCGGCTATTGCAGTGGCTTTATGCATTTTGGTCGATCTTATTCGCGGTGATGGCGGAATGGTTTTTTACTCTATGCTTGCAGCTCTGTGGTGCATACAGATGTACAGAAACAATACATTGAGTAATGCAGTACAGAGAACAATCGGAACGGTAGTCGGAGCACTCTACGGATTGGTATACATCCTTGGTTATCCTAAGCTGGTTGGAGTGTTTGGACATGAGATTTTGATTGAAACAATATGTCTGTTTGTGAGTATAGTACTGGTGCTGTATACGACAGTATTGATTAAACGAAACCAATCATCATATTTTTCCTGTGTTGTGTTTTTGAGTATTGTAATAAACCATATCGGAGACAGTAATCCGTACAGCTTTGTGTGGAACAGGTTCCTTGACACGATGATAGGAATTGCAATCGGTATTTTGGTCAACAATGTTCGATTGTGTTTTAAGCCTGACAGAAAGACGTTGTTTGTATCAGGTGTGGATGATATCCTCGTGAATAAGCGAAATAAGGTCAGCGCCTTCTCCAAGGTGGAGCTTAATCGTATGATTGATGACGGTATGAGATTTACTCTTGCAACAAAGCGTACACCTGCGTCTGTTTTGGAGCCGTTGTCTGATATTAATTTTAAGTATCCGATAATAGTGATGGACGGTGCGGCGCTTTATGATATTAAAAGCAGTGCGTATGTTAAGGAGTATGTCATTTCACCCGATACAGCGGTCGAGATTAACAATCTGATAACAGACAATGGTCTTAATCCGTATATTAATGTGATCATTGATGACACGCTGCTTATCTACTACCGGGATAGTGAGGATGAGGTTAACCGCAGACTGGTTAATGAGCTAAAGGTCTCTCCATTTAGAAATTATATAAAAAGAGAATTCCCCGGAGATGAAAGCGTCGTATATTTTATGATTTTGGACAAAACAGAAAAAATCGATGCCTTTTATGAAATCCTGGTAAAGAAGGAATATGATAAACGATTCAAAATATTGAAATACGAATCAGAGGATTACGAGGGTTATTCTTATATCAAGCTGTATAACAGAAACTCATCAAAGGAGAACATGCTGATATATCTGAAGGAGCGATATGATATACAGTCAATGGTTACGTTTGGTACGGTCAAGGATAGGTATGATATTCTTTTAAGCGGACATAACTTTGATGAGATGGTCAAAAGTGTAAGGAAAAGATATGAGCCTTTGCTTGGAATACGCAGAGGCAACAAGCAAAATTTTTAGTGAATTTTGAATTTTAGTAACAAGGATTGCGGACATAAATGAGAGTCCGTGATCCTTTTTTTTGTTAAAATTATTTCTTACTTGTATGAACAGTTGTAAAATAAGTAAACGAGAAATAAGTATACGTGAAAAAGATGTATATATGACGGAGATAAAATGGAAACAGCAAAGGTAATGGGAAGAAGAGAATTTATTTGGCTGGCTACTAAGCTGGCAATTCCCATAATGATTCAAAATCTTATAAGTACACTTGTAAATATGTCGGATACGGTTATGCTTGGTTACGTGAGCCAAACTGCAATGTCGGCATCTTCTCTTGCCAATAATTTTACATTTGTGCTTTTTTGTCTGTATTTTGGAATGTCGGCAGCTACATCTGTCCTGTGTGCGCAGTACTGGGGTAAGGGTGACAAGACTACAGTCGAGAAAATAGTGGGACTCGCCTTTAAGCTTTCGGTTGTTACTTCTGCATTGTTTTTTGCAGTATCATTCTTTGGCGCTCGATATGTAATGTACATATTTTCGGATAATCCGGAAACCATAGAGCTGGGTATAAAATATTTACGAGTTGTATCGTGTACGTATCTCTTTATGGGTATTTCTCAGGTTTATACGAGTGCACTCAGAAGTGTGGGAAAGGTGGTTTTCCCTTCGGTTACCTGCGTGGTTTCATTGATAGTAAATGTATTCCTTAATGCCACCTTTATCTTCGGATGGTTCGGAATGCCAAAGCTGGGAATAATAGGTGTTGCACTCGGCACAGTAACAGCGCGTGTGGTAGAAGCCGTGATGAGTATTATGTACTCACTCATCAAAGGAGATGTGCGTATACGCATAAAGTATATTTTCGGTAAATCCGGAGTGCTGTTTAAGGATTTTCTAAAAATCGGACTGCCTGCGGTTGCCAATGATGTTGTATGGGGACTTGCAGCCTCTGCCTTTGCAGCAATCTTGGGACATATCGGTGATGATATGGTAGCAGCAAATGCAGTTGCTGTAATGGTGGTTAATGTCGGCGCAATAGCTTGCAGAGGCTTTGCCAATGCGACTACAATAGTTATCAGTACCGAACTGGGTAAGAATAATATCGAGCAGGCTAAAATCTACGGCGGCAGAATGCTTAGGCTTACTATAGCTGTCAGTCTCATCGGCGGCGTTGTTATGTTGATTATTCGTCCTTTTATGATTCAGTATTATAGTGATAAGCTTACTGAAACCGCGCTGTCTTATCTGGGAACTATCATGATTATGACGATATGGCGACTGGTGGGCGAGGGAATAAATACCTGCCTGATATGCGGATGCTTCAGAGGCGGTGGAGATTCCAAATACGGAATGATAATGGATACGGTATATATGTGGGGAGTTGCCGTACCTTTAATGGCTTTGGCAGCGTTTGTATTTAAGCTTCATCCGCTTTGGGTCTATTTTATAATGAGTATGGATGAGTTTGGAAAAATGCCGTTTGTTTTTCATCACTACCTAAAATTTAAGTGGATGAAGAATATTACAAGAGATAATTTATAACACAAAGAGGATTAATATGTGGTGGTTAATATTTGCAATACTATCAGCAGTATTCGCCGCGGCGACGTCTATACTGGCAAAGATAGGAATTGAAGGCGTTAATTCAAATCTGGCAACAGCGATAAGGACGGTTGT
>JAKSRU010000015.1 GCA_024403475.1 Lachnospiraceae bacterium | reverse complement strand
AATAGACCGAATGAACGGTTATCTGAGCTATTCAAGAGTGCATGGTGATACCAGACTTAATGAAGCAAAGATGGCAGAGATTGCTGATAGAAAATCAATGTAGAAATTATATTGAGTTTTTATGTAAGTTAAATTTCGTTAACAGGAGCAGAATTATAAATGAGATATCATAATATAACAATGGATGATATGAATAATGGTATCGGCCTGCGAACGGTATTATGGCTTTCGGGTTGCTCACATGAATGCAAGGGATGTCAAAATCCATTAACCTGGAATCCTGATGACGGATTGATTTTCGATGATGCTGCTAAGGATGAGCTTTTTGGATACCTGAGCAAAGATTATATTGACGGTCTTACGTTATCCGGTGGGGATCCTTTATATGAGGGTAATAGAGCTGAAGTAGAAATTCTGGTACGTCAGATAAAGAATGAAATGCCGGACAAGTCTATTTGGCTGTACACCGGTTACGATTATGAAGAAATCAACGAGTTCAAGCTTCTTGATTTTATCGATGTGGTTGTGGATGGAAAGTATGTTGAAGAGTTGAGAGATGTTACAATGCATTGGGCAGGCAGTACTAATCAGAGAGTTATTGATGTGAAAGCATCGAAAAAGGAAGGAAAAACAGTTTTATATGAAAAAGATTGCTAAGTTTGAGAAGGTTTCAATTGAACAGTTTAAGGAAGGCATGAGAGATATGCCTCAGTATTCCGAGACTGAAGTTGATGCTATTTATGAGAGTATCATTAAGCCTGCAAGAGCTACGGTTGCTTCGGCAGGATATGATTTTCATACACCTATCGGCTTTACACTTAAGCCGGGTGAAACCATTAAGATTCCTACCGGTATCAGATGCCGCATGGATGAGGATTATGCATTGTTCCTTTTCCCGAGAAGCGGATTGGGATTCAAGTACAGACTGCAGCTTAATAATACAATTGGTGTAGTTGACGCTGATTATTACGGTGCAGACAACGAAGGACATATTTTTGTAAAGCTTACAAATGATTCCAATGAGGGTAAGACGGTTGAACTCAAGGCAGGAGATGCTTTTGCTCAGGGTATATTCCTTCAGTATGGAATTACAGAGGATGATGAAGCGGACGGAATAAGAACCGGCGGTTTTGGAAGTACAAGTAAATAATGTGAGCTATAACTTAACAGTTAGACATGTCTGACATAAATAAGTGTACAATCAAGGCGTAAATGTTCAGTAAATTGCTTGATTTATTGCACCTATGATGCTTATATGCTATTCTCTTTAGGATTGGTGAGAGCATCTGTCAGCTCATGTTTTACGGAGGATGTAATATGTGGAAATTGTTAACTGATAGTTCTGCGGATCTTCCCAGATCTTTTTATAGTGATAATGAAATTGGCTGTATAAATCTTTCTTGCCTTATTGATGGAGAAATTGTTTGGGGTGCTGAGAAGGATCTTCCTGCTTCTGAGTTCTATCAGATGATGAGAAACGGAGCAAAGCCTACTACCTCACAGGTTAATCCGGAAGAGGCTAAGAAGTTTTTTGAAAGCTATATTGATGAATATAAGGAAATTCTTTATCTTGGATTTACTTCAGGACTTTCAGGTACTGTAGGAAGTGGCAAAATAGCTGCTGAAGAAATTATGGAAGAGCATCCTGAGGTTAAGATTATTGTGGTTGATACTCTATGTGCTGCTATGGGTCAGGGACTTTTGGTATATCACTGCAATGAGCTTAAAAAGCAGGGCAAATCAATGGAAGAAGTTGCAAAATGGGCTGAAGATAATAAGCAGAACATGATTCATCTTTTCACTGTTGATGATTTGTTTGACCTTTGGAGAGGCGGACGTGTAAGTAAGACCAGCGCATTTGTGGGAACACTTGCCGGAATTAAGCCTTTACTCCATGTAAATGATGAAGGTAAGCTTGTATCAATTGATAAGGTACGAGGACGCAAAAAGTCACTTACCAGTCTTATAGATATGATGGAAAAGAAGATGGGTGGCCGTAAAGATGATAATAAGCAGATGATTATGATTAATCATGGTGATTGTCTTGAGGATGCAGAGTGGCTTCGCGACCAGATTAAGGAACGTTTCGGATTTGAGAATTGTATGATAAATAATCTCAGTCCTGTAATTGGCGCACATACAGGTCCTTCGCTTATTGCGTTGTTCTTTGTAGGTGACGTTAGATAAATAGGTGGATATATGTCTGTTGATAATAATGATATTTACAATAAAGCACAGGAACTGGTAAAAGCTTTTGGAGAGAAGCTTGGAAGAGTTCCTACAGCTGCTGTTATTACCTTTGGTTGTCAGATGAATGCAAGAGATTCTGAGAAGCTTATTGGTATTCTCAGAAAAGCAGGATTTTGCATTATAGAGGAGGAGTCTGCTGATTTTGTTCTCTATAATACCTGTACAGTAAGAGATAACGCAAATCAGAAGGTATACGGACATCTTGGTATTGCAGGCGGTTTTAAGAAAAAGAATCCTAATATGAGAATAGGTCTTTGCGGTTGCATGATGCAGGAGCCTACAGTTATTGAGAAGATTAAGAGCAGTTATAAATTTGTTAATCTGATTTTTGGTACTCATAATATTCACAGATTCCCGGAATATCTCGTTTCGTGTCTTGAACAGGATGACATGATAATTGATATCTGGAAGGAAGGTAATGAAATAGAAGAAAACCTTCCGGTGGAAAGAAAGTATAGCTTTAAGTCGGGCGTCAATATTATGTTTGGCTGCAATAATTTCTGCTCTTATTGCATAGTTCCTTATGTAAGAGGACGCGAAAGAAGCCGCGATGCTCGTGAAATAATAAGAGAATGTGAAAGACTGGCTGATGAAGGCGTTGTAGAGGTAATGCTTCTCGGACAGAATGTTAATTCTTACGGTAAGGGCTTAGAGAACGGAATCAGTTTCCCTGAACTTCTCAAAGAAATTGAAAAGATTGAGGGCATTAAGAGAATCAGATTTATGACCTCTCACCCGAAGGATTTATCTGAAGAGCTTATACAGGTAATGAAGGAATCAAAAAAGATTTGCAAGCATCTTCATTTGCCGTTGCAGTCAGGTTCTTCAAAGCTTCTTAAGCGCATGAATCGTTGCTATGACAAGGAGCAGTACGTAGCACTTGCCAAGCATATCAGAGAAGAAATTCCTGATATTGCGCTTACCACTGATATCATAGTAGGTTTCCCGGGTGAAACACCTGAGGATGTAGACGATACCATTGATGTAATCAATAGTGTTGAATATGATAATGCATTTACATTTATCTATTCTAAGCGTACAGGAACACCTGCTGCCGCATACGAAGATCAGGTACCTGAGGCTGAAAGCCACAAGCAGTTTAATCGTGTTCTTGAGGCAGTACAGCAGATGGCCAGAAAACGTGCCGGTATTTATGAAGGTCAGACCATGGAAGCTCTTATTGAGGAGATGAATGAAAATGATCCTACTCTTGTGAGCGGACGTCTTTCGAATAATATGATAGTACATTTACCAGGTGATGCATCATTGATTGGTTCAATCGTTAATGTAAAGCTGAACGAATGCAAGGGCTTTTACTATTTAGGTGAAAGAGTAGAATAAATAGGCTTCCTGATAAATTTATTTGTCTAATTGTAGAGGCTTATTTTCTGTACAATATCAATATTTTGCTATAAAATAACTATGTATGCGCTTATTTTGCGTGTGCATAGTTTTTTTATTATCCGGTATGTACTTTAAGTGCTTATAAATATTAAATTTTAGCCTAAAACATACCTTTAAGATTCGGAGATTATTATGCCTGATATACCTGAGATTTCAGAAGTAACCCCTATGATGCAAAAGTATCTCGAGACCAAGCAGCAATACCAGGATTGTATTCTGTTTTATCGTCTTGGAGATTTCTATGAGATGTTCTTTAAGGATGCTGAAATTGTATCAAAGGAGCTGGAACTTACTCTTACCGGCAAGGCTTGCGGTATGGAGGAAAGAGCTCCTATGTGTGGTATTCCTTATCATGCAGTTGACAGCTATTTACCCAGACTGGTATCAAGAGGATATAAAGTAGCTATCTGCGAACAGGTTGAAGACCCTAAGATGGCAAAGGGTCTTGTTAAGCGTGAAGTAATCAGAATTGTTACTCCCGGTACTAATACCAATATGCAGACCTTGGAAGCAAATAGAAACAATTATTGCTTCTGTGTATTTTATACCGACAATAAAATAGGTATAGCTGTTGCTGATGTATCTACCGGTGATTTCTTCCTTTCGGAAGTTGATGATTTAACTAAGCTTCGTGATGAGATAATGAAGTATGAGCCCAGTGAAATCATTTGTAATGAAGCATTTTTGATGAGCGGTGAAGATATCGAAGCGTTAAAGGAGAGACTGCATCTTCCTGTAAGTGTTCTTGAGGCGCATATTTTTGATGATAATTCCTGCAGACAGATTCTTCAGAAGCACTTTCATGTAAATACACTTATCGGACTTGGCGTTGATGATTTCCCTATCGGACTTATTGCATCCGGTGCATTGCTTAAATATCTTTATGATACTCAGATGACAGAATTGGGTCATATTACGCATATTACCCCTTATCTTGCCAGCAAATATATGCTTATAGATTCTTCAACCAGAAGAAATCTTGAGTTGACTGAGACTCTCCGAGAAAAGCAAAAAAGAGGCTCTTTACTTTGGGTGCTTGACAAAACCAAGACTGCAATGGGTGGTAGAATGTTAAGATCTGCACTTGAACAGCCGCTTATTAATGTTGAGGAGATGAATTCAAGACTTGATGCAATCGAGACACTTAACGGTAATTCAATTGCGAGAGATGAAATCCGTGAATATATGAACCCCATATATGACTTGGAGAGACTTCTTGCAAGAGTTTCATATAAGACTGCAAATCCTCGTGATTTGCTTGCCTTTAAGAGCTCACTTTCAATGCTTCCGGGTATTCGTGCAGTTCTTGAGGATATGGAGGATAACAAGCTTCTGTCAGAACTAAGAAGTCGTATAGACGGCCTTGAGGATATATCTTCTTTGATTGAAGCTGCTATTAATGAGGATGCTCCGATAACCGTACATGAAGGAGATATCATCAAGGATGGCTTTGATGATGATATTGACAGATTAAGAAGCGTCAAGGTTGAAGGCAAGGGCTGGCTTTCGGCTTATGAAGAGGAAGAAAAGGAAAAGACCGGTCTTAAGACCTTGAAGGTTAAATATCATAAAGCCTTCGGATACTATTTTGAGGTTACAAATTCGTACAAGGACCAGGTTCCCGATTATTTTATCAGACGTCAGACATTGACAAATGCGGAACGCTTTACTACTGATAAGCTAAAGGAATTAGAGGATGCAATCCTTAATTCGGAAGATAAGCTTGTAGCTTTAGAGCATGAATTGTTCTGCAACATCAGAGATGCTATAGCTGCTGAAATTGAACGTATTCAGAGAACGGCAAAGGCTGTTGCTGAATTGGACATGCTTTGCTCATTGGCATTTGTTTCAGAAAAGAATCATTATGTGAGACCTAAGTTAAATGAAAAGGGAATAATTGATATTAAGGACGGACGTCATCCTGTTGTTGAACAGATGATCAATAACGGTTTGTTTGTTGAGAATGATACCTTCCTTGATACCAAGAATAATTGTATCAGCATCATTACCGGTCCTAATATGGCAGGTAAATCAACCTATATGAGACAGACCGCACTTATTGTATTGCTGGCGCAAATCGGATGCTTTGTACCTGCAAGAAGCGCGAATATCGGAATTGTTGACCGCATTTTTACACGTGTAGGAGCTTCTGATGATTTGGCGAGCGGTCAGTCGACATTTATGGTCGAAATGAATGAGGTTTCAAATATTTTAAGAAATGCAACTCCTAAGAGTCTTTTGATTTTAGATGAGATTGGTAGAGGAACCTCTACTTTTGATGGTTTGTCTATTGCTTGGGCTGTGGTTGAGCATATCAGCAACACTAAAATACTCGGAGCGCGCACTCTTTTTGCGACTCATTATCATGAGCTTACCGAGCTCGAAGGCAAAATGAATAATGTAAACAATTATTGCATTGCCGTAAGAGAATCCGGGGATGATATTGTCTTCTTGAGAAAAATTGTTAAGGGTGGTGCTGACAGAAGCTATGGTATTCAAGTAGCTAAGCTTGCCGGTGTGCCTGAAATGGTCATTGATAGAGCAAAAGTTATAGCAGCTCAGCTTCAGGATAATGATATTACCGAGAAAATTCAGGCAATCAGTGTTGATAATGGCAGTGACGGCAAGGGTAAGCATCAAAAGACTAAGCATCTTGATGAGGTTGATCTTGGTCAGATGAGCTTTTTTGAGACTGTTTCCGATGAGGATGTTATTAAAGAGCTTATGGATGTTGAGATTACTGCACTTACTCCTATAGATGCGCTTAACACTTTATATAAGCTGCAAAACAAATTAAAGAACAGATATAAGGCTGATTAGTTTATAAGTAACAAATTGGTTAAAACAGGAGACTGTAAATGCCTATTAAGGTTTTAGATAGCAATACAATAGATCAAATAGCAGCGGGCGAGGTTGTGGAGAGACCTGCCAGCATTGTTAAAGAGTTGGTGGAAAATTCTATCGATGCCGGTGCTAATGCTGTAACCGTAGAGATAAAAAACGGTGGTATTGATTTTATCAGAGTTACAGATAACGGATGCGGAATTAAGGCCGCAGAGCTTCGCACTGCTTTTTTACGTCATGCCACAAGTAAAATAGCTTCGGCAGATGATCTGAGTATGGTAATGAGTCTCGGCTTTAGAGGTGAGGCTTTATCGAGTATAGCAGCGGTATCTCAGTTAGAAGTTATCACAAAGACAGAGGATGCCGTTACCGGCGTCAGAATGTGTATGGAAGGAGCTGAGGAGAGCAGCTACGAGGAGATTGGAGCTCCTACCGGTACAACAATGATTATCAGGAATATTTTCTTTAATACTCCGGTTAGAAAAAAATTCCTGAAGTCACCTATTTCTGAAGCCAGCTATATCACGGATTTGATGGAGCATTTGGCGTTGTCACATCCGGATATTTCCATTCAGCTTAAGATTAATTCTCAGATTAAGTTCCATACCTCTGGTAATGGAGACCTTAAGGAAGTTATTTATAGGATTTACGGCAGGGAATTGGCTAATGCGCTTGTACCTATAAATGTGTATAAGGATGGGATTGCTATACATGGTTTTTTAGGTAAGCCGGAACAGGTAAGAGCAAACAGAAATTTTGAAATTTATTTTATTAACGGCAGATTTATTAAAAGTACTGTTATTGCAAAAGCGGTCGAAGAAGGCTTCAGAGAGTATCTTATGCTCCATAAATTCCCTGTCTGCTTTTTGCATATTCAGGTTGAGCCCGGCAATGTTGACGTAAATGTTCATCCTACTAAGATGGATGTCAGATTTTCTGATGCTCCTGCATTTTTTGCAACTATTTCTTCGGTTGTATATGAAGCCTTAAAAAATCACGAGATGATTCCGGGGCATGTACTCGATAAACCTTCTGAAATTAAAAAGGCTGAAAGAGAAGCCCTTAATGAGGCAAGAAGCGGTAAGAATCCTGAGCCCTTTGAAAAAAGTCGTGTTCCTCAGCCGGTAATAAATAACAAGCCTTCTGCATTACAAAACTCCGCCTTGTATGAAAAGGTTCTTGCACGTAATGAAAAGCTTAAGTCTGAAAGCTTACCTAAAGTAGAAGAAAAACCTCTTGTTGCTCCGGCAAAGGAAGAAGAGGATTTCTTTGTAGATGAAACGGAAAGCCCTAAAGATCACTTAGCGAATAATGAGCAAAATCAAGTGACCAAGTTTTCGGAAGCTAATGCCGAGGCTGTTAAGGTCTCAGAACCTGTGATTCCTGATAATGTTAAATTTGAGCAGACTAATTTGTTTGAAGAAAAGATTCTTACAAAGTCTAATAAATCAAAATATAAGATTATCGGACAGGTGTTTGAAACATATTGGATAGTTCAGTATGAGAGAAAGATGTTCATTATTGACCAGCATGCAGCACACGAAAAGGTTAATTATGAGCGAATGATGAAGCGATTTATGGCTAAGGAAATTGCTTCTCAGAATGTAATGCCACCTATAATAGTATCCTTGTCAGGTAAGGAAGAGGCCGTATATAAGGATAATGAGGAGGCCTTTAGAAATCTTGGCTTTGAAATAGATTTCTTTGGCGGAAATGAATATGCAATCAGAGCTGTGCCGGTGGATTTATACAGACACAACGACCGAGAATTGTTTCTTAATGTATTGGATGAGCTTGCGGAAGGTAACAGCAGAGGCAGTTATTTATCAATTGAAGAAAAGATAGCTGATATGGCATGCAAAGCATCTGTAAAGGGTGGAGATAAGTTAAGCTTCGCCGAAGCAGAGGCACTAATAGATGAGCTTTTAGAGCTTGAGAACCCTTATAATTGTCCTCATGGAAGACCTACTATTATTGTTATGTCTGAAACTGAGATGGAAAAGAAGTTTAAGAGAATTGTAAATTAGTTTATGAATGATAAATCCTTGATTGTACTTGCAGGACCTACTGCGGTCGGAAAAACTGCTTTGTCAATAAATCTCGCGAAAGCCTTGGATGCTGAGATTATTTCTGCTGATTCCGTGCAGGTATATAAAAAACTTGATATAGGCTCTGCAAAGATTACGCAGGAGGAAATGGATGGTGTGACGCATCATCTGATTGATGTTCTTGAGCCGGATGAGGACTTTAATGTTGCTTTGTTTAAGGAGATGGTAAAGGCTGCAATAGATAAAGTTCATGCAAACGGACATGTTCCTATTCTGGCGGGCGGAACCGGATTTTACATTCAGGCGGTGTTAAAGGATGTTGATTTTTCGGAAGGCGAGTCTGATCCCGAGATACGAAGCAGACTTGAAAAAGAGGCTGAAGCTATAGGCAATATAGCTATGCATAATAGATTGGCAGAAATTGATCCTGAGTCGGCAGATAGCATTCCGGTCGGTAACTTAAAGCGTGTTATCAGGGCACTTGAGTATTATGAGATTACAGGTGAAAGGATTTCTGAACATAATGCGACAGAAAAAATGAAGCAGTCGCCATATGATTACAGATTTTTTGTCCTCAATGATGATCGGGATAAGCTATATGAACGTATCGATAAGCGTGTAGATATTATGATGCGTGACGGACTGTTGTCTGAGGTTACTGATTTGAAGAATGCCGGAATCTCAAGAGATGCAGTATCTATGCAGTCGTTGGGCTACAGACAGATTATGAATTATTTGTATGGCGAATACAGTCTGGAAGAGGCTGTTTATCAGATTAAGCTTCAAACAAGACATTTTGCAAAAAGACAGCTCACTTGGTTTAAGCGTGAAAAGGATACAATTTGGGTTAATAAACCTGATTTTGAATACAATGAAGAAAAAATGCTTGCGTTTATGATTGATAAATGTAAGGAGATAATGTAAAGAAACGGTGTGAAAAATATGAATAAAGAATTATTGGAAATGTATGAAAAGCTTGGAATTAATGCAAAAACTGCTGAATTTGGCGAAGAAATTGCAGCCGGCTTAAAGGAAAGATTTGCTAAGATTGATGAAGTGGCAGAATACAATCAGATGAAGGTCTTAATGGCTCTTCAGAAAAATCAGGTAAGCGAAGCCTGCTTACATGGTACTACAGGTTATGGCTATAACGACCTGGGAAGAGAAAAGCTTGAGGCTGTATATGCTGATATTTTCCATACAGAGGATGCACTTGTAAGACCTCAGATTACATGTGGAACACATGCACTTGCGCTTGCTCTTATGAGCAACTTAAGACCCGGACAGGAATTGATGTCACCTGTAGGAAAGCCTTATGACACCTTGGAGGAGGTAATAGGTATCAGACCCTCTAAGGGATCTCTTGCCGAGTATGGAATCACCTATGCTCAGGCAGACTTACTTCCTGACGGCGGTTTTGATTGGGATGGTATCAGAGCAAAAATAAATGAAAGAACTCACCTTGTGACTATTCAAAGATCAAAGGGATATCAGACAAGACATACCTTATCTGTAGCAGAGATCGGTGAGCTTATCAGCTTTATTAAGGGAATCAAGCCTGATGTAATCTGTATGGTTGATAACTGTTACGGTGAATTTGTAGAGACTATTGAGCCTACTGATGTTGGAGCTGATATGGTGGTCGGTTCACTTATCAAGAATCCCGGCGGCGGACTTGCTCCTATCGGCGGATATATTGCCGGTAAGAAGGAATGCGTGGAAAATGCAGCATACAGACTTACTTCACCCGGACTCGGTAAAGAGGTTGGAGCATCTCTTGGAATTCTTGGTACCTTTTTCCAGGGATTGTTCCTGTCGCCCACTGTAACTGCATCAGCATTAAAAACTGCTATTTTTGCTGCGAATATTTATGAAAAGCTTGGTTTTTCAGTACTGCCTGATAGTACCGAATCAAGACACGATATTATTCAAGCAATTACCTTTGGCAAGCCTGAAGCTGTTGAAGGTTTTTGCAGAGGAATTCAGGCGGCAGCACCGGTTGATTCCTATGTGACCCCCATTCCTTGGGATATGCCCGGATATGATGCTCCTGTTATTATGGCTGCAGGTAATTTTGTATCGGGTTCTTCTATAGAGTTATCTGCTGACGGTCCTATCAAGCCTCCTTATGCAGTATATTTCCAGGGTGGACTTACCTGGCCTCATGGTAAGCTTGGCATCTTGAAATCTTTGCAATCGTTGGTAGATATAGGTGTTGTTTTATGGTAAAATAATTGGTTGTATGATTTGTATTTCCGCACTCCGAAGAAGGTGAAAGGAGATATATGAATCATAGCAAATTATTGCCGTCAGATAGGCCTTATGAGCGTTTTGTGAAGCAGGGAGCAGGTACTTTATCAGATGCAGAGCTTCTTGCAATTATAATCAGAACCGGCACTGTTGATAAAGATGCGATGGATATTGCTGCTGACATTTTGTCACTTGGCGCCGGATTCGGCAAAGGCTTGATTGGCTTATATGATGTATCAATTGAAGAATTATTGAAAATAAAGGGTGTCGGTATAGTTAAAGCTGTTAAGCTTAAGGCATTGGCTGAGCTTTCTATGAGAATGCACAGAGAATGTGCAAAGGACGGCTTTAATGCGAATGATCCCGGTACTGTGGCTGATTATTTTATGGAGGATATGAGGCATTTGGAATACGAGCAGGTCGTTTTGGCGGCTATTGATTCTAAAGGATGCCTTATCTCTCACAAGATAATATCCTCCGGAAGTGTTAATAAGTCTTTATTGTCGCCGCGCACGGTATTTATTGAGAGTTTTAGAATGAAGGCGGTTTACATAATTCTTCTTCATAATCATCCGAGTGGTGATCCTAATCCGAGCGACTCTGATTTAAGTCTTACGGAAGTGATTTCAGAGCTGGGGGATAAGCTTGAGATTCGTCTGCTGGATCACATTGTTATCGGTGATAATTGTTATTACAGTTTTCGTGAAAACAACCTTTTGGATTGTTCGTTTTAGAAAGGATTTTACAGCGAATGAACGCGTTTGGAATTGATCTTGGTACAAACAATATAAAAATTTATTCCATGGCAGATGACAATATTATGGTTCAGAAAAATATGATTGCCATAGAGAATAAAAAGAATCTCTTTGCATATGGTGATTCCGCATATGAAATGTATGAAAAAGCACCTGCAAATATTAATGTTTCCTTCCCTTTGATTAACGGTGTTATTTCTGACCTTAATAATATGGAAACACTTATCAGATATTTCATTTCTGATTTGCAGGATGGTAATCTAAAGCCGGCCGATTTTGTAATTGCCGTACCCAGTGATATTACTGATGTAGAAAAGAGATCGTTCTATGACTTGCTTAAGGAAGCTAATGTAAAGGCTAAAAGAATTCTTGTAGCGGATAAGGCTGTCCTTGATGGCCTCGGAATGGGCCTTGATGTTAAGAGCTCTCAGGGTGTAATGATTGTTGACGTCGGATATGAGACTACTGAAATCAGTGTTCTTTCACTTGGCGGTATCGTAATCAGCAAGCTCATTAAGGTCGGCGGACTCAAGTTTGATGAGTGCATTAAGCAGACAGTCAGAAAAGAATACAATCTTTTAATAGGCAACAAAACTGCTGAAGTTATTAAGAATTCGCAGGTTGAATTGGAGGCTGAAGAGAAGTGTGCTCTTGTATACGGAAGAGATATTATGCTGGGTCTTCCTGTTGAAAGAGAGATACCTACGGATTTGGTTGACAAGTGTCTTCACGACTGCTTTGCAACCATAATCGATAATATAAAAATGATTCTCGAGAGAACACCTCCGGAATTGGCTGCAGATATATATCGTAATGGTATATATATGACAGGTGGAGCTTCTCAGGTTAACCATCTTGTTGAGAGAGTAGCTAACGGAACAAGCTTAAAGGTGAACATCACCGATGATCCGATTGTAACCGTTGCTGAAGGACTTGGAAGAGTTTTTAGAGAGTCTAATTATCAGAGTATTGCTTACTCTGTAGAAGGAATGGGTAAATGAGTCCTGTTGTAAAACAAAAAAGGGAGAAATTTACTTTATCAGGTAAATATCTCCTTTTAATTTTATCAATTATATGTATATTGCTGATGGTTTTCACCTATGGAACAACTGCCTTTGATAAGCCGCTTAATGCTGTCGTGGGTTATGTTGTTGTGCCCTTTGAAACCGGTATCAGCAGACTGGGCAGCTGGCTTTCTAACAGATCTGATGAGTTTACGGATGTTAAGGCATTACTTGCTGAAAACGAAGCGCTCAGGGATGAGATTGCAAGACTCACTGAAGAAAATTCTATTCTTGCTCAGGACAAATATGAGCTTAATGAGTTGAGAATTCTATTTGAACTAAATGATGAATACAACGATTACAACAAGGTTGGCGCACATATTATTGCCAAGGATTCCGGTAATTGGTATTCGTCATTTATTATCGACAAGGGAACTGACGATGGTCTTTTGGTCGATATGAATGTTATTGCCGGAGGCGGACTTGTAGGACGAATCTCCTCAGTAGGACCTAATTGGGCCAGAGTAACTACAGTTATTTCTGATGGTAATTATGTGAGTGCAATGATGCTTTCAACTAACGATACTCTCATAGTTGAAGGAAGTCTGGAATTGATGAGCAGCGGTATTATTGCTTTTTCACAGCTTAAGGATTCGAATGATGTAGTTGTGGAAGGTGATAAGGTTGTTACCAGTAAAATCAGTGATAAATATCTTCCCAATATTCTTATCGGTTATATTCAATATGTAGCCGGAGACAGTAATAATCTTACTAAGTCGGGTTATCTGACCCCTGCAGTTGATTTTAGTAATCTGTCTGAAGTACTTGTAATAACTGATATAAAAAACGTTGATTATAAATAGTTTGGTGAATGTATGCTTCGTAAAGTTTTGATGGTTATTGCAGCTTTTTTTCTTTTTCTGCTGCAGTGCTGTGTATTCCCTCATATTTCACTTGGCGGAATAGTACCAAATTTAATATTGTTAATTACCAGTATATTTGGTTTTATGCATGGTGAAAAAGCGGGTATGATTACAGGATTTTGCCTTGGCCTGCTTTTTGACATTTTCTATGGTGATTATATCGGATTACATGCTTTGATTCTTACGTATATTGGTTTTATGAACGGTAAGTTTTTCGGTATTTATTATCCGGAGGATATTAAGCTTCCTATCGGACTTACGCTTACCAGTAATTTTTCGTACGGAATACTGTGTTATATTTTTTCATTTCTCATCAGAGGAAGATTGAATATCGGATATTATCTACTTCATATTATTTTGCCGGAGCTTATATATACATTGATAGTAACGATTATTATTTATCCGATTATTTTGGTTGTTTATAAAGCTTTTGAAAACTTGGAAATCAAGAAGAAGAAAGAGGCTTAAAGTTGTTTGAAAGAATTAAAGAGAGAATTTTAAGAATATTTACAAATCGATTAACGATTCTCTGGATAATTATAGCCGCGCTCGGATTTGTTTTGATATACAGGTGCTTCCGACTTCAGATTCTTGAAGGACAGAATTACCTCGACAACTTTGTGTTGGAGCAAAAAAAGACTAAAGATATTCCTTCTACCAGAGGCAATATTTATGACAAGAACGGTAATCTCTTGGCTTACAATGAGTTGGCTTATTCGGTTAAGATTGAGGATACTCTTGAGTCCGGTAAAACTAAGAATGCTCAGTTAAATGCAATATTGCTTAATGCAATCAGACTTATTGAGAAAAACGGCGATAATGTAATTACCGATTTTAAGATTTATTTGAATGAAGATGATGAATTTACCTTTACGGTTGAGGGAACCTCGTTAAGCAGATTTTTGGCTGATATTTACGGCTACAGATATATTACGGAACTTAAACCCGAAGAGTCTACAGCTACTCCGGATGAGGTTATGGAGTATCTTAGCCGCCCGTCAGGAAAGGGATATTATTTTGCTATAGGTCAATATGAGGACCCGAACGATAAAAAGAGTGACTGGCTTCCCGGCGAGGGTTACTCTAAAGAGGATTGGCTTAAGCTTGTAACCTTACGTTATGCTATGAGTCTGACTTCTTATCGTAAGTATTTAGGTACTACGATAGCGACTGATGTCAGTGACGAAACAGTAGCTGTTATCCTGGAAAATTCAGATTTGCTGCCCGGAGTTACTATTGAACAGGATGCGCACAGACGATATGTGGACAGTGTATATTTTGCACATATTTTGGGATATACCGGTAAGGCTTCGACTGAAGACATAGAGACCTATAATGCACAGCTTTTAGAGGCAGGAATAGACAGCTATGTGTATTCAAGCTCGGATGTTGTCGGTAAAAGCGGAATTGAGGCTTCTCTTGAGACAACATTACAGGGTACTAAGGGCTATGAAACGGTTCTGGTAAATAATACAGGTAAAGTAGTAAGTGTACTTGAAAGACAGGAATCAACTCCCGGTCAGGATGTTTATCTGAGTATTGACAAGGATTTGACAATTGCGACCTACAACCTGATTGAACAAAAACTTGCAGGTTTGTTGGTGAGTAAGATTTTCAACGGCAAAGAATATATTCCGGCTGAAAACGCTACAAGCGCAGCTATCAAAATTCCTATTTATGATGTTTATTTTGCGGTTATAAATAACAGTGTTGTCGATATAAAGCATTTTTCATCAGAGTATGCAGGAGAAACTGAAAAAGAAGTATACCAGGTGTATATGAATTATCAGGAAGCAGCTTATGACAAGATGAGTATTGAGCTTTATACAGCGAGAACTCCTTACAATAAACTCACAACTGAATACCAGGTATATCAGAGTAATATTATTACATTACTCACCAAAAACGGCGTTATTATGTCGGAGAAGGTGGATGTAAATGATAAGACCTATGTGGCATGGACTATTGATGAAACAATTAGCTTGGGAGATTATCTGGAGTATTGTATTTCAATGAACTGGATTGATACAACAAAGCTTGGAATGGATGAAAAATATCCTGATTCATCCGAGATATTTGATGCTTTGGTTGTTAAAATTTTTAATATCATTGATAACAACACTGATTTTCAGAAAAAGTTCTTTAAGTATATGCTTCTCAACGACAAAATTAACGGTAAGCAGGTTTGCATGCTTTTATATGAGCAGGATGCCTGTCATATTGAGATTGAAGAGATAGAGAAGCTTAAAGCCGGTAAAATCACCTCGTATCAGTTCATGGTTGATAGAATTACTAATATTGATATCACCCCTGCACAGCTTGCACTTGACCCGTGTAATGCATCTGTGGTTATTACTGATATCACTGATGGTTCTATACTGGCGATGGTATCATATCCCGGCTATGACAACAATAAAATGGCTAACTCTGTTAATGCAGCTTATTACGAGAAACTTACAAGTGATAAGTCGTCACCGCTTCTTAATTTTGCTACACAGTATAAAGCGGCGCCGGGTTCAACATTTAAGATTGTTTCGGCGACAGCCGGATTGATGGAGAATGTGGTAAGCGTCAATTCTCAGATAAATTGTAAGGGTACCTTTACAACTATTGTGCCTTCCCCTAAGTGTTGGAATACATGGGGACATGGCAATGAGATGGTTAAAACAGCAATCAGAGACTCATGTAACTTCTATTTTTATGAGATAGGATACAGATTGTCGACTACAGCAGAGGGCGAATATAACGACGCACAAGGTTTGGCTGTTTTATATGAATATGCTGACTTGTACGGACTATCGTCGAAGACCGGAATCGAGATTTCTGAATACGAACCAAATGTATCAGACAATGATGCTGTTCGTTCTGCAATCGGTCAGGGTACTAACAGCTATACGACTTCGCAGCTTACAAGATATGTTACAGCTATTGCTAATTCGGGAACCGTGTACGATTTGACATTACTTGATCATACAGAGCGCTCGGATGGAGTGGTTACTTGGACAAGGGAGCCGATTATTCGTAATACTGTTGATATTCCCGGTGAGTACTGGAATGTTTTCCACCAGGGTATGAAGGCAGTAGTTGATAACAAAACATATTTTAGTGATATAGGTGTTAATGTCGCAGGAAAAACCGGTACTGCACAGCAGTCTACCTCGAGACCAAACCATGCGTTGTTCATATGCTATGCTCCGTATGAGAATCCGGAAATAGCGATGACTGTACGAATACCTTTTGGCTATTCATCGGATTATGCAGCTCAGCTGGCTCGTGACATTATGAAGTATTATTTTGAGCTTGAGAGCGAAGAATCATTGCTTGACGGTATGGCTGACCGTCCTGATACCGGTATTACTAACGAAATGTAAATTTTTCAACTTATCCGTATATATTGCGGCGGAAAGGATATTATGAGCGGAAATAATCTTGTTGTTATTAAAAGTTTTCTAAATGGATTAAAGCTTATACTCGACGAGAGTGCTGATTTTGAAGATATTCTTAGAGAATTAGGCAAAAAGTGCTCTGATGGAAGAGCCTTTTTCGGTAATGCTACAATGGCAATTTCTATTGAAGGCCGCAAGTTATCTGAAGTTGAAGAGATAAGAGTGCTGGAGACTATTCATATTAATTGTAATCTGAATGTTATATGCATTATAGATCATGATGAGAATATGAATTATAAGTACATTAAGGCAATTAAGTCTATGGAGAAGAAATTTGCTGAGGGAAATGGAGATTCCGTACCCGGCAAAAACTTCTTCAGAGGCTCACTTACTGATGGAATGAAGCTTGAGGTGGATTATCCTATAGTAATTCTGGGTGATATTAATCCCGGCTGCAGTATTGTCAGTACGGGAAGTATCATTGTCCTTGGCGGATTATACGGCGAGGCTGTCATCAAAAAGAGTCTTACTGAGGATGATTTTGTATCTGAGGAATATGATGATGAAGAATCTACGGGGGATGTTAAGCCTTTTATTATCGCTTTAGAGATGGCACCCGAGTATATGGCTATCAACGATATCTCTTATAAGCCGCTGGTTAAGCCTAAGTGGGGTATTAAGCATAAAATCGCTCCACAGTTGGCATATCCCAAGGGCAATAAGATGGAAATAGAGACGGTTAGTAAGTCGGTTTTGGAGACTGTTTATGCCCTTTAAGAAGTTTAAAATTTATGACTATGATTTTAAGTTAATATTATTGGTCGTGGCATTGGCGGTTATCGGAGTTTTTGCAGTAGGAAGCGCTCAAAATGACTTGCAATCGAAGCAAATGTACGGTGCAATAGCCGGATTTGTTGTTATGCTGATGGTCTCATTTATTGACTATCACTTCCTGCTAAAATTCTACTGGGTAATGTATGTTATCAACATCGTTTTGTTGGTTTTGGTAATGCTGATCGGTGAAACACATAATAATGCTCAGCGATGGTTGGTGATAGGCGGAATTCAGTTTCAGCCGTCCGAATTAGCCAAAATTTTATTGATTTTATTCTTCGCTGCGTTTATTATGAAACAGAAGGATAATTTCAATTCTTTCCCGATGATTGCGCTATGTGTATTGCTTGTAGGAATACCTATGGTGCTTATTATCAGGCAGCCTGATTTGTCTACAACAATTATGATTGCAATTCTCTTTGCAGTGTTGATGTTTGCAGGTAAGCTTAAGTTTAGGATTATATTTGGTATACTTGCAGTCGCTATTCCGTTGGTTGCAATCGGTATATCGTTTGCGATGCGTGAAGATAGCGGTTTGTTGGAGGATTATCAGAAAAATCGTATCCTTTCTTGGCAGAATCCTGATGAATATGCTGATGAAGAAGCGTATCAGCAGCTGAATTCCGTAACAGCTATTGCATCCGGTATGATGGATGGCAAGGGCTATAGAAACAATGCTATTACATCTGTAAAAAATGGTAATTTCTTGTCCGAGGATCAGACAGACTTTATTTTTGCCGTAATAGGTGAAGAGTTTGGATTTAAGGGTAGTGTGGTAGTAATTGTTTTAGTTATTTTGGTTTCTCTTGAATGTATTGCAATCGGACGTAGAGCTCCTGATTTGGCAGGGCAGATTATATGTGCCGGTATGGGTGGCCTGATAGGCTTCCAAGGCATTATTAATATTGGTGTTGCGACTTTCCTTTTACCTAATACTGGATTGCCGCTACCGTTTGTAAGCTATGGTCTTACATCATTGCTTACTTTATTTGCAGGTATGGGTATAGTTATTAATGTCAGAACTCAAGTGAAGAGGGGTAATTCACTTGGAGAAAGTTTTGATTAAGCAGATATTTTTAGGAGGTATTTCAAAGATGAATATTGCGTTAATCGCGCATGATGCAAAGAAAAAGCTTATGCAAAATTTTTGTATTGCTTATAGGGGGATATTAAGCAAAAATGAGCTTTATGCCACCGGTACTACAGGTAGACTTATCGAAGAGGTTACTAATTTAAGTGTGCATAAATTTCTTGCCGGACATCTTGGAGGAATGCAGCAGATAGGATCTCAGATTGAGTGTAATCAGATTGACCTTGTTATTTTTTTGAGAGATCCGCTTACTCCCAAATCACATGAGCCTGATGTAAATAATGTTGTTAAACTTTGTGATATACATAATATTCCGTTGGCTACCAATCTTGCCAGCGCAGAACTTCTGATCAAATCTTTGGACAGAGGAGATTTTGAGTGGCGTGAAATGTACAAGTAAGCGCAAAGTCCTGCATCAGATAATTGTTGCAGGACTTTTATCTTTTTTATTGATATTTGGGATTACCGGCTGCGGGCAGCTTGATTATTCGGTTGCTTATGGTAGTGACGGAGCACCGTCTACTGTCAGTATAGGCGGTTATTCCGGTACAAGAACCGAAACCTTTGCAAAGGACCTTTGTGTATATGAAGGAGATGTGTTAGGTGACGGAACTCTTGATTTGACACAGTGCGAAAGCGCTGTGCTTTGTGATGTCAATAATAAGGACGTAATATACTCAAAAAATGCTTTTGAACAGCTTTATCCTGCAAGTTTAACTAAAATAATGACAGCTTTGGTTGCTCTTAAGTATGGTGATATGGAGCAGATTTTGGTAGCTACTGATGCTGTTGTTGTCCATGAGAGCGGTGCACAGCTTGCCGGTATAAAGCCGGGGGATTCGATGACCTTGAATCAGGCACTCAGAATAATGCTTTTATATTCTGCTAATGATGTTTCTCTGTTGATCGCTGATAACTTGGGAGGCGGAGACGTCAATCGCTTTGTTGATATGATGAATGAGGAAGCAAAGAATTTAGGTGCTACAGGCACTCATTTTATGAATCCTCACGGATTGTCAAACCCGGAACATTATACAACTGCATATGATTTATATCTTATTTTTAATGAGTGTATAAAATACGAAGATTTTGTCGAGATTATATCTATGCCAAGCTTCGAAACTACTTATAAGAGTATGAATGGGCAGGATGTTCATTTACAGGTTAATAATACTAACGGATATATTACCGGTAAACATGCGGCACCTGTAAATACTACTGTAATAGGTGGAAAGACAGGAACTACCAGCGCAGCCGGTCATTGTCTGATTATATTGTCAAAGGATATAAACGGTGCTCCGTATATTTCGGTTGTCTTGAAATCCGAAAGCACTGATTCGCTATATAATAATATGAATTCATTACTTGGAAATATATAAGAGGTTTACTTTGAAAAGACAGGAAGAAAATGAAAGCGGAAAGATACTGTCCTTTCCGCAAAAGAAATCTAAATCAATAACTATATTTTTCATACTGTTTTGCGGTGTCCTTCTGTATGGTGTGATTGTAATGATTAATTATTTGAGAACTACTCATACAGTCAGATATCAGGTTGTGGAGGGTTCTCTTGCATCAAGTACAATTTATCGTGCAATTGCTGTAAGAGATGAGAAGATTATTTCTAATCCTACTGCCGGATATGTTAATTTTATTGCCAGAGAAGGTCAAAGAGTTGCAGTAGGTGATTTGGTGTATTTAGTTGATGAATCAGGTAATTTGAGCGATTATATTGAAGCTCAGTCACTTGGTGAGAATACCCTTACTGATAAAGAGCTTGCTGATTTTAGAACTGATATTATCAATTTTGTGCATAGCTATGATAATACCGATTTTGATTCTGTATACGATTTTAAGTACAGCTTAAAAAATACGGTATCAAAGCTTGCCAATACAAAGCTTTTGAACAATATGGACGGAGCTACTAACGGTTCGAGTCTGACCTTTAAGTATATTTATTCGGGTAATACCGGTATTGTAGCATATTGGTATGACGGATATGAGCAGCTTAAATTTGATGATATCAATAAAGATTGCTTTAATGAAAAAGATTACAATAAAACTCAGCTGTTAAGCAATGAGCTTCGCGGTATTGATGAACAGATATATAAGCTTTCTTTAGATGACGATTGGTCTATTGTATTTCCTGTTGATGAAGCATTTGCTGAGGAGCTTTTGGAAGAGGATTATGTTCTGGTAAAGTTTTTGAAAAACCAGGATGAGAGCTGGGGAAAGGTAAACATTCTTCATAACGCTGATGGTATTTATGCTCAGCTTACCTTTACCAATTCTATGATTAGCTTTGTTGATGAAAGATACCTTGATGTAGAGCTTTTGTTAAAGAATGAAAGTGGCTTAAAGATACCTTCCTCTGCAATAGCTGAAAAAGAGTTTTTCCTTATTGACAGTAATTATGTTACTGAAGATGAAAATGGTGATTATGGTGTGGCCATGCAGGTTTATAATGAAGACGGAAGTAAGTCTGTCAGCGTTGTAAAGCTTGAGGTATATTACTATGATGCAAATATAGGCGCGTACTATGTTGATGAGTCTGTATTATCTGCCGGTGATTTGTTGTTTGGAACCGATCAAACTACCTTTGTAGTAAAAGAAAGAGGTACGTTAATCGGTGTATATAATATAAACAAAGGATATGCTGATTTTAAGCAGATTACCATCCTGTATCAGAATGAGGAATATGCTATCGTAAAATCTAATACCACATACGGATTAAGAGTGTACGATTACATTGCACTTGATGCTGATACAGTTGATGATGATCAGTTTATCAGTAAGTCAAATTAATGATTGGTGAAAATTATAAAGCAGTACAAGAAAATATCGATAAAGCCTGTGCTGATACAGGCAGAAACAGAGATGAGGTTACACTTATTGCTGTCAGTAAAACCAAGCCTGTAAATGAGCTTATGGAAGCATATAATGCAGGTGCAAGAGACTTTGGTGAAAATTATGTACAGGAGCTGGTTGATAAGATTCCTCAGATGCCTGCGGATGTCAGATGGCATATGATTGGCCATTTGCAGCGCAATAAGGTTAAGTACATAGTTGGCAAGGTTCATCTTATTCATAGTGTGGATTCATTAAGACTCGCAGAAGAGATAAGCAAAGAATCTGTTAAGAATAATGTGGTTTCCAACATTCTTCTTGAGGTTAATGTAGCCGGAGAGGAGAGTAAATGGGGCGGATCGCTTGAGGAAACTATTGAACTTGTAAAACAGGCGGCTCAATTACCTAATATAAAGATTCACGGATTGATGACTGTGGCACCATATGTTGAAAATTCGGAAGATAATCGTCAAGTATTTGTGAAGTTGAAGAAATTGTCTGTTGACATCAATGCGCAAAACATTGATAATGTTAATATGAGCGTTTTGTCGATGGGAATGACAGGCGATTATATTGTGGCGGCTCAGGAAGGGGCTACTTTGTTGAGAGTAGGTACCGGTATTTTTGGAGCCAGAAATTATAATAAATGATTATGTGGAGGATTTTGAATAATGGGTAAGTTTGACGGCATTCTTAGCGCCTTTAAGATGAATAATGATGATGACGATTATGAAGATGATTATGATGGATATGATGATCCTGAATATGAAGCACCTGTAAAGGCTTCAAAGTCTTCACGCAAGGATTCTTCAAATTCAGCAGATGATTATGAGAGCGAACCTAAGAAGATGAGCAAAAGTTTTTGGGCTCCCGGTAAAACTACTGCAAAGAATAATTCAAAGAAAGGCACCGAAAACATGGAAGTTTCAATTTATTATCCTAAGTCACTTGATGCAGCTACTACAATTGTTGATTCTCTTCTTGAGAACAAGAGCGTTATCATGAACCTTGAAGGTATTGAGATGGATCTTGCTCAGAGAATTTTCGATCTTATTACCGGTGCAACTTATGCTCTTGACGGACGTCTTGAGAAGATTTCTAAGTATGTATATGTAGTTACTCCTCAGAATGTTAATATTTCAGGAGATAATAATGCAGATGATCCTTCAGTTCCTATTGGCAAGGATTTCCCTGTTTAATCTGCTTTTGAAAATATTATTAACGGGAACTTCCTTAGGGGAGTTCCCTTATTTTCGAGTAGGTTAAGCCTGCTCGTTTTTTTAGATAAAATAAAGTTTTCGTGGAATGGTTATTCTGTGAAATGATTGGAGTTGTATATGTCACAGAGAATGACAGTTAATTATAAGAATAAGCCTTGCTATGATATTGTTTATACCAATAGCTTTGACAAGCTTATTGAAGAAATTGAGGGTATTGAGGCTCTCGGCAAAAGAATTTGTATTGTTACTGATTCCAATGTTGATCCTTTATATGGCGAGGAAGTACTTAAGCTTCTTGACGGAAAATGTAAGAAGGCAGTTAAGTTTGTAGTTCCTGCAGGTGAAGAAAATAAGAATCTTGATAATATCAAAGAAATTTATAAGTTTTTGATCGAAGAAAAGTTTGACAGAAAGGATATGCTTCTGGCACTTGGTGGCGGTGTTATCGGTGATATGACAGGATATGCTGCAGCAACCTATCTTAGAGGCATTGAATTTATACAGGTACCTACCACCTTACTTTCACAGTGTGACAGTTCTATAGGCGGTAAAACCGGTGTTGATTTTGACGGCTATAAGAATATGGTCGGTGCATTCAAAATGCCTAAACTTGTTTACATGAATCTGAGTGTTCTTAACTCATTGCCTGACAGACAGTTCTTTTCAGGCTTTGCTGAGGTTATGAAGAGCGCGCTTATTAAAGATTCCATTTATTATGAATGGTTAATTGATAATATGTATGAGATTTGCGGCAAGGATATGGAGGTTTTGGAAGAACTTGTTGTTCGTTGCACAAATATTAAGAGAATGGTTGTGGAAAAGGACCCCACAGAGAAGGGCGACAGAGCACTTCTTAATCTCGGACACACAATAGGTCATGCCATCGAAAAGTATATGAATTTTGAGATGTACCATGGCGAATGTGTGGCTCTTGGTTGCGTATGTGCTGCATATATATCTTGGAAAAAAGAAATGCTTTCAATGGAAGAGTATTACGAAATAAGAGATATGTTTGTTCCTTTCAATCTGCCTATTTCTATCGATAATATTGATGTTCAGGAAGTATTAAAATTGACCAAGTCTGATAAAAAGATGGATAGCGGAACTTTGAAGTTTATCCTTCTTAAGAAAATCGGTAAGGCTGTTATTGATACAACTGTAACTGATGATGAAATAATAGCAGCACTTAATGAAATTAATTTTGATGAAGAGAACGGAGACTAAGCTATGTCTAAGAAAAAGACAAAAGCAATATTGCTGTGTGTTGATGCAATTATAGCGGCGATTCTTATTGTTTTAGATCAAATCATTAAATCAAAGGTTGTAGAAGTTTTAGCTGATGGAAAAGAGCATAAGTTTATTCCGGGTTTTATATATTTAATATATCTTAAAAATACCGGTGCGGCGTTCAGCTCTTTCCAAAATCAGAAGTGGCTCTTGGTACTTATAAGTATTCTGTTTATGGCTTTGATTGCATTTGTAATGTTTAAGCTTCCTATTGGTAAGAAGTTTATCCCTGCAAATATTTTGTTTTCACTTGTTATTGCAGGTGGAATCGGCAATATGATTGACAGAATCAAGCAGAGCTATGTTGTTGATTATCTTGGCTTTGATTTTTGGAGATCATATCCGATATTTAATTTTGCAGACATCTGCGTTGTGATTGGTGTGATCGGCTTGTTCCTTCTGTTTATATTTGTTTATAATGAAAAGGACCTGGATTTTCTTAGAATATTTGAGAAAAAGAATAAGGCTGAAGAGGAATAATGAATTTTATTATATCAGAAGAGATGGAAGGGGAACGCATTGATAAATGCATTCCCCTTCTTGCAGAAAATGTAACAAGATCATATGTGTCGAAGCTTATTAAGGATGGAAGCGTTCTCGTAAATGGAGTATGTGTTAAATCGAGCTATAGCGTAAAGGAAGGCGATGAGGTAGTGTTTGAAATACCACCTGCATTTGCACCTGATATTGAGCCGGAGAATATTCCATTGGATATTATATATGAGGATGACGACCTGATTATTGTTAATAAGCCTAAGGGAATGGTTGTCCATCCTGCTGCAGGACATTATTCGGGAACATTGGTAAATGCATTGATGTATCATTGCGGTGACAGCTTGTCAGGAATAAATGGTGTTTTGCGACCGGGAATTGTTCATAGAATTGATATGGATACCACGGGTTCTGTAATTGCCTGTAAGAATGATTTTTCTCATAATTCTATTGCAGAACAGCTTAAGGAGCATTCTATAACCAGATGCTACAGAGCTATTGTTATCGGCAGAATGAAGGATGATGAGGGCACTATAGACAAGCCTATCGGAAGAAATCCTAATGATAGAAAAAAGATGGCGATATCCTTTGATGGTAAAAAAGCGATTACTCATTATAAAGTGATTGAGAGGTTTAAGGACTACACTTATGTTGAGTGCAAACTTGAAACCGGAAGAACACATCAGATAAGAGTACATATGGCGTCAATTGGTCATCCGCTTTTAGGAGATTCTGTATATACTTCTGCTAAATGGCCATATAACCTTAATGGTCAGTGCTTGCATGCAAAAACATTAGGCTTTGTGCATCCGAGAACAGGCGAGTATATTGAAACAGATGCTCCTTTGCCTGAATATTTCACTCATTTACTGGAAATATTGAATAAATAGTCGCATAATTGTATTTTTTGACAAATAATAGCCATATTTAATTGAAAAATTAGTGATAATATCATATAATTTATATAAATTTAGCTGTTGGGTTCGCCCGGAAAGGTGGTTTGTCATGAATACAATTATTACAATCGGAAGACAGTTTGGCTCCGGCGGACGTGAGATTGGATTAAAGGTTGCTGAAGCACTGGGAATACCTTGCTATGACAAGGAGCTTCTTACCAGAGCTGCCAAGGAAAGCGGATTTTGTGAAGAGATGTTGATTAACCATGATGAGCGTCCTACAAATTCGTTTTTATATAATCTTGTAATGGACACTTATTCTTTTGGATATAATTCGAATTCATATTCGGATATGCCTATTAGCCATAAAGTATTTTTGGCTCAGTTCGATACTATCAAGAAGATTGGCAGTGAAGGTCCCTGTGTAATTGTAGGCCGTTGTGCTGACTATGCACTTGCTGATTTTGACAATGTTTTGAATTTGTTTATCTTTGGCGATGAAAAATGCAAGATTAAGAGAATAATGGAGAGATTTGATCTTACAGAAGCAAAAGCTAAGGATATGATTAATAAAAAGGATAAGCAGCGTCAGAGCTATTACAATTATTATTCATCTAAGAAATGGGGACGCGCAGACAGCTATGATTTGTGTATCAATTCAAGCAAGCTTGGCATAGATGGATGTGTAAATCTCATTAAACAGTATGTTGAAGATTTTGAGATTTATAGAGAGAATAATGATAAGTAATTATTCTGTGAAATATATACAAAAAAGTTAAAAATATTCGTAAAAATAGTTTGACTTTTAGAGGCACCTCTGTTATGATATCTGAGTATGCCGCTTAGCGAGGTAGAAGCGTTACATTTATATGTAGCCACCATAGTTAGCGATTTATTCAAAGGCCTAATGCATACTTCATGGCCATATCATGAAAAAGGAGGTGCCTATTTATGTACGCTATTATTGCTACTGGTGGAAAGCAGTATAAGGTTTCAGAGGGTGATCTTGTAAACATCGAGAAGATCGATGCAGCTGAAGGTGACACTGTTTCTTTAGACGTTATTGCAGTAAGTGACGGAACTCTTAAGGTTGGCGCAGATGTTGCAAGTGCTAAGGTTTCTGCAACAGTTGTAGCTCAGGGCAAGGAAAAGAAGGTAATCGTTTACCACTACAAGAGAAAGTCCGGATACCACAAGAAGAACGGTCACAGACAGCCTTATACTCAGGTTAAGATCGAAAAGATCGAGGCTTAAGGCTAATGACTACAGTCACTTTTGAAAAAAATGAGCATGGCTATATTTCATTCACATGTTTTGGTCATGCAGGCTACGCCAAAAAGAGATTAGGTGGTTATGAACCCGATATCTTATGCGCAGCGATTTCAGCGCTTACCGAAAATGTGGTAAATGGCTTGGAAGAGTTGGCTGGCGAGCAACTTACCGTTACTCAGAATGCTGAAGATGGATTTCTAAGATGTGAGATTAATTCCACATTAAAAGAAGGTTCGATTTTATTGATAGATGCTTATGCATTATCATTGAAGAATCTGAGTGAACAGTATGGTAAGAAATATTTAACAGTAAATTTCAAGGAGGTAAGATAAAATGCTGAGACTTGACCTTCAGTTTTTCGCTCATAAAAAGGGTGTTGGTTCTACCAAGAACGGTAGAGATTCCGAGTCAAAGAGATTAGGTGCTAAGCGCGCTGACGGACAGTTCGTTAAGGCTGGTAACATTCTCTACAGACAGCGCGGAACTAAGATTCACCCCGGCGTGAATGTTGGAATCGGCGGAGATGATACTCTGTTTGCTTTGACCGATGGTGTTCTTCGTTTCGAAAGAAAGGGAAGAGATAAGAAGCAGGCTTCTGTATATCCCGTAGAGCAGTAAGTTTTATTAACTA